>JAUNGD010000081.1 GCA_030524705.1 Lachnospiraceae bacterium | reverse complement strand
CCGTTCGGCGCATGGTTCTGGTCGCCGTAGATCGTGCCCTCCGTACAGCTTCCGTTGGTCACGAATACCAGGTCGTTCTCGGTGAGAAGGATTCCCTTTTCCACTCCCTTTACCTTGCACTCGATGGCTGTGGCTACCTTCTTGTCCTCCTTAAATTCAAAAATAACATTCGTCACTTCTGTGTTGAACTGAAAATCTACTCCGGCGGCTTCCAGGTATCTCTGCATCGGAAGGATCAGGGACTCATACTGATTGTATTTTGTAAATTTCAGTGCGCTGAAATCCGGGAGCCCCGCAATGTGATGAATAAATCTCTGGAAATACAGCTTCATCTCCAAAGCGCTGTGCCAGTTCTCGAAGGCAAACATAGTTCTCCAGTACAGCCAGAAGGTGGAATCAAATACCTCCTCGTCGAACACATCCTCAATGGTCTTGTCGTACAAATCCTCGTCCTTCGTCATAAAGAGCTTCATAATCTCCATGCAGCCCTTCTGGCTCAGATTGAATTTTCCGTCGGTGTGCGCGTCCTCCCCACGGTTAACCGTAGCCCTGCACAGGGAGTAGTTCGGGTCATGCTTGTTCAGCCAGTAATATTCATCCAGCACGGAAGCCCCCGGCGTCTCGATGGAAGGAATACTGCGGAACAGATCCCACAGACATTCGAAATGATTCTCCATCTCTCTTCCGCCGCGCATCACATAGCCCCGGGACGGATCAAAAATACCGTCGCAGGCGCCGCCTGCAATATCCATAGACTCCAGAATGTGGATATGGGAGCCGGGCATCTGTCCGTCGCGCACCAGGAAGCACGCCGCTGCCAGGGAAGCAAGGCCGCTGCCGACAATGTACGCATTTTTATCATCTACGCCCTCCGGCTTCTCCGGCCTTGCAAAGGCCTCATAATTACCGTTGCTGTAATAAATACCCTTGCTGTTCTTTTCATTTTTACCGCGCTCCGTATTGCGGTACTCGCTGTTTCCCGCCGCGTCCTTTCTGCCTGCAGCCTTTTTCGTTTCGGCCTTTTCATTTTCCTTTGATTTCTTTACCATAAGTGCTGCTCCTGCTCCCGCCAGAAGTGCAGATGTCACACAAAGCTTCGTTCCCTTTTTTGCCATATCAATGACCACCTTTCCAATTGTTCCGGCCCATCTAAGCCGTTTCTGTTTCCTGCATGTCCGGCCATCAAGGCCGTTTCTGCTTCCTGCATGTCCGGCTCGTCTAAGCCGTTTTTGTTTCCTGCATGTCCGTATCATACCGGTCTTTTCTCTTTATTTCAATTTACAAAAAAGGGGCAATGATAAAAAACTTATCATTCCCCTCTTTTTGATAAAAAACCGCGAAGCCCTACGCCCCCTGCGGCATACTATTTTTCGGTAAAATTGCGGATGGAATTTGCAATGTTCCCCTTTAACGTAAGGCTGATTTTTTCTGCTATCCCGTGATAATCCTCCTTCATCCCCTGCCGGATCCAGTCCAGCATGACGCCTACGAAGCTGTATTTGTAAAAGTCCGCGATAAATGCTTTCTCCTCCTGGGTGACCGCCGTACCCGCAGACTTCTCCTCCACCACGCCCATGATCAGGTCATAGGTCAGCTTGTACAGATAATTCTCGATCTGCTCCCGGCTGACGGAATGGTATACGTTCAGGATGAAGGGCTTATTCTCCAGCACCGCCTCAAAAATCTGAAGCAGTCCCTCCTGCCAGCTGTCATACGTCTTCTTCCCCTGCAGCGCCCTGGCGGCATCCTCCAGACAGACCCATTCGATCAGATCGTAAATATCCTTAAAATGATAATAAAAGGCCATACGGCTGATGCCGCAGTCAGAGGTCAGGTCATTGATGGTGATCTTATCCAGCGGTTTTTGCAGAAGCAGCTTTTTCAAAGATGCTTCCAGCTCATATTTTGTTCTGTTCGGCATACAGTCTCTCCATTCTGCGAAAAATATTCTCACTCAAGAATTCTGTGTATCTCAGGAAACACTTCAAGGCTCCTGGCAAGAATTCCATGCATCTGCGCGATGGCTGTTCCATAATTGGTCACAGGCACACCGGCGTCCCCGGCCTGCCGGATGCGGTACTGCATCTCACGCTCATTCAGCATACAGCCTCCGCAGTGAACCACCAGCGCATATTTTGATAAGTCCTCCGGAAAGCTCATGCCGGAGGTAAATTCAAACTGAAGCGCCGCTCCGGAATAATTTCTGATCCATCCCGGCAGCTTTACAGTGCCGATGTCATCACACTGCCTGTGATGCGTACATCCCTCAGCTATCAGAACGGTATCCCCGTCCTTCAGCCGGTCAAGCCAGGCGGCTCCCCGCACCGCAGCTTCCAGGTTTCCTTTGTACCGCGCAAACAGAATAGAAAATGAGGTCAGCAGAATATCCCCGGGCACATCCCGGGAAACCTGACCAAAGGCCTGGGAATCTGTGATGACCAGCCGCGGCTTCCTTTTCAGAGAATCCAGAGTCTGCACAAGCTCGCTCTCCCGGGTCACCATCGCCATGGCCCCGGCCTCCAGGGCGTCCCGGATGGTCTGCTGCTGCGGCAGGATCAGCCGGCCTTTAGGAGCCGCCGAGTCGATGGGCACCACCAGCACCGCCACATCCCCCGGAGCCAGCAGATCCCCCACAATACGTTTTTTATTTTCCTCCTGCCGGACAAGCTGTCCGATCCGTTCCTTCAGCTCATAAATATTTTCTCCCGTCTTCGCGCTGACATAAAGAGAGTGCTGCCCTGTCTCCTGGTCCGTCTCCCGGTCCGTCTTCCCTCCGGCGGAGCCTCCCAGCAGATCCGCCTTATTGCAGGCAATAATATAAGGGATTTTTTTGTCCCTGAACAGTGAGATCAGCTCCCGGTCCGCCGCCTGCAGTCCCCGCAGCGCATCCACCACCAGCACCGCCACATCCGTATGATTCAGCACCTGCCGCGCCTTTTTTACCCGCAGCTCCCCCAGCATACCCTCATCGTCGATTCCCGGCGTGTCAATGATCACCACCGGACCCAGAGGCAGAAGCTCCATCGCCTTTTTTACCGGATCTGTCGTCGTCCCCTTTATCTCGGAGACGACGGCCAGCTCCTGCCCCGTCACCGCATTTACAACGCTGGATTTCCCGGCATTTCTCACGCCAAAAAATCCAATGTGGATCCGTTCCGCAGAAACCACGTCATTCATTCCCATCTTTGTTCCTCCTGCCATTATGCCTGGTCTCTTTTTATCCAAACTCTCCATCAGAACCTGAAATCTCTGCTGTTGGAATTTTTTATATCCTCAATATGCTGCGCCGCTATCCCCCGGATCTTTTCCTTCGGGATTCTCGCCAGCTCCTTTTCAACCAGCTCAAATCCCGCCTTTTTTGTCTCCTCCGATGCATAATCCACAAGATATTCCGTCAGAGTCATTAATGCATTTGGATGGCAGCAGTTCAGGATCTGCCCGTTTTTACACAGAGCCATGAAGCGGTCACCGGTGCGCCCCTCCCGGTAGCATGCCGTGCAGAAGGACGGGATATGTCCCTGATCCATCAGCCAGCGCACCACCTCATCCAGGGACCTCTGGTCGGATACATCAAACTGCTCTGAATCATGGGGCCGCTCCTCCTCTGTGTATCCTCCCACGGAGGTTCGGGAAGCTCCGCTGATCTGGGAAATGCCAAGGTCAAGCACCCGTTCTCTGACCTCCTGGGATTCCCGGGTCGAAATGATCATTCCGGTATACGGCACTGCCAGCCGGATGCAGGCAACGATCTTCTCAAACATCTCGTCCGGAATCGAATTGTCAAACACATCCGGATCAATGTCGTCCGCGTGCTTTACCCTGGGTACGCTGATGGTATGGGGCCCTACGCCGTGTACTGCTTCCAGATGCTCCGCATGCATCAGCAGGCCTGCAAACTCGTATTTGTACAGCTCAAGCCCGAAAAGAACTCCCAGACCCACATCGTCGATTCCGCCCTCCATGGCCCGGTCCATGGCTTCCGTATGGTATGCATAATCATGCTTCGGGCCTGTGGGATGCAGTGTTTCATAGCTTTCCTTGTGATACGTTTCCTGAAACAAAATATACGTGCCGATCCCTGCATCCTTTAATTTCCGGTAGTTTTCCACAGTAGTCGCCGCAATATTGACATTGACTCTGCGGATGGCCCCGTTTTTGTGCTGAATGCTGTAAATCGTATCAATACATTCCAGAATATATTCGATCGGATTATGCACCGGATCCTCCCCGGCCTCAATGGCCAGCCGCTTGTGTCCCATATCCTGCAGGGCGATTACCTCCCGGCGCACCTCCTCCTGGGTCAGCTTCTTGCGGGCAATATGCTTATTCTTCAAATGATACGGACAGTACAGGCAACCGTTCACGCAATAGTTCGACAGATACAGCGGAGCAAACATCACAATACGGTTCCCGTAAAATGCCAGCTTGATCTCCTTTGCGATCTGATACATTTCTTCTACTTTTTCCGGGATCTCACAGGCCAGAAGCACCGCCGCCTCCCGGTGCGTAAGTCCCTGACAGACTGTTCCTGTGGCGGTCTTCTGCGGCCGCGCCTTCTCAAGAATGCGGTCGATCAGCTCCGCATTATTTTTATTCTGCTCCGCATACTCCAGCGTCGCCAGAATCTCTTCATGATTGATAAACTCCTCTGCCTTCATGGATTTTGGATCATATTTTGCCATAATTTTTCCTTTCCGCAGGCCACGGGATATTTCCCGGTCATGGCCATACACTTATATTTTTTTAATGTCGCCCCGGTCCGTCACGATTTCATATCCGATAGACTTCATCCGGCCTGCAAGACAGCTTCTGCACTGGGCAGATTCATCTCCGGTACAGATCTTATTGTCATAAAGCTCGTATTTTTTCCGCACGGCAACGGGGGAGAGATTCGGCATCACCACATTAGCGCCCGCCAGGATCCCCTTTTCCCGTCCCCGGTGATCGATCGTCCCCAGAGCCGTTGTCGCGGGCAGCAATACCGCCGGATGTATCAGACGGATCACGGAAAGCAGATAGCAGGTAAGCTCCAGCGTTCCGGCCTTTCTGTCCGCAAAGGGCGTGGCATTGTGAGGAATGAAGGGGCCGATCCCGCACATATCCGGTCTAAAGACTTCAATAAATTTCAGATCCTCCGCCAGCGCAGCCTCCGTCTGATACGGAGAACCCACCATAAACCCGCAGCCCACCTGGTAGCCGATCTGTTTTAATTCCTCCAGACACCGCATACGATTGTCAAAGGACATCTCCGCTGGATGAAGCTTTTGATAATGCGCCTTGTCCGCAGTCTCGTGCCGAAGCAGATACCGGTCAGCTCCCGCATCGTACATGCGCCGGTAGCTCTCCCTGCTCCGCTCCCCCAGGGAAAGGGTAACGGCACAGTCGGGGTATTTTCCTTTTATTTCGCCTATCAGACGGCACATCCGCTCATCCGAGAAATAAGCGTCCTCGCCGCTCTGCAGGACAAAGGTGCGAAACCCCAGCTCGTACCCTTCCTGGCAGCAGGAAAGGATTTCCGCTTCCCGCAACCGGTACCTCTGGCAGGAATGATTGCTCCTGCGTATTCCGCAGTACAGACAGTCATTTTTGCAAATGTTGCTTATCTCGATCAGTCCCCGGGTAAACACTGCCGTCCCATAGATCCTTTTCCGCACCTCCACGGCCTGCTTTGCCAAGAGCTCAGCCGCCTCCGGCGAGCGATGGCGGATCAGATATTCATATTCTTCCTGACTCAGAGAATGCTCCTTTGACAGTTTCACGATCAGGGCCGTCATTTTATCATTCATGAGTGATCACATTGGAATATGCCGTTTTCACACTGATTCCCTCCAGCCTTCCAATCCTTCCCGCCATTGCCGAAATTTTGTCCTGGGGTGCATCCACCGCAATGCTGACAATATTTATATTCTTTTCGCGGTAGGGAATCCCCATTCTTCCGATGATATATTCTCTGTATTCATGAAGTATTATGTTAAGATTTTCTGCGGAATCCGTATTTTCTACAATAATCCCCATGATCGCCACCCGTGTTTCCATGCCATACCTCCCTCGTTTTAAAACGCATCCTCTGCGTCAAAATTTCCATGTCTGAAATATCAGGCTGAACCCCTGTGCAGCCGAATATCTGCGAAACAAAAGTGTGCTTCGCACACCCTCGCGCCTTCAGATTAAAAAAAGAATGCTGCACCCGCGAAAGGATGCAGCATCAAAAAGCATATGCAGACCTGCCGTCGGGATTCCTTCCCATGACGGCAGATCTGTCATTCTTCATATTGTTCCCGCACCTTTCACCCAGATGAGCCAGGCTCTGTCTTCATGTCAGGTAATTCTTTGATCATCATATCAGCTTCTCGCCATATAATCAATGGCTGTCAGTAATTTTAAATCTCAATTTTAATCTCAATAGCCCTCATTGTGAAGCAGCTTGTGTTCTTTTCCCTTCAGGAATCCCGCATACAGGCTCTGGATCATCGGATTTTCATCACACTTTTTGATCACAGCTACACTGTCTGCCTTGTAAATTCCCTCCGTTCTGGCTGCCTTCGTCCTGTTGCCGGCCAGACGCGGCTGTCCTCCGCCCATAACGCATCCGCGGCGGCAGGCCATGATCTCGATAAGGTGATACTCCTTCTCACCGTTTTTCACCTGCTCCATGACGGTACGGGCACTCTCCAGGCCGCTGGCTACACAGATCTTCACTTCCATTCCGTTATACGGAATAGAAAATTCCCGGATCAGCCCATCCTGCCGCACGCCGCATTCCGCTATGCCCGCAAGGGTAGCCTTATCATGTCCCTCGGTAAGTCTGCGGATTACCGCCTCGGTAACGCCGCCGGTCACGCCGAAGATAACGCCGCCGCCGGAACCAAAGCCAAAGGGAATATCAGAGGACTCCGGCTCCAGCTCTGCAAAGTCGATGCCGGTGGTCTTGATCATATCGATAAGCTCTGTTGTGGTAAGTACGAAATCTGTATCCTGCTCTCCCTCTGTAAAGCTGTTGGGACGTTTTGCCTCCATTTTTTTCGCCGTACAGGGCATGATCGATACTACAACGGTCTTTTTGCCCTCCGGGTTGTTGGCCGGATCACGATAATATTCCTTTACGACTGCCGACATCATTCCCTGGGGAGAACGGCAGGTGGACAGATTGTCCTTGTAGTCCGGGAACTGATCTGTCAAAAACTTCACCCAGGCCGGACAGCAGGAGGTCAGAAGAGGCATCTTGCCGCCGTTCTGTACCCTCTCAAGAAACTCTGCCGATTCCTCCATGATCGTAAGGTCGGCGCTGAAGGTGGTATCATATACCTCGTCAAAGCCCATTCTGTGAAGTACGTTCACGATCTTGCCCATCACGCTTTTACCCTTGGGCAGTCCGAATGCGCTTCCTACGGCCACACGCACCGCCGGAGCGACCTGTGCCACCACTCTGATATTCGGATCACTCAATGCCTCCCATACCTCGCCGCGGTTGTGACGGATACTGATGGCTCCTGTCGGGCAGTAAACGCGGCACTGTCCGCAGTTCACGCAGTCCGTCTTGGCAATCTCTTTATCAAATGCAGGCATGACCATGGCATCCGAACCGCGGTGTGCAAATCCCAGGACGCCGATCCCCTGTATCTCAGAACATACCCGGACACAATTTCCGCAGAGAATACACTTGTTCGGATCTCTTACGATGGACGGAGAGCTGAAATCCAGCGGCCGTCTCTCTTTATAATTTTCGAATCTGACATCCATAACGCCGAAGCGTCTCGCCAGTGTCTGAAGGTTACAGTCTCCGCTCTTCTCGCAGGTCGTACAGTCTCTGCAATGCGCTGCCAGAAGCAGCTCAACGATCAGCTTTCTGTATTTTCTCAGTCTGCCTGTATTGGTGAAAATCACCATTCCGTCCCTGGGCTCCTCTGAGCATGTGGCAAACATTCTTCCCCGGTCATCCTCGCACGTACACAGACGACAGGCGCCGAACGTGGAAAGCTCTGAATGATAGCAGAGCGTCGGAAGATCAATGCCGGCTTTACGTATGATCGTCAGTATATTTTTCTCATCGGTAAATTCTACTTTTCTACCGTCTATTGTCATTGTTCCCATATCGTCACCTCCTAGTCTTCTATGTAGATTGCATCGAATGCACAGTTGTCCTTACATGCACCACAGCGAATACAGATCGTCGGATCAATGTGATAGCATTTCTTGATCTGGCCGGTGATGGCGCCTACCGGACAGTTCTTTGCACATTTCGAGCAGCCACGACAGAATTCCGGATTGATCACGTACTTCTTCATCGCCTCGCAGACCTTTGCACGGCACTTGTGATCCACGATATGCTCCTCGTATTCATGACGGAACAGACGAAGCGTAGAAAGTACCGGAAGCGGCGCGCTCTTGCCCAGTCCGCAAAGAGCCATGCTCTTTACCATCTCGGCCAGCTCCTGCAGCCGATCCAGATCCTCCAGCTCGCCCTTTCCCGCCACGATCTTTTCGAGGATTTCCAGCATACGCTTAGTACCCTCACGGCACGGTACACATTTTCCGCAGGATTCTCTCTGGGTAAAGCTCATGAAGAAACGGGCAACCTCTACCATACAGGTATGCTCATCCATGACAACGAGTCCGCCGGAACCCACGATGGCGCCGAATTTTTTCACAGAGTCAAAGTCCAGGGGAACATCCAGATGCTCCTCCGTCAGGCAGCCTCCGGAGGGTCCTCCGATCTGAACAGCCTTAAAGTCTGCATCACCCTTCAGTCCACCGCCGATGTCAAAAATAATCTCCCGCAGCGTAGTTCCCATGGGGACCTCGATCAGTCCCGTATTCTGGATCGAACCCGTCAGGGAGAAGGTCTTCGTCCCCGGGCTGCCCTCCGTACCGATGCTGCGGTACCAGTCGGCGCCGTCCAGGATGATCTTCGGAACATTGGCATACGTCTCAACATTGTTTAATACGGTCGGTTTCTCCCAGAGTCCCTTTTCCACGGTCCGGGGTGGTTTTACCCTAGGCATGCCGCGGTTGCCTTCGATGGATGCAGTCAGAGCCGATCCCTCACCGCATACGAAGGCTCCTGCGCCCCGATTGATATGCATATGAAAACAAAAATCCGTTCCCAGAATATTATCTCCCAGCAGTCCCCGACTCTCCAGCTCTGCGATGGCATGGCGCAGACGTCTCACCGACATGGGGTACTCCGCCCGGACATAAATATAACCGTCAGCCGCCTTTACCGCATATGCGGCAATCATCATTCCTTCAATCAGACGATAGGGGTCACCCTCCATAACGGAGCCGTCCATAAATGCTCCAGGGTCGCCCTCGTCGCCATTACAGACAACGTAACGGATGGTTTCCCTCTGGCGGGCTACCTGCTTCCACTTTCTTCCCGCAGGGAATCCGCCGCCGCCCCGGCCTCTCAGTCCGGATCTGTCCACCTCGTCAATGATCTGCTCCGGCGTCAGCTCAAACATGCATTTCTCCAGGGCCTTAAATCCGCCGCTGGCTATGTATTCGTCGAGAGATTCCGCGTCAAACTTTCCGCAGTTCTCAAGAACGATACGGGTCTGCTTCGCAATGAACGGAATTTCCTCCGGAGCCGTATAGGGAACGCCCTTCTGCTTGTAAAGCAGCCGCTCCAATACCTCGTCTCCCTTTACACTGCGTTCAAAAATCTCTTCACAGTCTGTTATCTGTACCTTTGTATACTGAACAACCTTGCCGCCCTTCTGAATCCGCACCAGCGGACCCAGCTCACAGATGCCCTGACAGCCCGTTTTCTTTACGCCTACATGCTCTCCTGCATCATGGGGAGCAAACTCCAGGACAACCCCCGGGGCATCCCTGGCGATCTCAACAAACTTCTCGTAAATCTTCTCAGAACCGGTGGCAATGCATCCGGTGCCGGAACAGACAAGAATCCGGCAGTCATAAGAATCCAGTGCTTTCTTTGCTTCGTCCCTGGTCTGAGCCAGTGCTTCCTTATTCTGAATCATGCCCTGCCACCTCCTCTTAACTGTTCAATTAATTCCTCTGCTTTTTCCGGAGTCATCCGGGGATGTACCTCCTCATTCACCATCATCGTAGGCGCCAATCCGCAGGCCCCCAGGCATGATACTGTCTCCACCGTAAACATCATATCATCCGTGGTCTTCTTCTTTTTGGAAAGGCCCAGCTTTTTGTAAAGCGCCTCAAGTACCGGCATGGACTTACGCACGTGACAGGCCGTCCCGTCACATACCTTGATGACATATTTTCCCTTTGCCTCAAAGGAAAAATTCTCATAGAATGTCGCTACACTGTAAGCCTTGGCCTCTGTCACGCCGATCTGCTCCGCAACGTACGACAGAAGCTCTCCCGGCAGATAGCGGTACTCCTCCTGGATATCCTGCATAATGGGGATCAGCGAGCCGGACTTTTTCCCATAATGCGCTACAATCTCATCCGCCTTTGCATAATACGACTGGTCAAGCATATAACCTACCTCCTTTGTAACCTATATATATTTTTTTTACAATTTTTTCTTCTATACGAATGTTAATATTATACACTATAGCCATACAGTTTACAATAAAGTTTTCAGATTATTATTCTTTTTTTCTAACAATTTAGTTATTTTTTTAACAGTCCCGTTAATTTTTTACTTATTTCAAAAAAACATTTTTTACATAACACTCAGAATAATGCTTCTAAAAAGCATAAAAAAGCTCCGGCAAAGGCCCAAAATCCGCTTTTTGCGCCCTTTGCCAGAGCAAAATCTACTGTTCTTTGGTTAAATTTCTGTCAGAACAAATCTGCTGTTCTTTAGTTAAAGCCTTGCCACACCGCTCTTTACAGCAGCCTCCGCCACCGCCTTGGCCACGGCGTCCTTTACCCGGGGATCAAAAGCCGCCGGAAGGATATATTCTGCATTCAGCTCCTCGTCGCTTACGAGAGAAGCCAGCGCGTACGCCGCCGCCACCTTCATCTCATCGTTGATATCCGACGCGCGCACATCCAGCGCGCCCCGGAAGATGCCCGGAAACGCCAGCACGTTGTTGACCTGGTTCGGATAATCGCTGCGGCCCGTAGAAACCACTGCGGCCCCGCCTGCCTTTGCCTCCTCCGGGAAAATCTCCGGCGTCGGGTTGGCACACGCGAAGATGATCGGATCTCTGCCCATGGTCTCCACCATTTCCTTCGTCAGAGTCCCCGGCGCAGAAACACCGATAAATACATCTGCGCCCTTGATCACCTCTGCCAGAGTCCCCTTTTCACAGTTCAGGTTCGTGATTTCTGCCATCTCGCGCTTGATGGCATTCAGACCCTCTCTGCCCTTGTAAATAGCGCCTGTCCGGTCTGTCATGATTACATTTTTCAGCCCCATGCTCATCAGCAGCCGGATGATGGCAATGCCTGCCGCCCCGGCTCCGCTGGTCACGATCTTCACCTCACTGATATCCTTTTTTACCAGCTTCAGGGCGTTGATCAGTCCCGCCAGAGTGATCACTGCCGTACCGTGCTGGTCGTCGTGGAAGATCGGAATGTCGCAGCGCTCCTTCAGCTTCTTCTCGATCTCGAAGCACCGCGGCGCACTGATGTCCTCCAGGTTGACGCCTCCGAAGCTTCCCGCCAGAAGCGCCACCGTGTTTACAATCTCGTCCACATCCTTGCTGCGCACGCACAGCGGTATCGCATCCACACCGCCGAATTCCTTGAACAGCACGCATTTGCCCTCCATAACCGGCATACCTGCCTCCGGTCCGATATCCCCGAGGCCAAGAACTGCCGTTCCGTCTGTTACCACAGCCACAGTGTTCCAGCGGCGTGTAAGCTCATAGCTTTTATTGATATCCTTCTGAATCTCGAGGCAGGGCTGTGCGACGCCCGGTGTATAGGCCAGAGAAAGCGCCTCTTTACTGTCAACAGCCGCCCGTGACGTTACCTCCAGTTTACCCTTCCATTCATAATGCTTTTTCAGCGATTCTTTCGCGTAATCCAATGTTTCGTCCTCCTGTCCCGCAATCTGAATTGTTTTGTTCCTCTTCTTATTTTACTGTTTTTTTTAGCTTCGTCAACTGCAACATTTTTTCTTAATCTTTTCTGAACCGCTTTACTACAGCATAAAATTTTCTTATAATTATATCAAATTGTGCGTTTATTCGACCAAATCTGCTTATCCGGCGAATATAGTCAGCACCTGAGGGCAGTCTGCCCGTATCAACCACATAAAAAAAGGGGGAATTTCATTGTACATTCGTAGATTTATCTCTGTTTTAGCCGCTGCCCTTTCCATCGGGGTCTGTGTCTTTATCACCTATATCAGCCGTGATGTGGACTTCGGCACCATCGTCTTCAACCTGTCCTTTCTCGGCGTCATGCTGTTGATGCTCCTTGCCGCCTGCCTTGTGGGGCTGCGCCGGCTCCTCCAGGTATGCAAAGGCCTAAAGCGCGGGATTGCCGCCATCGAAAACGGAACCGTCAATACCCTGAATGCATCGAACGGCAATCTCCCGATCTTCCAGAACAGCTTTCTCGACGACTGCTATCAGCAGTATTGCCGGATGCTGAGCAGCAATCCAGAGGCCTCCTGCGATATCCGAAATTTTATCAACGAGGATGCAGCCGAGACGTATGTACACCGTGGCATCCTTGAAATGATTCCGGATATCCTCACAAGCCTCGGTATTCTGGGTACCTTCGTGGGACTGGTCATGGGACTGCGGAGCTTCGACCCCTCCGGCTACGAGCAGATGGCCGGTTCTGTCACTCCGCTGATCAACGGCATCAAGGTGGCATTTATTACCTCGATCTATGGCATCTCACTGTCCCTGGCCTTTTCCTTCAACCTGCGCAGCGAGTTTGCGAACCTCTCCTCTTTGACGGAGGAATTTCTGGACGCCTATTATCTGAATGTACGGCCGCCCTATGAAGTGGATTCTCTGTCCCGGCTCCTGGACGGCCAGAAGTCCCGGGAGGAGATGACCAAGGATCTGACCACCGTTTTTGTGGAGCAGATGGCCAAAAGCTTCGAGGAGGTCATCACTCCGGCCTACAGCAAAATGACCGAAGGGATCAACCACGTCGTGGAGACCTTTACGGAAAGCCAGGCCCAGGTCATGACCCAGGTCTGCGAGGCCGTAGTGCAGCAGATGCGCAGCGAGCTGAACGAGGACTTTGCAAAGCTCAGTGAGACGATTCAGTCCCTGGAAAAGGCACAGCATTCCTACACTGATTTTATGGACCGCTCCATGGTGCGCATGCAGCAGACCTTCGTGACCATGCAGGACAATATGGCCCAGATGGACCAGTACAATGCCCACTCCTTCGACAAGCTGAATGCCGCGCAGCAGGAGGCGCTCCGCATCAATCAGGAGCAGAAGGACACGTACCAGGATTACATACGGTTCATGTACCAGTCCATAGAAAAATTTTCAGAGGTGTGGGAAAAGAACAGCGAAAAGCTGCAGCTCTACTCCGACGAGATCGGCAAAATGGGGCCGGTGCGCTCCAATCAGGAAATCCTTGACAGCCTGCACAGTATCGCGCTGCAGCTGAAGGATATCCAGAAACGCCAGGCCGCCAGCGACCTCGCCGCAGACCTTGCCGCCTCTGAAGACATGCAGGCAGAAATGCTCCGAAAAACGCTTCGAAAGCTGGATGAGCTGACGGAGCTTGTGGATACGCCGCGGCTGTTCCGCAGCCGGCGGAAAAAATAGCTCCTGCAATGCTGGATGGATAACGTGAAAACGTGTTAGAAAGAGAGGATGCTTTATGTATACAAAACGCAAAAAAACGTATGAGCGTCACAACATCTGGCGCTCCTACTCCGATATGATGGCTGGGCTTCTCCTGCTCTTTGTGCTTGTTATGTGCATTTCCTTCATGCAGGCACAGAAGAATTATCAGGAAAGGCTGGCCGAAGAAGCGGCTCATCAGAAGACACAAAACCAGCTTCTCTCCGAGCTGGAGGAGAGGGAAAATCTCGTGGCTTCACAGCAAAGCGCCCTGGATGAGCAGAGCGCCCTGCTGGCCAGCCAGCAAAAGGATCTGGACGCTCAGTCCGCCCTCGTCACGCAGCAGCAGGAGGATCTGGACCGTCAGGCCGCTCTCGTGCTCTCCCAGCAGTCCGAGCTGGAGCAAAAAAATTCCCTGATGCTGCAGCAGCAGGCCGCTCTGGATGAGCAGGAAGCGCTGATGGCCCAGCAGCAGCAGAAAATCGAGCAGATCATCGGCATCAAGGCAGACCTGATCTCCGATCTGAAGCAGGAATTTGACCAGCACAGCCTGAATGTGGTGATCGACGAGGCGGACGGCTCCATCGCCCTGGATTCCAACGTCCTTTTCGGGTACAACGAAAATGAGCTGACCGAGGAGGGAAATACCATGCTCAGCGAGATCCTGCCCGTCTACTGCAAGGTGCTGATGTCCGAGAAATACCGGGATTACCTGGCTGAAGTGCGCATTGACGGCTACACCGACACCAGCGGGGATTATCTGTACAATCTCCAGCTCTCCCAGGAAAGGGCCCTGGCCGTTGCCAATTATCTGATGGCCGGCTGCAGCGCCTTCCTCACCGACGAAGAACAGACGACCCTGCAGGCAAAGCTCACCGCCAACGGCCACTCCATGAGTAACCCTGTCTACTCCGAGGATGGCCAGATCAATATGGACGCCTCCCGGCGTGTGGAGATCAAATTCAGTCTGAAGGATGAAGAGATGATCAATGAGCTGAAGCAGATTCTCGATCAGTCGGCAATAGAGCAGACGCCGGAAGCCTCCGGCTCCGAATAAATTGCAAATCAGCAAAAGGCTTACTGCGGCCGAACGAAACGTTCCTGCGGTAAGCCTTTTTTTGAGCAATAAAAAAGCGGGTGATGGGAATCGAACCCACGTATCCAGCTTGGAAGGCTGGTGTT
>JAUNGD010000080.1 GCA_030524705.1 Lachnospiraceae bacterium | reverse complement strand
AGACACAGGCTCCAACGGAGGCTCCGACAGAAGCGCAGAGTGAGACACAGGTACCGTCAGAGACGGAAGACCAGACCGGGGAAAAGCAGACAGAAAAGGAAACAGAACGTTCTGAGCGTGTGAATACTGGAAAGAAATTGAAATCCTCGGATATCACTGCTTCTCTGAGAGCAGCTCTTCCGTATCTGTTTGCGGCCGGGACAGTGGAGGGCCCGGAAGAGCTGTTGAAGGATCAGGAGATTGCGGCAGGAGCTGAGGGCAGCGCCGTAGCATCCGGTCTGGCGGATTTTTCAAAAAAGCTTGCAAATGCAGTATCATCCTCAGATGTTGAGGTTATCAATCTTTATGCGGATAAAAAGGGAAGATTGGACACAGCGCAGCTGGATCAGCGTTACAGCAATCATGTGATTGATGTTAGCAAAAAGTATTATGTAGTTAATATTATTGCAGATCATGCAGACCAGACACTGGACTTTTCGGGTTATGCAATGGTTCTTTCCGGCGAGAGAGTTACATATGATGATGAGGCGCAGCCGGGGGATATTTTATACAATTTTGCTGCTTTGGACGGCAAAGGGTACACTGGTTATAAGGGAACGGTGACTCTGGCAAACGGAGCAGGCCTTCAGGGAACCTTTCTGGCACCTGAAGCCGGAGTAAATGTAAATTCCAATCTGGCAGGCGCAGTTTATGCAAAGCGTGTGAGTGTGGCAGGCTCTGTGACAGAGCTTTTACAGATTGCTTTCGTGGAAGGGCGTCAGCCGGAGGAGACAGCTGTAACGGAAGGGCCGTCTACAGAAGAGGCGACGGAGGCGGAAATACCGAAGCCCCAAAAGGCTCCGTCACAGAAAGCACCGGTGACAAAAGCAGTGATGGAGACGGAGCCGGAAACACCGCCGACAAAAGCGGAGACGGAAACGGAAACACCGCCGACAAAAGCGGAGACGCAGCAAAATGAGACAGCCGGAGAGGCCGCGGGGGCGAAAACCCTCCTGGAAACAGAGGAGGAATTGCTGGAGGCTGCCGGAAATCTGGCAGAGACTGAGTCGGTTCCTTATTCAGATGATAAGATCGTGCTGAATGTGAAGTTGGTAAAGGCCGGCCAGGATAAGGTTCCGCTTACTCAGGGAACCGTTACGGTAAAGGCAGCTATTACCGTGTTAAATAAAGATAATACAGTGAAATATCATGCAGGAGATACAGTGTCCTCTGCTGCAGTGTCTTCCTCAGACAGCGTAAAGGCAGGAGACGGACTGACAAAGGGAGGCAGATATTATCTTGAGCTTTCTGGTCTTCCAGAAAATTATTGCAATATACAACGGATTTGTTTTTCTGTTGGAGATGATGGAATACCGGTATTTGAGCCGTCAGATTCCGGTGTGATTATGGAAAATGGTACTCTGATTATTACATTGTATGATCAGGCGCAGATAGATCAGGTACAGGAGAGCGCTCTTCTGACGGTAAAAAAAGGGGATGCCCAGGAGGCTGATATATCGAATGCAGTGTTTGTGCTTAAGGATTCTGACAAAAAGATCATAAGGGATACTGTTTCCGGGAATCCATCTTATTATATTCATTATGCAGGGACTCCGATTCTGCTGACGGGGCTTACCGTGGGAAAATATTATTTGTCGCAGATATCCACGGAGGATGGATATCAGATAGCGGAGGAGCAACCGTTTGAAATCAAGAAGGATGCCGGGGCTTTGGTGGAATTGAGTATTACAAATGATCCGGTGTCGGGAGAGAATGCTCTTAAGGTTTTTGCGCAGGCGTATGGCAATGAACAGCTTTTGACCGCCGAGTCAGATATGAAAACAAAATATTATGCGGCATTATTTAAGGATAAAGAAGCAGCTTCCAGAGTCAGTGCAGTGAAAGAGATTATTTTCGATAAAGATGAGCAGAGCAGCAATGAGCTCCTGTTTGGCGGTCTGGAAGATGGAACTTATTACCTGGTGCCCACGAATGAACTGGGAGAGACACTGACGGATATATCTTCGCAGATTACTGATACAGAAGGGGCAGATCTGTCAGCCGGCATCAGCTTTGCGGCGGATTCAGATTCATCTGAAAAGACAAAGGGAGCAGTGCTGAGATATAAATTCCTCACGAATGAAACGGTGGATACCTATCCGAATGGGGATTTCAGCTATATGGCAACGATCAATCTGACCAATAAGCTCATAAACTATGACGGGACAGAGCTGACAGGAAAGGACGGGGATGTATTCCAGATTGAATTGTATAAAGATGCTGACCGGACGCAGAAGGTGACTTCTGAACCGATTACCTTTGATATGAAGGGTGTGTCTTCGGCGAGCCAGACGTATTCGCTGAAGATGACTGTGGGCAGCGCGGAGTACTATCTGGCGGAGTCTCAGACGGGGCAGAATTTGTATACGGTCAGCCTGCCTGGGAATGATGGCAGAATTATCGTGACCTGTGGCTCGGAGCCGGTCAATGTTGAGATTCAGAACAAATTGAATGATACTGAGGTGCGTTTGCGTCTTGTGGATAATGACTCGGGACAATATATTTCCGACGTGTTCATGGTGATAAAGGACAAAGATGGCCGGATCGTTTCTGATAATGGAAAAGCGCTTGTGTTTAAATCCGGGAAAAAGGATTATACAGTCACAAACCTCCTTTCAGGGGGACAGACGTATTATCTGTCTCAGGTAGCTGCTCCTTCAGGTTATGCGCCGACGGCGGATGTCTCCTTTGAGGTACAGCGTGGAACCGTATCAGAGGTAGAGATGCGGGCTGTCCGTGCTGTCACGACAGATTATACAGTCACTGTCCTGAAGCAGGTTTACAGTGGAAAAAATCAGGTATATGCGCAGGATGATACCAGTGGAACGAATGCCGCGAAGGGCAGATACACATTTTATGCGGCGCTGTTTGCAGATGCGGCGCATACACAGAAGGTCAGCAATGTCCAGAAGATTACGGTAAAGGGCTTGGGAGGTTCCACTGTTTTTCAGAATCTGGCACCTGATACGACCTACTATGTCGCGGAGACAAATGTGTACGGTGAGCCAAAGGTTTCCACAGCCACCCAAACGATCAAGTATGCAAATGGCGGTAAGGTGTCTACGACAGAGAAGAACCGTTCAACCGTCATCCAGAACGTTTACAGCGGCCTTCCCAAAGGTTATCGTTATACTGCGAGGTTAACGCTTGCAAAGAAGGTAACGAAAGCCTCCGGCGAGGCAGCGGCCGTGACGGAGAACTTTTATGCAGGAATTTTCCGGAAGGCTGATTACAGCGATAAGCCGACGGTCATCAAGCTGGATCTTCAGAACGCATCTTCAACTTACGTGAGCAGAAGGATTCTTCTCCCGGACAATGCGCAGACTACGTATTATATTGCTGAAGTAAATGCAGATGGCTCCAGGATCAATACGGAGACTTTCGGGTATACTCCTGAGATCAGTACTCCGGTACTGAAGATTTCCGCGGGGGATGACACATCTGTTACCATCACGAATAAGGAGAAGTCTTCCAAAGTGACGCTTTACCTGACAAAGAAGGTATATCAGGGGGTGACTCAGAAGGCGGTAAACGAAACCTTTTATGCAGGATTGTTTAAAGATGCAAAATATACGCAGCTTTATACAAAGCCGATTCCTTTGAATATGAATGGCAAAAGTGAGCTGAGCCTGAAGCTTTCCCTGAATCTTGGTTCTGCATCAAATGCCAATATCTATGTTGCTGAAGTAGATAAGGATGGAAAAGTAATCAAAGATGAGGAAGCTTTTGGATATGAGATCAGGGTTGTAAATGCTACTGCAGCATTTACACAGGAAAAGCGGGAGATTCAGACCATTCTTTTGAACTCGGTATACGGTTCCGCATCTCAGGCTGACTGGGATCAGCTTTTAGGTTCAGGCAGTGGTTTTTCTGGCGAAGGAGGCGGTGTAATTTCCGGTAATGGAGAGGTAGGAGAAGCAGCTCAGACTGGCGACGATACACCGATTACATTGTATCTGGCTCTGATGGCTGCTGCGGTTGTACTGATTGTGGTGATTATTCTTTTGAAGAAGAAACGTAGATCATAACAAATATAAATATCCTTCAAAAAACGGCATAGCGTTTGCGCTATGCCGTTTTTGCGGATCCGGAGATTCACAGAAATTATTGATATTTATTCAGAAGGTCAACGGGCAGCTTCTTTGCACAGGCGATGGCGATAGAACCGTCGCCGATATGGCAGGAAACACTCAGAGAAAGGGGATCGTTCATGATTGTATGATTCGGGAAAACGGCCTGTACTTCTTCCTGCCAGGAGAGGGATTCTGTCAGGTCTGTCCCGGAGTACGCCAGCATGATATTCATATTGGAGGCATCCTCATTGGCATCAAAACGTTCCTGGAAATCCTTTCGAATAGCTTCCAGCATGGTAGCTCTGGCGGCTTTCATAGTACGGCTTTTTGCGTATGCATCCAGCTTTGCTCCCTGAATCTGAAGCACAGGCTTAAGCCGCAGAAGTGTGCCGAGTGCGGCCGCCGCCGGTGTGATACGTCCTCCCTTTTTCAGGTAGTATAATGTGGACAGTGTTATATAAATACTGGAATCGGCTGCCGTATCCTCCAGATATTTTTTAATCTCCGCTCCGCCCCATCCGGCGTCTGCGAGGGCCTTGGCATCAATAGCCGACTGCTTCTGGGTAACGGAAATACGCCGGTTGTCAACGACAAATACCTTCCCTTCATAATCCTGAGCCATCACCTGGGCCGCATTGCAGGAGCTGCTCAGTCCGCTGGACATTGGGATATAAACGATCGCCTCATAATCCTTCAAAAGTCTGTCCCAGAGCTCCGTAACATCTGTCAGAGAAGGCATGGAAGTGGAAATATTTGCATTTCCTTTCAGAAATTCATAAAAACCTTCCTGGGTCAGGGTAATATCTTCGTAATACAATTCTTCATTAATATAAAATGGCATTGGAAGGACAAAAATACCAAGCTCTTCGCCGGCTGCCCGGGTAATGCCGCTATTGCTGTCTGTCACTATTGCTACTTTTCCCATTTGTTCCTCCTCGTTTTCGTAGAGAAAATTTCATTATAATTTCATTATATTTACATGATTTTAGTTTGCTCATACTTGCTAAGTGTTCACATTATAGCACAAGGAAAACGGGGTCGCAATTAATTATTTATAAATTCAGTCTTTGACTGTTGAAATAAGAAAATTTGCGTATTTGGAAAAAAGTACTTGACATTTTTTCACAACGCAGTAAAATGTATATAATTCCTATTTAACATATAGGATAAATAAAATAGAGCGTGAGAGGAGAACTAATTATGAAGAAGAATTTAGCAAAGGTTATGGTACTTACTACGGCGGCGCTAGCAGCAGCAGGTCTGAGCGCATCGGCTGAGGAAAAGACAGCAGATATTGTTCTGGAGGCGGAAAATGCTCCGTATACATACGAGGACGACAACGGAGAACCGGCCGGATATGAGTACGAGGTTCTGAAGCTGATTGATGATTATCTGGAGGACTGGACCTTTAACTACACGGTGCTGGATTATGAGACAGCTCTTGCCGGAACGACGAACGGAAAATATGATATGGATTCCGGCTGCAAATTCCGTACACCGGCCAGAGAAGAGGCTTTCTTGGTGTCTGCACCGTACAACTACTTCTTCATGAATCTGGTTGTAAAGGATGACAGCGATATTGAGACTCTGGAGGATCTTGACGGAAAGAGTATTGCGTCCATCGTTGCTACGGACGGCCGTGCAGTGGCGTTGAACGACTGGATGACTTCTCACCCGGATACCAAGATTGATTTTGAGCCGCTGGCAGCGTCGGGAGCAATGGCAGACGAGATTGCAGGAGTAGAGGACGGCGTTTATGACGCGGCATATCTTTCTGCTGAGCAGGCAAATGCGATCCTGGAGGAAGCAGGATATACAGATCTGAAGATTACGGACCGTGTAGATGGCCGTGACACCGCATTTTTGATCAATAAGGACAACCCAGAGCTTCAGGAAGCTGTCAATGAAGCGATCGACGCCCTGACTGAGGACGGAACGCTGGGTGATCTGACAAAGGAATTCTTCGGAGAAGATAACTTTGCAGTGGCAGAGGAGCTCGGACTGAGATAGCCTGCCATGAAAATAGTAACTGGACGATGAAGGAGGGGCGTCATGTGGAGAGGCCATGAACTTTTTATTTCGAGTCTGCCGCTTTTGGTGGAGTACATACCGGCCACATTGTTTTATTTCCTTGTGCCGACGGTGATTTCACTGATTTTCGGAGCGCTGCTTTGCAGCGTAAGAGTCGGAAAAAAGAATCTGCTTTACTATCTGGTGTCCCTTTTCGTTTCGTTTTTCCGCGGAACTCCCGGGCTGGTGCAGATCTATCTCGTATTTTTCGGCCTGCCCAAAATATTTGCGGGCTTCGGAATAGACATCAATCGTTGGGATGCCGGAATTTTTTATGTGATCGCTACGTGCTGCAACTTTTCTAGCTTTGTCTCGGAGGCGATGAGGGGAGCGTACGAGGCCATTGATAAGGACCAAATCGAGGCGGGCTATTCCATCGGATACAGCAGATGGCAGTGCTTTTATCATGTCATAGCGCCGCTGACGATGCAGATTGCTCTTCCGAATCTGAAGAATCTGGAGATTGACCTTTTGAAGGGTACCGCTGTGGCATACGTCATCGGAGTCGTGGACGTTATGGGGAAGGCGGACAAGATCATATCTCTGCACCGCGGATACGGGCAGATCTGGATTTTGCTGGCGGCGGCATTGATTTACTTTGTGATAAACGTAGGAATTGAGCTGGTGTTCAACGGGCTGACCCGATATTTCAGCCGGCATGAAAGGGGAATCGTATGAATCTGAATTATGCGTTTATGATATCGGATATTCCTGTTGTGTTAAAGGCTCTGCCGGTGACACTGGAGCTTACCCTTGTGTCGCTGTTTTTTGCCCTGGTGATCGCCGTTCTGTTTGGAATTTGCATTTTGAAAAATATACCGGTGCTGAAGCAGCTCGTAGTTGTGTTCAACACGTTCATCAAAGGAATTCCGCTGATTGTACAGCTTCTTTTCTGCTATTATGCGCTGCCTTATATTCTGAGGATGTTCAACGGAATCGCCGGGTATGAATACGACCCGCGGCATCCGTCCTATTTTGGCTTTGCTGTCGTGGCGTTTGCGTTTAATTACGGCGCATACCTGACGGACGTCGTAGTTTCGTCCTACCGGGCGGTGGATAAGGGACAGCTGGAGGCCGCCCACTCTGTGGGGATGAGTACCTTCCAGGGACTGTTTCGGATCGTCATTCCCCAGGCGGTGGTGATTTCTCTGCCGAATTTGTCGAATTATTTTATGTGGCTTTTGAAGGCTACTAGCCTGGCGTCGGTGGTAAATGTATTTGAGCTTCTGTCGACGGCCAGGGCTTCTACTGCCGTGAATTATGCGATTCTGGAGGGCTATCTGGTGGCAGCCGGAATTTACTGGGTCGTGTGTATCATAGCGGAGCGTGGTCTGAAATATTTGAACAAAAAAATGAACCGCTATCAAAAGCAGCTGTTTGTGGCATAAGGGAGATATAAGTATGGTAGAGTTAAAGGAAATCAGAAAATCATTTGGTGATCATCAGATTTTGAACGGTGTGAGTCTGACGGTGGAAGAGGGGGAGGTTGTCGTTATCCTCGGGCCCTCCGGCTCCGGCAAAACGACGCTGCTGCGTACCATCAATTTTCTCGGTCCGGCGGACAGCGGCACGGTGACCATCGACGGAATGACAGTGGACAGCAAAAAGCATCACCACCGGGAGGTGCAGGAGCTTCGCAAAAAGACCGGTATGGTATTTCAGAATTACAATCTGTTTAAGAATAAAACAGTACTGCATAACATTACGGAGGGCCTGACCAGCGTGCGGAAGGTGCCGAAGGCGGAGGCGGAGAAGACTGCAATGACTCTTCTGGAAAAGGTAAATCTTGCTGACCGGGCAAATGCGTACCCGGCGGAGCTATCGGGAGGGCAGCAGCAGCGTGTCGGCATCTGCCGGGCTCTGGCGCTGAATCCGAAGGTGATTCTGTTTGATGAGCCGACCTCAGCCCTGGACCCGGAGCTGGTGGGAGAGGTACTGGCCACCATGAGGGCGGTGGCGGCCACCGGTATCACCATGATCGTGGTGACCCACGAGATTTCCTTTGCGAAAGAGGTGGCGGACAAGGTGGTATATATGGAGGAGGGCGTTATCGTAGAACAGGGAACGCCGAAGCAGGTGATTGAAAATCCTCAAAATGAAAAGACGATACGTTTCCTGCGTACATTGCTGAATAATCCGATTGAGTACAATATTTAGGAGGAAAAATAAATGGCTTTTGAGCATAACAAACCAACGATTTCTAATTACGGCGTGGACGGAATGCGTGATATCAGCGCGAGACGCGCCTCTACGATTGCAAATATGATCGACGAGGCGAAAAAGCAGGGACTGGATGATTCCTTTGCCAGAAAGGCTATCGCAAAATACGGTGCAGACAATGCCGCTGAAATGCGTAAGAGTATGAAGAATCCAGATGATTTTGCAGAGTTTGCGTCTCAGTTTGGAACTGACCACAACAAGGAAATCTACGAGATGGAGGTTGTGGAAAAAACGGATGAGAAGCTGGAAATCGACTTCCACTACTGCCCGTATGTGACAGAATGGGTGAAGCAGGGACGCACCCCGGAGGAGATTGCTCATCTCTGTGAGGTGACCATGGAGGGAGATCACGAATTCGCAAAGGCATTTCCCTGCCTGAAATTTGAGCTGAAGGGTACTATTGCAGACGGACTTCCAGTCTGTAAGCTGTGTTTTACAAAACAGAAATAAAAGATTGACTATATAGACTCTGGCAGAAACTGGCCGGAGTCTTTTTTCGGATTACTATAAAATTGTAAAAAAGACAGAAATAATAGAAGGAAAACCAAAGATTTTCTTGACAGAGCGTCTTTTTGCGCTTAAGATAGAGTACAGTCATTACAAATTTTTAGAAAAGGAGGCAGATTTATGAAACGTAATGAAATGAGAATATTATTTAATGGAATAAATGATGTTTTGCAGACAGTCTGCCTCGGAGGGAGTTTCTGACCGCCATAGCGTAGTCAGATCTTAAACGCATCTCGCGCCGCAGTCTGTATGGCTGCGGCTTCTTTTTTGCAGATTTCCAAAGGCTTTACTAGCATCACTTTCCTTCGGACATCTTCAATAGTACTCTTCGGTTTGTGGATTCTCACGCTGCTCTCCGTAACAAAAGCCCCGGCCGTGTAGTTTTGCTGTGACTGCGAAAATTTCAGGAAAGGGGAGAAAAATGTATGAAAAAACTGGGCGCATATATGAAGCGCTTCTGGTTTTTATACCTGCTGGGATTTGCAGGTATGGTGATCAGCATAGCGCTTGATATGATGTCACCTCAAATTACAAAACGTATCATTGACGATGTGATCGTCAGCGGACAAACGCAGCTATTGATGCGTTTGCTGCTGGGGCTTCTCGGTATTGGCATCGGACGGGCCATATTTCAGTATATAAAGGAATTTTCCTATGATTATATCGGCGTGTCCGTGGGCTATCATATGCGGAAGGATTTGTTTCGGCATATCCAGTCGATGTCGATGGATTTCTTTGACCGGCACAATACTGGTGAGCTGATGACGAGGATAAAAGAGGATACGGACAAGGTGTGGGTAGCCGTAGGATTTATCGGGATTCTGGCCGTGGAGGCCGTGACGCATACAATCCTCGTTCTTATTTTCATGTTCCGCCTAAATCCGCTGCTGACGCTTATTCCGCTGCTCTTGCTGCCTGCCATCGGATTTTGTGCCCTGCGCATGGAGAAAGGGCTGGGCAGTGTCTATGATGAATTGAGTGAGGAGACCGCGAAGATCAACACGGTGGCGCAGGAATGCTTTGCCGGGGTCCGAACAGTAAAAGCTTTTGCCCGGGAGTCCTATGAGATAGAAAAATTCAGCAGGCACAACCAGAGATTTTATGATTTAAATATGGAACAGGCGAAACTTGTGGCAAAATATCAGCCGAGAATCACATTTCTTGGCAAAGTAATGCTTCTTTCTGTGGTGATCGCGGGGGGACTTCTGGTCATCAGCGGACGGATGACGCTGGGGGATCTCGGGGCATTTTCTGAATATGCTAACAATGTCATTTGGCCGATGGAGATTGTGGGATGGCTGAGCAACGATATTGCCTCTGCGTTTGCATCCTGGAAAAAGATGAAAAAGGTGGCCGGGCAGCAGGCGCAGATCACGGAGCCGGAGGATGCAAAACCCCTGGAAAACGTCAAAGGGGATATTTGTTTTGAGAATGTCAGCTTTTCTTTAGAAGGACATGAGATTCTCCGGGATGTCTGTTTTCATCTGAAGCCGGGACAGACGCTGGGGATCATGGGAATGACGGGAACCGGAAAGACCACCGTCGTCAATCTGCTGCAGCGGTTTTATGATGTGACAGAGGGACGGATTCTGCTGGACGGAAGGGATATCCGGGAGCTGCCCCTGGCGCAGCTTCGGGCTTCGATGGCCGTGGTGATGCAGGAGGTTTTTCTGTTTTCAGATTCCGTCACGGAGAATGTCAGGACGGGACGCCGGGAGGCGCTTGGTCAGGACACCGTGGAGTGGGCGGCAAAGAAAGCCGGAGCGGCTGAATTTATCAGCGGCCTTGGAAGCCAGTACGAAACGATCATCGGAGAGCGCGGCGTGGGACTGTCCGGCGGACAAAAGCAGCGCATCAGCATCGCCAGGGCGGTGGCGAAGCGCGCGCCGGTGCTGATTCTTGACGATGCGACTTCTGCTCTGGATATGGAGACGGAGCAGCTGATCCAGAAGAACCTGGACGAGCTGCAGGATTCCAGTAAAATCATCATTGGCCACCGTATTTCCGCAGTGCGGAGCGCGGATGAGATTATTATTCTCGACGGCGGCACCGTCGCGGAGCGGGGAACACACGAAGAGCTGATGCAGAAGAAGGGGTATTATTACCGGACGTGGCGTGTGCAGTACGGGGAAGCCTGTGAACCGGCGCGGGAGACAGAAACGCTTGTGCAGGAGCGGAAAAGAATTGTGCATAAGTGTACGGAAAGCCAGACAATGTGTGGAAAAAAGCAGGAAGAAAACAAGGAAAAGAACCAGGAAGAAAACGTATCGGCACAGGATCCTGCGGAAGATGTCGAAAAATGTAGGAAAGGAGGTGAGGCGCAATGGCAGTAAATACAGCAAAGGAAGACGAATTGATGCGGGAGGTACCGAAAAAGGATACGCTGCTTCGGCTGTACCGTTATCTGTTTGATTACAAAAAAACGCTGGCTGCAGTAGGCGCTCTCCTTCTGATCACTCTTTCTATTACGCTGGTCACGCCGCTGATGATTGAGTTGGCGGTGGACACGTATGTGGCGCAGTCGGATATTCCGGGATTGATGCGTCTGGCAGGCATTGCGTTTTTGCTGTTTCTCCTTTTTATGTTCTGTACCAGAAAATGGATGATGCTGATGGCGGACATTACCAACAAAGTATTGCTGACAATCCGAAACCAGCTGTATGAGCATTTGCAGACGCTGAGCTTTCACTTTTTTGACAGCAGGCCTACCGGGAAGATTCTGGCCCGGGTGGTGGGGGATCCGAATTCCCTGAAGGATGTCCTGAATGACAGTGTCACGAAGCTGATCCCGGATCTGCTGACGATCGCCGGTGTATCCGTGATTATGCTGGTAAAGAACTGGAAGCTGGCGATGGCGGCACTGCTGACGCTGCCGATCCTCTGCGGCGGTATGTTTGTGATCCAGATTTTCGGGCATAGACTCTGGCAGATCCACAGAAAGAAAAATTCGAATCTGAACGCATTCATTCATGAGAGCTTTTCCGGGATAAGGATTGTTCAGAGCTTTGCGGCAGAGCCGGAAAAGGAGGCGGACTTTGACCGCTGTTCCGAAGAATACCGCTCCAGCTTTGTGGATGCAGTACGGATCGGAGACCTGTTCGGCGCTCTGGTGGAGATCACCTGGGGGCTGGGCGGATTCCTGCTGTATTTCATAGGCATCCGTATTGTCGGAGCGGATAAAGTCGGCGTGGGTACATTTCTTGCTTTTTCGACGTACCTGGGAATGTTCTGGAGCCCGATCCGCAATCTGGCTAATTTCTATAATAAGCTGGTGACGAATATTTCCGCCGCAGAACGTATTTTTGATATTCTGGATACCCCGGCGGAGATAACGGACCGGGAAGGCAGTTACTGTCTGCCCCAGGTAAAGGGTGACGTGAGCTTTGAGCATGTGGATTTTGCTTACACGGATGAACCGGATCGCCTGGTGCTGAAGGATGTCAGCTTTTCGGTGCGGGCCGGGGAGACCATCGCACTGGTAGGCTCCACCGGGGCAGGAAAGACAACCATTGTTAATCTGATCAGCCGTTTTTATGACGTTGCAGCGGGAAGCGTGCGGATCGACGGGCATGACATTCACGACGTCACCATGGAAAGTCTTCGAAGTCAGATGGGCGTTATGACGCAGGATACGTTTTTGTTTACCGGCACGATCCGGGAGAATATCTGCTATGGAAAAAGTGATGCGACGGAAGAAGAGATGACAGCGGCGGCCAAGGCAGTCCATGCACATGAGTTTATCATGGAGATGGAACAGGGATATGATACCCAGATCAGCGAGCGGAGCGCACAGCTTTCCATCGGACAGCGGCAGCTTCTGGCCTTCGCCCGGACGATGGTATCAGATCCGCGGATTCTGATTCTCGATGAGGCCACCTCAAGCATTGATACGCATACGGAGCTGCAGGTGCAGGCCGGGATCGAAGCGATGCTGAAAAACAGGACTTCCTTTATTATCGCGCACCGCCTGTCCACGATTCGAAATGCAGACCGGATATTTTATATTGACGATCAGAATATTGTGGAGGCAGGGAGCCATGAGGAGTTGATGGAAAAGAAAGGGGCGTATTACCGCTTGTATCAGAGTCAGTTTTTGAGGTAATGGCAGCAGAGTCGGAGAATAGAACCTGAACAAGTCGGAAAATAGAACCTGAACAAAAAACTTGCGTTTCCTGCTGTTTAAAGTTATACTGAATTTGCAATGGCCTTTTCGGGTATCCGAGGGATAGGATAGCCGCGGCCATGACAAAAAGAGATCAGAGAGGAAATTCTATGGAAGTACTGGAGACGTTCTTGCATTCATTTGTCAATCTTGCAATGCTGCTTTTTGAGTATATCGGAGTCGGCGTGATCACATTTGCCGGTATTCAGGGTTTTGTGAATTATATCCGGCGGTCGCCGGATACAAGGCTGATGCTGGCCAAGGGACTGGCAATGGGGCTGGAATTCAAGCTGGGCAGCGAGATTCTTCGTACCGTGGTGGTACGGAACCTTCAGGAGATCGGTATTGTGGCAGGTATTATTGCACTGCGGGCGACCCTCACGATTCTGATCCACTGGGAGATCAAAAACGAGGAAAATGAGGAGCATATGCATACGCATATCGAAAAGGCACCGGCGCATGAAACTGTTCAGACAGTGACGGCGGCTGCGGAGCCCGGAGCAAAGCAGGAACCAAAGGACAGCACAGTGTCTTCTGAAAGTAATACAGCTCAAAGTGTACAGGATACTGCAGCACAGAAGGAGGGCACTGCCGCACCGGAAGAAAATACTACAGCATCAGATCAGCCAGAATAACGCTGGCTGCAATTCCTGCAAAGGTAGCGAGAAGCGCGCCATGAAGCGTATGGCGCGTTTTTTTAATGCCCGCCGTCATGAAATAAATGCTCATCGTATAAAAAATAGTTTCCGTGCAGCACATCATCAGGGAGGCGATCAGGCCGATCCGGGAGTCTGTGCCGTATTCCTTGTATATATCCAGCAGCAGCCCGGTGGCTGCGCTGGAAGAAAACATGCGGAGGATGGTCAGGGGGACGAGGGCGCCCGGGAAAGAAACTGCGGAGGTAAACTGTCCCAAAAGCCCTGCGATACAATCGAGGAAGCCGGAGGCCCGCAGGATTCCCGTAGCAATCATCAGTCCCACCAGCGTGGGGACGATTTTCACCACGGTTTTGAGCCCTTCATTTGCTCCCCGGATAAAGCTGTCGTAAACGGGGACTTTTGTGAGAAGTCCGTAACTGATAATGTAAAAAATCAGAAAAGGTATAATCATCTGTGAAAGATAGAGAATAAAGCCCATACATCCTCCTGAAAAAATATGATAAAATAGGATCAGCCGCGTTGGCTGATTGCTTTTCCAAGCTGTTTTCTCAGAATGTCAAAGGGAGCGGGGCCGGTTTCCAGCACGAGGCGATGAAACTCCCGCAGAGAAAACTGCTCCTTCTGCACTGCCTTTACGTCATCCCGCAGCTGATAAAAGTTCAGGCATCCGACATAATACTGCAGGTAATTAGCCGGAGACTGCAAAATACTGTTAAAAAGAGACTGGGCGGTTTCTTTCCCGAAGCCCAGTTTTTCAAGAAAGGCAGTGACCTCCTCCAGGGTATATCCGTGGTAATGGATGCCGATGTCCAGCAGGGACGCCAGCCCAAGGGTAAAGGAGCGGTTCCGCTGGCAGAGCGCGGCGTAAGTCGGATTTTCATCCCACAGGGAATAAGAGTACATTTCAACGTAGGTCGCCCAGCCCTCCGTATAGCCGCCGACGTCCAGCAGATTGCGAAGCAGATCCGGCTCCTGGGCGCTGAAATATACAGATTGATACAGATGTCCGGGATAGCCTTCGTGAGCCAGGGTCGTAAACAGCTCCAGCGTATTGTAATCGCTGGCAGGATTGATATAAATGACATTATTTTCGTAGTCATCAATGGCCGGCGTCAGATAAAAGGCGGGACTTAAATATTTTTGCAGTGATTTATGTACGTATTTCACATTGCAGGAAACCTCCGGCAAAAGCGGAAAATCAGTGGTGATTTTCTGCCGCAGCTCCGTAAGCAGAGCCGTGGGAGAGGCAGAGGATGCAGCGGGCGCAGAAGAACCGTCGGAACTTGGAATGCCGCCAGAATCAGGAACGCCGCCA
>JAUNGD010000079.1 GCA_030524705.1 Lachnospiraceae bacterium | reverse complement strand
TTAAAATCTGATAGACTTTGCCTTTCCGGTATGTTACAATTTTTGATGAAAGGACGGTGATATTATGGCTGACAACGAATTGTTAGAACAAATCCTTTTACAAATGAAAAATATGAACCAGCGGTTTGACTCTATGGATCAAAGACTTGACAAGATTGAATCCGACGTGGTGGAAATCAAAGAAACGGTAACAAAGAATTACGACAAAACTTTGGAATTTTATGCCGCACAGCAGGAATTCAACACTGCCGCCTCTGAAAAACTGAATCTGCTGGATGAACTCAGTGTACGCGTTGAATTATTGGAAAACCAGACGATCAAAAACACTGTAGCACTGAAAAGATACATAGGTTAAAAACAAACGATACATAAGATAATAATAGATACATAAGATGATATTTTTACCAAAGTTAAAAGGCCGGGAGATTTTTCCCGGCCTTACATATTTTTCTGATCAGCAAGCCATGCTGTTTATTCAGTCTTTTTATTCGATTCCAGCCATCTCAATGATAAACTTCACGCTTCCGTCCATATCTCCCGACTCGCTGAAGAGCTTATATGCGTCTCCCGCATCCTGCACTGCTTCAAGGCGGTCCAGGACATCCTGTACGTCCTCTTCCAGGAAGTCTGTGATCTTCTCGATTCCTTCCTCGTTGAATTCTTCCATACCGGCTCTGAGCTCATCTGCTCCGTCCTTCAGCTCTGCCACGCCTTCGTCCAGCTCCTGGCCTCCCTCTGCGAGCTGTGCGGTTCCGTCTTTGAGCTGTGCGCTGCCGTCTGCAAGCTCCTCTACGCCGCTTCCGAGCTCTCCGGCTCCGCTTTCCAGCTTACTTCCGCCTGCCGCGAGCTGTCCGATACCGGAGCTCAGTACAGCCGCGCCGCTGTTCAGCTGGCCTGCTCCCTTTTCCAAAGCCTTTGCACCGGTATACAGTTCCGTCGTACCGCCGGAAAGCTGTGCCGTAGCTGCCGCGAATTTTTCCAAACCGTCTGCCAGGGTACCTGCTCCTCCGAACAGCTGAGTGAGTCCGCTGTCAAGAGCGGTGGTTCCCGTAACCAGACTGCCGATGCCTGCCGCCAGAGCATCTGCTCCCGGCTTCAGCTGCGTCTTTGCGAGGCCGAATACCTGCTGGATACCGCCATTTAAGGCTGCAGAGCCTTCTGCAAGCTGCTGTGCACCGGCGTTCAGCTGCTGCGCCGGGGTCATATTGGTAGCTGCATCCGGTGTGCCAAGCTGCTTCAGTCCCTGCCCGATAGCAGCGCCGCTTTCCTGCAATTTTGCTCCCGAAGCCTGAAGTACCGCAAACGACTGTGCCATTGCGGCCTGAGCCGCTCCGGTACTGCCGCCTGCACTTTCTGTTCCCGCATCTGAAGGTGCCGAAGCTGCATATGCTTCCGGTGCCACGGCAGTCTGCTCTACCGTAACTGTCTGAATCGTCTCCTGCTGAATTCCGTTCAGGGTTCCGTTCAAAAGAGCAATGCTCTGCTCCAACTGCGCCACGTACTGGCTATAAAGCGCCCCCAGGTTTTCTATATCCCCCAGGCTCTTTGCTCCTCCGCTGATCGTGCTCTGTACGCCCTGCAGTGTGCCGAGTACCGTCTGTATATTGGCAATCGCTTCATCATCAATGGTATTGCGGACAATCTGCTCTTCCTCCACAACTGATACGGACGGAGCCTGGGCAGGCTGGTTTCCCGCACTCTGGGAAGCATCAGCTCCGGCTGCCGTTCCGCCGGCATTGGCGGCTGACATTGCCTGTACCTGGGCCATAAGCTGGTTCACACCATTTACATACGCATCTACCCCCTGTACGTACTGGGCCATACCCTGAGCCGCACCTTCCACCTGGGTGGTATACGTATTCAATCCTTCCTGCAAAGCTCTGCTTCCGTCTGCCAAGCTCTGGCCGCCTGCCAGAAGCTGCTGGCTCTCATTGCTTTCCACCAGGGCTGTAATCCCGTCTGCCAGCTGCTGGCTGCCCGCCTGAAGCTGCTGGCTGCCTGCCACCAGAGATTTGCTTCCCGCCTGGAGCTGCTGACTGCCTGTGCCGGAGGCCAGCTCCTCGGCGCCTGCCTCCAGCTGCTTACTGCTCTCTGCCAGCTGTTGGCTGCCACTCTTTACCGTTCCCACGCCCTTACGAAGAGTAGTCGCGCCGGAGGCCAGGTCACCGACGCCCTTAATCAGCGTTCCTTTATTGTTTTCCAGCTTTTGGATGCCGCTGACCAAGGCATGGATACCGTCGATCAGCTCGCCCTTTTTGCTGTTGAGCGTGCTGATGCCATCTGCCAGAGTGCCCATATTTTCATCAATCGTATTCATACCGTCAATCAGTTCCACGCAGGAATCCTGCAGAGTCTGCACGCCATCGGCCAGCTCCCCGCTTCCGTCTACAAGCTGCGTCGCTGCGTCTGTAAGCTCATCCAGAGAGTCCTTCAGGTCGTCTATACCGTCAATCTCATCAATTCCCAGATCCTCCAGATTGAGCGGAGTAGCAACTGTCATTGCCAGACTCAGGGAGAAATCCGTCACATCGGCTTCCAGTTCAAAGGATTCCGGAATCTCAATATCCTTCAGTGCTTCCGTATCCTTAAGTTTCAGGCTTTCTGCCATTCCCGGCAAACCGATGCCGATCACGATTTCCTTTTCTCCGTCTGAGATGACCTTTCCATTGTCAATCTGTACATTCTTGAAATTTTCTGACGGCAGAACCATTCCGGTCACCATCGTAAACGGCGTATAGACATCTCCTGATTTTGATGTATTTTCATACGTATAGCAGATTTTCACATGTCCGCTCTTTCCTGCCAGCTCCTCCGGTGAGATTTCCTGTCCGTCCAGATAATAGGTGGCCCTCACCGCCACCGGCAGTTCCTTGCTGGTGGTACCCTGATAATAAATGTCCTGGCCGCCGGCCGCCCAGGTCAGCTTTTCGCCGTCCTGAGAAAAGGTTTCCTCGCCCTTTACGTTTTCAATATTCTCCAGATCGGAGCTGTCTGCCAGAGAATCAGCTCCCTCGCTGTTTTTCAGCCAGTCGCTGACAATAATATCCTCTGTCGCTCCTGATGCGTCTGTCTTCACATAAACAGTCTCTTCCTTGGAAAGCACCTGCTCCTGTGCATATACCGGCATAACTCCTGTCTGTGCGATCATAGCGCCCGCCATAGCCACGGCTACCTGTTTCGTCAATTTCTTATTTCTGTTCATTGCGATAAGCCCCCTTAAAATTCTTACTTGATTTGCAGATTATCTTGTCAAATACCATAAACATGGATGGAAGCACGCAGAGCACCACCACCATACTGATCAGCGCGCCCCGGGCCATCAGGCTGCAAAGAGAACTGATCATATCAATATTGGAATAAACACCAACGCCGAAGGTCGCTGCAAAAAAGCTGATCGCGCTGACGATGATGGATTTCATGCTGGCACGATGGGCGATCTGGATCGACTCCTTTTTGCTCCTTCCGCTGCCCCGCTCCGTCTCATAACGGCTGGTCATCAAAATCGCATAGTCTACCGTCGAACCAAGCTGGATCGTACCGATGACGATGGAAGCAATAAACGGAATCGTCGTTCCGGTGAGATACGGAATCCCCAGATTAATAAAGATTGCAAACTCGATCACCGCCACCAGGACAATCGGCAAAAACCATGACTTAAATACGAAAATAATAATCACAAATACAGCCAGGATGGATACGGCATTTACTACCTTAAAGTCCTTGTCAGTAATGGTGATGAGGTCCTTCGTACACGGCGCTTCGCCCACCAGCATACCGCTGGGATCATACCGCTTCAGGATCTCATTCAGCTCTGTGATCTGCTGGTTTACCTCCTCCGAAGCGACCTTGTATTCATTGTTTATCAGCATAAGCTCATAATTTTCATTTTCCAGAACTTCTTTGATCGACTCCGGTATCATGCTCTCCGGCACCCGGCTGCCCAGCAGTGACTCCATACCGAGGACACCCTTCACTCCGTCGACCTGTTCCATTTCCTCCATCATCTGGCGAACCTCCTTGCCCGGAAGGCTGCTGTCGATCAGGAGCATATGCATAGCGCCCATATTGAAATTATTCTGCAGCTTATTGTTTGCCATGACGCTGGGCAGATCCTCGGGAAGTGTCTCGTCAAGGTTGTAGTAAACGTCGGCGTTTTTCTGGCAGTATGCCGCCGGTACGATCAGAAGCACCATAACCAGAGCAAAAAATTTATAATGCCGCGTAATAAAATCGGACAGATGGTTCATCTCCGGCAAAAGCGGCCTGTGCTTCGTTTTTTCCAGAACCTTGTCAAAAATCATAATCATGGACGGAAGCACTGTAACACAGCAAAGCACTCCGATGACAACGCCCTTCGCCATAACGATACCGAGATCCAGACCCAGGGTAAAGCTCATAAAACACAGGGCGATAAAGCCCGCCACCGTTGTCAGGGAGCTTCCCACAACGGACTTGATGGTCTTCTCTACGGCATGGGCCATTGCCACCTTCCGGTCTTCAAACTCTTCCAGCTGCTCCTGATAGCTATGCCACAGGAAAATGGAGTAGTCCATGGTAACGCCAAGCTGAAGGACCGCCGTCAACGCCTTTGTAATGTAGGAGATTTCTCCCATGAAGACATTGCTGCCCAGGTTGTAAAGAATCGCCATTCCGATTCCCAGCAAAAATACCACCGGGATAAAGAAGGATTCCATCGCCACGGCCAGTACCGTAGCTGACAGGATGACTGCAATGACAACGTAAATAACTACCTCCTGATCAGACAGATCCTTTGTATCTGTGACAATGGCGGACATACCGCTCAGGAAGCACTGCTTTCCGGCTATGGCCCGGATATCTTTGATGGCCTGCATCGTCTCATCCGCCGAGGTCGTCGTATCAAAGATAATAAACATCATCGTGGAGTCCTCGGTATTGAATACCTCCAGCACCTTATCCGGCAGCATCTCCATCGGTACGCTGATATCCAGAAGACTGTCGTACCAGACTACCTTCTCCACGTGGTCTACCTGCTCTATTTTTTTCTTCAGTTCAACAACATCCTTGTTTTCCATACCTTCGCATATGAACATCGAATATGCTCCGGTACCGAACTCCTTCGCCAGGATATCCTGCCCCTGCATCGTCTCAATGCTGTCCGGCAGGTAATACAGGATGTCGTAATTGACTCTGGTATGAATCATTCCCAGCAGCGAGGGAATCAACAGGAGAATACTGATAATGAAAATCGGAATTCTCCATTTGACAATTTTTTCTCCCACTTTATACATACTTTCCTCCTCTAAAATTGACCTTCAGTCATTTTCTACACAGTGTTATAACGCAAAAATGACCGTTAGTCAATATCTATTTTAAAAAATATTGACCATCGGTCATTTTTATGTTAAAATGCAAACAATTAATCAAATATTTTTCGACGGATGACCACGGTGTAAACAAAGGTGCTCATCCGCTCACGGATCAATGTATCCTCACCTGAATATAAAACAGCATGGAAAGTGAGTTTATGGGAAAAGTAGAACTAAATAAAAAACTAAAAAAGGAATCGCTTCTGAATACTGCATTCTCATTGTTTACTTCCAAGGGATTCCAGAATACCTCTATCTCTGATATCGTCAGGGACGCCGGCGTAGCCAAGGGAACCTTCTATCTTTATTTTACAGACAAATACGACATCCGCAATAAGCTGATCGCCCACAAAGCCACGATTTTGCTGTATGACGCTTATGATTTCGTCTGTTCTCAGAAAACAGAGGATTTCGAGGAGCAGATCATTCAAATGACGGACTACATCGTCGAACGGCTGAACAACGACAAGTCCCTTCTGAATTTTATCTCAAAGCATCTGAGCTGGGGCATCTTCCGCAACAGCCTGATTTCCTTCCATGACGATCAGGACCACAACGCATATGAGCTGTTTGTGAAGCTGCTGCACGACTCAGGGTACGAATTCCGAGACCCGGAAATTATGATCTATCTGATCATTGAGCTGGTCAGCGGCGCAATCTACAATCCGATCCTGTACGAACAGCCCGTGCCTCTGGAGCAGATCAAACCGTATCTGTATGAGTCCATCCGCTCAGTGATCCACCGCCATATTATATTCCAGGCAGATAACAAAATATCCGCCAGGGATGCAGAGCCGGAATAAAAAACGCAAAAATACGCAGTTAAACGAAGTCATAATAATGGACAGCAGCAGGATGACCACAGACGGTCTCAGGCGCATCAGCCTGTTCCGCTGCGGCCGTCCTTTTTCTTTCGGCGAAAAATTTTCAGCCAGCCCTTCTTTTAAATCCGCATCGTCAATCCAATTCTCTTTTTCTGCAGATCCACGCTGAGCACCTTGACTTCTACAATATCCCCGACGCTGACCACCTCCAGCGGATGCTTGACAAATTTCTTGTCCGTAAGCTGGGAAATGTGCACCAGCCCGTCCTGATGAACGCCAATATCCACAAAGGCTCCGAAGTCAATGACGTTACGCACCGTCCCCTTCAGAATCATTCCCTCCTTCAGGTCCTTCATTTCCAGGACGTCGGTGCGAAGGATCGGCTGGGGCATATCCTCTCTGGGATCGCGGCCCGGCTTGCTCAGCTCCTTTACCATATCCCGCAGGGTGGGCTCACCGACGCCGATGCGCTCCGCCATCTTCTTATAGTCCTTCACCAGAATCACGCCCACGCCCTGCTGCGCGATCCATTCCTTTGTATATCCAAGCTCCTCCAAAAGCTTTCCCGCCGCCTCATAGCTTTCTGGGTGGATGCTGGTGGCGTCCAGGGGATTTTTGCCCCCGGAAATCCGCATAAATCCGGCGCATTGCTCGAAGGCCTTCGGCCCAAGCTTCGGTACCTTCAAAAGCTCCCGGCGGTCCTTGAAGCGCCCGTTGGCCTCCCGGTAAGCCACGATATTTTTGGCAATCACCTTCGTGATACCGGAAATATGCTCCATCAGCGGTGCGGAGGCCGTATTCAGATCTACTCCCACCCGGTTCACGCTGTCCTCCACGACGCCGTCCAGGGCCTCCCCCAGCTTTTTCTGGTTCATATCGTGCTGGTACTGGCCAACTCCGATGGATTTCGGGTCGATCTTCACCAGCTCCGCCAGCGGATCCTGTACCCGCCGGGCAATGGAAGCAGCGCTTCTTTGTCCCACGTCAAAATTCGGAAATTCCTCCGTCGCCAGCTTACTGGCGGAATACACGGAGGCCCCGGCCTCATTTGTAATCATATAGGAAACCTTCTGGGGGATTTCCTTCAGCAGCTCTACAATCACCTGCTCCGATTCCCGGGAGGCGGTGCCGTTGCCCAGGGAAATCAGGGTCACGCCGTATTTCTGGATCAGCTTTTTCACCGTATCCTTGGCCGCCCGGATCTTGGCCTCATTGGTGGGAGCCGTGGGATATACCACGGTGGTATCCAGTACCTTTCCGGTGGCATCCACCACCGCCAGCTTGCAGCCGGTACGGAATGCCGGATCCCAGCCCAGCACCACCTGTCCTGCGATGGGTGGCTGCATCAGAAGCTGCTCAAGATTCTTTCCAAACACAGCGATGGCGCCGTCCTCGGCCTTCTCCGTCAGATCGCTTCGAATCTCCCGCTCGATGGCCGGGGCGATCAGACGCTTGTAGCTGTCTGCCACCACCTCCTGCAGCACCCCAAAGGTCCGGGGATTGTCCCGGGTGATCACCTGCCGCTCCAGATAACGCAGAATCTTCTCCTCCGGCGCTTCTATTTTTACAGTCAGGAACTTCTCTTTCTCGCCGCGGTTGATGGCCAGGACGCGGTGCCCCGCCGCCTTCGGGATCGGCTCTGCATAAGAATAGTACATTTCATATACGGATTCCGCCTTTTCGTCCTTTGCCTCAGCCGTCAGCATCCCCTCCCGGGCCGTCATCTCCCGGATGCGGATGCGGTAATCCGCCTCGTCAGCCACAGCTTCCGCCAGAATATCCTTTGCTCCGCCGATGGCATCCTCGACGGTAAGCACGCCCTTTTCTTCTGATAAAAAGGCCTCCGCCTCCTGCTCCAGCGGATTTTTTATCATCTGAAGAAGGATCAGGTTTGCCAGGGGCTCCAGCCCCTTTTCCTTTGCAATCGTAGCCCGGGTACGGCGCTTCGGCCGGTACGGTCGGTACAGGTCCTCCACCACCACCAGCGTCTGTGCCGCTTCGATCTGCTTTTTCAGCTCCGGTGTCAGCTTGCCCTGCTCTTCTATCGTAGAGAGAACCTGCGCCTTCTTCTCTTCCAGATTACGCAGATAGGTCAGTCTCTCAAATAATTTTCGAAGCACTTCATCATTCAGGGAACCGGTAGCCTCTTTTCTGTATCGTGAAATAAAGGGGATCGTATTGCCGTCGTCGATCAGCCCCACGGCTGCCTCCACCTGCCACGGCTTTACCTCCAGTTCCTGTGCAAGTGTTTTGATAATATCCATAATTCCTCCTGTTGCTGTTCTGTTCTCGTTTCAGCGTCATTTAGCAGCGGGCCAGGGCCCCTGTCCGCTGACGCCTTACCAGTATACTCCATCCCGGCGCAAATCACAATCTTCGATTTTGATATTTCTTGTCAGTATGTCAGGATTGTGCTAAACTAATCAGAACAAATCTCTGACTTACAAAAATAACAGAAAGAAATGAGGCATGAATATGTACGATGATGATATGTATGGAAATGACATGCACAGACAGTACCGCCCCCGCAATTCCATGGCCAGGGCATCCTTTACCCTTGGCATACTGTCCTTGATGTTCTGCAGTATCTTTTATATTGCGCTCCCCTGCGGGGCACTGGCGATTCTCTGCGCTCTGCTCTCCCGCACCGGCTCTTCCCTGTCCGGCAGATGCAAATTTGCCATCGTCAGCGGGCTCTGCGGCATGATCGCAACGCTGATCATCACGGGAATGCTGGTGCAGAGGGTATTTTCAGACGCCGGGCTGCGTTCCTATCTGGAATATTATCTGCAGTCCTATACCGGAGACTACAGTCTGGATCTGGAAGAAGAGCTGGCCGACATTTTCCCGTTCTTAGGCGATTCCTTCGGACAGGACGGCGGCAGAGCAGAGGATTCCCGGGAAGCCGCACCGAAAGACAGCCTGCCGGACAATGCTCTTCCAGAGGACGATTTTTCCAACGATGATCCTGTCAAAGACGCACCAAATTCACAGAATGGGGAGGGAATCTTCTTATGAAAAAACCAACATCCCGGGAACTGAAATATCAGGCCCGCGTACTGCTGGACGGAAAATACGGCAAAATGGCCTTTATCACACTGCTAATGGGGATTTTTGATCTGGGGCTGAATTACCTTCTCGCCTACGCCTTTCCTGACCTCGGCGGCGGATTCAGCCAGTTTCTTTACCTCGCAAGCAACATTTTATGCAACATGGTCTACTACATTCTGCTGGCCGGTCTGATGCGGATTTATCTGCACCTTTGCCGGGGAGAAAAAATACAGACATCCGACCTGTTTTTCTTTTTCACCGACCGCCCGGAGCAGATTGCCCTGTATTCCATCGTGCCGTTCATTCTACAGAATATTCTGTCGGCCATAGCCGGAGAATGTCTTTCAGAGCTTTGGAACGGCAAGATTTCACTGTACCCTCTGCTTTTGCTGGTGGTCCTCGGCGTCGTATTCTTCTGGATCCAGCTATGCTTCTCCCTGGTGCTGTTTCTTTACAGTGACGCTCCCTGGAAGTCCGCACTGCAGCTTATGAAGGAAAGCTGGAGCATCATGCGAGGCAATAAGGGCCGGATGCTTTATCTGCTCCTCTCCTTCCTGGGGGTCACGGCGCTTGCCGTGTTATCCCTCGGCATCGGGCTTCTGTTCGTCCGGCCGTATCTCTACGTGACCCAGGGACTGTTCTACCTGAATCTTGTATCAGGGGCTGAGGGAGAGTCCGCAGGCAGCCAGACGGCCTTCTAAAAGAACGCCGCACACAAACAAACTATATGCCAACGCCTGACAATCGCCCGCAAAGAAGGGGGCGCAGAATATACGCCGGATACAAAAACCCGCCGGAAACATTCTGCGCCCCCTTTTCTGATATTTCATCCCTGGATTTTTCTCTGATACTTCATCCTTAGATTTTCTCTGATACTCCATCCTCAGATTTTATTTTTCAAAATTCACCTCAGCATGGTATGCACTTTCTTCCAAAAGCATTTCCTTCGCCGTTCTGCCATCCTCCGTTTTTGCATCCGGCTCTCTCAGGTAATCCCCCTTCAGTTCATCCATCCACTTCATATAATCCACCAGGAATATATCTACATGGGATACGTCACGGTCACCGATAGCGACGGTATTCACACTGCCGGCTCCGCCGTAATCCATCAGTCTGCCGTCCGCATCCAGAATTACTGGGAAATAATCTGCGCTTACCGCTCCGTCTGTGTACGTATCATACACCGTAATCTCAAAGCGGTCCCTGACTACCTTCTCAATACCGACGTCCTGCTCATTGACGTCGTTCAGCTCTACCGTCTGCGTATCCTCCGTGTTCTTTTTCACCTCCACCGTAAAGCTCCAGGGGCCGTCAAATACGACGTTCTCATGCTCGTTGCGCCATCCCCAGTCAGGATGCTCCTGATCCCACTGATTCATAAAGTCATGCCACTCTTCCTCCGACATTGCCTCCAGCTCCTCCGCCGTTTTTCCGTAATCTCTCGGCTCCGGGTTCACCAGCGACCCGAAAATCTGGCCGAACTCCAGATCCATGGTAAATTCATCGGGTACTTCCACCGTTTTGACATATTTATCCCAATTTTCGTTTGTGTCGTAAACACTCCAGCTGTCGTCCCATTCCTCCCCGGCTGCCAGCACCTTCTCCCGGGCCGCCTCATACTCTGACATATCCGTGGTTTTACCGTTCAGGTCGAACCGGATCATGCCCGCGTACGTATGCTCGTCCAGCAGTTCTCCGTCTATCACCGGGAGATCCGTCTGCTGCGTCGGATTGAAGCTATAGGTCTCCGTAGTATCGCACTGGAAACCGTAGGTCTCGGGAAAGGCCTCCTCGGACTTCAGCTGCAATGCCATATAAATCGCCTGGTCGTTACAGTACACCTCGGAAAGCGTCACGGTCAGGCCGTCCGAAGTCTTTGTGTATGCTGACAGCTGCTCCATTTCCTCCGCATTTGACGCACTCTCCAGCTGCGCCGCCACGTCGTCATCCATCAGTGGTTCCCCTACCTTGCTGTAATCTCCTGCATATCCAAAGGAGTCCTGCATGCCCTCAAAAATATGGCCGATCACCGGTATCTTCGCCGCCATCGCGGGATTGCTCACGCAGAACACTCCCGCCGCAAATATGGCCGCCGTGGTGCCAGCCGCGCTGTACCACATCTTATGACTGCGTTTTTGCTTTACCTTTCCTACCCGGATCTGCTGGTATACCTGCTCCAGACGCTCGTCCACTTTCTCTGACACCTGCATTTCCTGTCCCAATGTCTCCCGTAATTCCTGTTCCGTATATTTTCCCACGTCAAAATCCTCCTTATCAAAACTTTACAGACTGTAAACGATGGTTTCCCGAAGCGTTCCGCGGCTGCGCCGAAGCTTGCTTTTCACAGTATTCTCCTTCATTCCCAGGATCTCCGCGATCTCCCGCGTCGTAAACTGTTCTCCGTAATACAACAGCAGGATCATCTGGCAATCCTCCGGGAAGGAGGACAGCATCTCCCGAAACTCAATATCGGAAAAATTATTATCCAGATAACGGGCCTCCGGGACGATTTCTGTCACCTCGTACCGTTTCCGCTCCCGCAGCATCTGATTGCAGACATTGATCAGAATGCGGATCAGCCACGTCCGAAAATACTCTGTCTTTTTCAGCTCCTTTATATGCTCATACGCAGACAGGACAGTCTCGGAAATTGCATCCGCAACGTCGTCCTCACTCTGGAAAAATCCCTTCGCCACACGGTACATACCGCTCTTGTTCGCCTCGATCAGCGTTACAAAGGCCTCTGGATCTCCTTTCTGCGCCTTTTTCACTAAAATCTGCATGTTACTCCTCCTCTTGCACTGCAAGCTTTTCGACCGGTCCTTTTATTTGCTTTTACACTTATTAGATGGCAGTATCACCCATTTTGGTGCAGAAAAATATATTTGTTCTCATAACAAAAGCACGCCTCTGGAATCAACCTTCCTTCTGCGTGCTTTTTCTTTTCTGAAAATATATATTGCTTATTTTTCGCCCCGTTCCAGCAGCACATCCATCATACGAAAGCCCTCTTCCCGGAGGATCCCGCTTTCGGCCGCGCTCTTCTCGCCGTAGGGTCTGCCGTCTCCCAGCTTCTTCGTGCTGTCATACAGAAGATACGGCACCGGATCTGCACTGTGGGTGCGGATACGAAGCGGTGTGGGATGATCCGGCAGAACCAGCATCCGGTAGGGTTCTCCAGAAGCGTCCATCTGCTCTTTCACAATACGGATAATTCTCTCGTCAAGATTTTCGATGGCCTGAAGCTTCCGTTCCAGGCTGCCCTGATGTCCCATCTCGTCCGGCGCTTCCAGATGCACGTACACAAAATCTGCATTTTCCTTCAGCAGCGCATCCACCGCAGCCTGAGCCTTGCCTTCATAGTTTGTATGCAGGCCGCCGTTGGCTCCCGGTACGATCACATTCCGCATACCGGCTCCCACTGCAATTCCCTTCAGCAGATCCACCGCTGAGATCATAACGCCCTTTTTTCCGTATTTTTCTTCAAAGGACGTCACCATGGGCTTCGTACCCGCTCCCCAGAACCAGCAGCTGTTTGCAGGATTCAGGCCCTTTGCTTTGCGCTCCAGATTGATGGGATGAACCGACAAAATCTCATAGCTCCGCTTCATCATCGCCAGAAGCTCCTGATTTTCCGGCAGATACGGCCCGATCACCTCCGTCAGATGATCGTGGGGCGGAACCAACTCTTCCACCTTTCCCTTCGCCTGGATCACACAATGGCGATAGCTGGTACCCACATAAAACTGATACGTTTCGTTCTCCAGCTCCCGGCGTACTGTCTCCAGCAAAACTGCCGCGTCCTCTGTACTGATTTCATCAGAACTGTGGTCAATGATCCTTTTTTCTTCGTAGGACTCTTCCGCCTCAGAAAGGGTTACGAGATTACAGCGCATCGCCACATCCGTATCCTTCATCGGCACGCCGATGCTGAGGGCCTCCAGCGGAGACCGGCCTGTATAATACTCCCGGGGATTGTAGCCCATCACCGCCAGATTTGCGGTGTCGCTCCCCGGGCTCATGCCCTCCGGGATCGTCTTGAGCAAACCTACCTCAGCCTGCTGCGCCAGAGCGTCCATCGCCGGAGTGTTAGCTGCCTCCAGCGGCGTCTTTCCTCCCAAAGCCTCTTGCGGCTCGTCTGCCATTCCATCCCCAAGAATCACAATGTATTTCATATTCTGCACCAATATCATGCGGAAGGCTTTTCAAAGCGCCTCCGCAGTTTCCTTTCCGTCACTTATTTTTCACGAATACGGATCATGCCGAGAACGTTCTCTGTCTTTGACGCGCGGCCTTCGTATTCCGCCTCCGTCATGCGCTCCGTCACAAAGCCGTATTCATGTTCCAGTCCTGCCTGTACGACTTCCACCGGCCCAAACACCTTTTCCATCTCAGAAGCCTCGGATGCGCTGCCCTTCACCCGGACAAAGAAACGCTTCTCAGTTCCAGACACATCTGTCAGCACCTGTTTTTCCGGGCTCCAGGATGAAACCACGCCGGTGCCCAGCACCTGTGCCTCTTCGATCACATCGCCCACCACGGCGCTGGCAGTCGCCTCTTTTCCGGCGCCCTGGCCGTAAAACATCGCATCTCCCAGCATATTTCCATGTACAAAGATCGCATTGAACACTCCGTTGACTGCAAACAGCGGATCCTCTTTATCCACCAAATAAGGAGCCACCATCGCCATCACCTGACCGTCTTGACGACTGCTGTATGCCAGAAGCTTGATGGTCTTATTCATAGCCTTCGCATATAAAATATCTGCTGAGGTGATCTTTGTAATACCCTCAGTATAAATATCCGTAAAGTCCACGCGCTTACCGTACGCCAGAGAGGAAAGAATCGCGATCTTGCGGCATGCATCATGTCCCTCCACGTCCGCCTCCGGGTTGCGCTCTGCATAGCCCTTCTGCTGGGCATCCTTCAATACGTCGTCAAACTCAAGTCCCTCGTCGATCATCTTGCTCAAAATATAGTTCGTCGTGCCGTTAAGGATTCCGGTAATCTCATCGATCACGTCTGCCGTCAAGGAAGTACGAAGAGGACGGATGATCGGAATACCGCCGCCGCAGCTTGCCTCAAATAAATAGCTGGCGCGATGCTCCTTTGCGATCTGCTGAAGCTCCGTACCGTGTCTTGCCACCAGTTCTTTGTTTGAGGTGCAGACACTCTTTCCCGCCTCCAGCGCACGCTTCGTAAAGGTGTAGGCCGGCTCTGTTCCGCCCATTACTTCTACTACAATGCTGATCTCCGGGTCATTTACGATCACATCATAATCGTGGACGATCCTTTCCTGGATCGGATCCCCCGGAAAATCCCGCAGATCCAACACGTATTTTACGTTTAAATCCACACCTGCCTTGGCAAGTATGCTGTCATGATTCGTCTCAATTACTCCAACTACGCCGGAACCTACCGTTCCGTAGCCTAATACCGCAACCTGTACCATGGTTTCCTCCTGTATGCTTTTTTATTTCTTATGAATCACCGGGTCCCGGCTTCACGCCGAAACCGTCTGCTTCGCCAGCCTGACCTCACTGCCGTTTCTTCGACGGCCTGACTTCACCGCCGTTCCTCTACTCCCGAGCCAGAATTTTCAGATACTGAATTCCCTCTTTGCCCTCTATCGTCTCAATCATGCTGGAGACATCTCCCGTCGCCGGCAGCACCTCCACGCTGAGGGTAAGCGTCGCCACCCCGTTTGTAGGAATACTTTGATGGATCGTCAGTATATTCGCCTTGTACTCTGCCACAACATTCAGTACCTCGGAGAGCAGTCCGGGCTCATCGTGCATCTGCATCACAAAGGTAAGGGTTTTCCCCTTTACATTATCCCGAAACGGGAAAATATCATCCTTATATTTATAAAACGAGCTTCTGCTGATCCCCACCTGATCGGCCGCTTCCTGCACCGTCTCAACACGCTTCGTCTCCAGAAGCCGCTTTGCTTCCACCACCTTCAGCAGAACCTCCGGCACTGCCTTCTGTCTGACTACAAAATACTTTGTTTTATCCGGCATATTGTTTCTCCTCCCAAGCCTGCATACTTTTTCCATAAAAAAAGACCCATGTACGCGTCCGGCTGTAAAGATTTCATTTGTGTTTGTGTCAGAAATACGTTTGTATATTCCTCAAGGATATTATCATATTTCAATGGGGGATGCAACCTTTTTCTCGGTTTTTACATTTAACAGAACATTTAAGAATCGAGTAGGAGGCGGTGATTAGCCGCCGTCCTCTCACACCACCGTGCGTACC
>JAUNGD010000078.1 GCA_030524705.1 Lachnospiraceae bacterium | reverse complement strand
CGGGATGACAAAGGGGCGGAGCCCACAGCTTCTTTACACCGGCCGCCTTTGGAATCTGACAAAAAATGCGGGCCGGAGAGGACGCAGTGTGCTGATGAGGAGCCGCGGCCTGTCATTGTATTTATTGCCCATATGGATGTGGTCTTTCCGGACACAGAGGAGCTTCCTTTGGAAGAACGGGAGGGCCGCATTTGCTGTCCGGGAGTCGGGGATGATACGGCCAATCTGGCAGTGCTGCTGCTGACTGCGGAGTACGCGGCGCAGCGCAGGCCGGACACCGGCGGATATGATATTCTGTTTGTCTGCGGAGTGGGAGAAGAGGGACTGGGAAATCTTAAGGGCTCCCGGGAGATCTGTTCTGCCTTCGGCGACCGGATAAAAGCTTTTTATGCGCTGGATCTGACGAGCGATTCGTATCTGTGCCGGTCGGTGGGCTCACTGCGGTACCGCGTCTGTGTCACAGCCCGGGGCGGTCATTCCTATCATTGTTTTGGAAATACGAATGCAAACGCGGTGCTGGCCGAGATCATCACGGCGCTGTACCGGGTAAGGGTTCCGCAAAATGGCAGTACGACGTACAATGTCGGGGTAATATCCGGGGGTACTTCGGTCAATACCATCGCCCAGCATGCCGAGCTTCTCTATGAGATACGCTCAGACGATGTCCGGGATCTGGAGATCATGCGGGGGAAATTTTACGATATAATAGAAAAATACCAGAAGACACTTCCCTCTGACTGCAGCGTGGAGCTTGAGCTGATCGGGGAGCGTCCCTGCGAAAAGAATGTGGATACAGAAAAAAGACAGAGGCTTTTTGCGTGTGTGGAAAAGGCAGTGGAGGAAGCCTGCGGGAAACGGCCCGTTCCGGCGGCCTTTTCGACAGACTGCAATATCCCTTTGTCGCTGGGGATTCCTTCTGTTTGTGTCGGTACGTACCGCGGGGCCGGGGCCCATACGCGGGAGGAATATATTGAGAAGGATTCTCTGGCGGAGGGCCTGGAGATTGCGCTGAGGCTGCTGGAGGGGTGTACCTCCTGCATGGACAAATCATAGGGCAGTCTCTTCCTTTCTTCCACAGAGGACAAATCATAGGGCAGTCTTTTCACCTCCTCCACGGCGGACAAATCATAAAGCAGCCCCTTCCTCTCTTACGTATTTTTACCCCAGCGGCAGCATCAGCGTAAAGGTGGCTCCGCCTCCCGGGGTATCCGTCAGCAGGAGCTGTCCTCTGTGAAGCTGGGCAATCTCCTGGGCGATGCAAAGGCCCAAACCGAAGTGGGATTTATCCTTTCTGGAAGCATCCACGCGGTGGAACCGTTCAAAGACGGCGGTTTTTTGCTCGTCCGGTATACCGGGGCCGTCGTCGCTGACAGAAATATACAGGCAGCCTGAACTGCCCTGGGAGCGGGTTGCATGCCTGCGCAGCGCTGGTTTGCGGAACGATGATTTGCAGGCTCCGTGGGCCGCGCCGGGATTTTGCGGGCCGGGGGCGTGGTCGGACAGGGCCAGCCGGATATGGCCGCCCTGGGGCGTGTAGCAAAATGCATTGTCGATCAAAATAGAAAGAAGCTGCCGGATCCGTTCGGCGTCGCAGGTGCAGCGGGGCACCGGCTCATCCGGCAGGGTAATCTTCCAGTGGAGCTGCCGGGCGGAGGCCATGGATTCAAAGTTTTCCCAGGTCTGCAGAAGCAGTGTGTCGATCTCGACCTCGGAGGGCTGCATGCTCCAGGTGTGATTGTCCGCGCTGGCGAGCTGGAGCATATCGCTGATCAGGCGGGACATCCGGTTGCCCTCAGAATAAAGGGTGTTCAGAAACTGGTGGTCATTCGGCATAATGCCGTTCTTGACAGCGGCTACGTTACTCAGAATAACAGTGAGGGGCGAGCGGAGCTCATGAGAAGCAGAGGCGACGAATTGCATCTGCTTTTTTCTGTTTTCCTGAAGCGGACGAATCATGCGGGCCGTAAAGAACCAGTAAAAAATACTTAAAATAATCAGGGCGGCGAGATCCGCAGTCACAAAAGCCAGACGCTGTCCGAGGATGCGCCGGTTCATCTCTGTCAGAGGATGCAGTACGGTAACGCCGATGGAACCGCCGGAGCGCGGTATGAGGGCGGCGGAAGCGGTGTAGGGACGACCGCTTTCATCGGTAATGGGAAATTCCTCGTGCCGGGACAGGATACCCAGTGAAGAAAAATCCTGAAAATCCAGTCCGTAATCAGATACTGCCTTTTCCCGAACGGTATTCCACAGATCCTCCGGTATGTCGTTTGTGTCCAGAGACTGAAAGAAAAGGGGCACGCCGTTGTCCAGAATCTGAATGGAAAACTGGTAGCTGTGTTCCATCTGGCGGATCCAGTTGTGGGAAAGGGACGTCTGCTGCGCCAGATTCTGATACAGAGCATTCAGATTGGCAGAAAAAGAATCGTATTCCTGTCTGCGGATGCCGGACTCCGAGATAAACAGACAGATGACGGAGAGTACCGCCAGGATCAGTCCGGTGATCGTGATACACAGCGCGGTGAGCTGTACGTGTAGTTTTCGAAACATGATTGTCTCCCTGTTATACTTGTAAAATTTGTATAGATAAAAATTGAAGCGGTATAAAAGCTAATCGGATTCTGTCAGACGGTAGCCGATCCCCCGTACCGTTTTTAGCCGTACCTGACTGCCTACGGCCTTCAGACGGCGGCGCAGAAAATGGATATAATTGTCGAGATTGCCGTCCTCTATGTCCGCGTCAGGCCCCCAGACCCGCATCAGGATCGTGGAGCGGGGAATCGTCTGCCCCGTATTTTTCATGAAAAGAGACAGCAGGTCGCCCTCCCGCCGGGACAGGGTACACGTTTCTTTTTCCCGGCGCAGAAGATTTTGCTCCGGGTCATAGACCAGGTCGCCGCAGGTAAGATAGCTGGCTTCGGTCAGCCGCTGCGGCCTGCGGCAGATGCAGCGGATCCGGGCCATCAGCTCTTCAAAGGCAAAGGGCTTGACAATGTAGTCGTCCGCGCCGCAGTCCAGCCCGGTGACACGTTCGTCGAGGCTTCCAAGAGCCGTCAAAAAGATGATCGGCACAGTGGCATGCTCTTTCCTGGCCCGGCGCAGCACCTCCAGTCCGTCCAGCCCAGGAAGCATCCGGTCCAGCAACACCAGATCGTGGGCGTTTTCCAGAATATAAAACAGGCCCTCCTCCCCGTCGTTGGAGATCGTGACCGCATATCCCTGCTTCTCCAGCATAAGGCTTAAGGAGCGGCAGAGAGATATATCGTCTTCTATTAATAATATGCGCATAAGATCCTCACTGATTGATTTGAAATATTTTAATAATTATAATACAGCATTCTCTAAAAAGTCTTTAATAAAGAAAAGCTTTTCTGAAATTTAACCTTCCTGCTGAGCCTTTTTATTTTGTTTCCTGTACTGCGTCGGGCTCATATGTTCCAGACTGCGGAAATACTGGGAAAACTTGCTGGGGGAAGAAAAACCCAGAGAACGGCTGATGACGGCAATGGAATAATCGGTTGTCAGCAGGAGCTGTCTGCTCTCCTGTATACGGCAGGAGATCTGAAATTTGATTGGAGAGATGCCATACTCCTTCGTGAAGCTGTGTACCATATAATATTTGCTGACATGGTTCATCTGCGCCAGCGCATCCAGACTGAGATTTTCAGAAAAATTCTGCGAGATATACTGATGGATATTGGCGCAAAGCCGGTTGGACTTTTTCTGGCTGGGGGCCAGGGTGGTGGCAAAGTTGGTCAGCCGTGCCAGATGGATGATGAGCATTTCCATCAGATCGAGGCAGATGCTCTCGTAACCCGGCGCCTTTGCGTGTATTTCTTTCAGCATGCTGTGAAGGCAGAAATGGATAGTTTCCTTTGAATTGCCAAAATTGATAAGACAGAATCTGTCATCGGCGTCCTCTGTCCGGGTGGTGAGCTTCAGGCCCTCCACTCCCAGGACAATATATTCCAGCGGATTTGCGTTCAGACTGGTTTCCGTATGCTCCACGCCGGGATTCACAATGACCAGATCATTGGTGGATACGGTGTGGAGCTTTCCTTCAATATTAAATTGCCCCAGCCCGTTGGTTACATAAAATAATTCGGAGCAATCGTGGGTATGGAGCGTGCTGTGCCAGTCGCCCTCGTATTTTGCGGAGCTGATGTACAGCAGCTTAAATACGCTGTAGATACTCTTTTCCGGAGTGATGAAGTCATAACGCTTTGTGCTCATAAGCACCTCCTGAATAGAAATGTATGATTATTGCTGTAAGATAGAGCAATATTAGCATATTATATGAAGAAATACAAGAAAAGCGAAAAAAATAATTGTAATTTTTTTACAAAAATGGAAGTTATTTTTTATAAAAATATGCAAAATATAAAATGAGAAACAAGAAAAGGATAAAAAAGAGCAAGATTTGGATTGAGTTTATAGGCGAAATGCATATACTCTAATTATAACTGAGAAAAGGAAATACAAGCCGTAAGGCAGAAAGCGAGGATTGTATAATGAAAAGGAGACTATTTTGTGGTGTTCTGGCAGCTTCCATGATCGCGACCTCTTTGACAGGAGTTTTCGCTTCAGCGGAAGAAAATCCATATGCTGCATATGAGGGTACAACGATTACTGTGGCAGCTCTTGAATCGGCATATGGCTCAGAGATGTGGACGGCAGTTTGCGAAGCGTTTACCGCAGAGACCGGAATCGAAGTGGAGCTTACTACGGACAAAAATCTGGAGGATGTTATCGGACCGTCCATGCAGGGCGGAGAATATCCGGATGTGATCCATCTGGCAACGGGACGTGAGGCTGCACTGACGGAGCAGTTCATCAAGGGGAATATGATTGCAGAAATTACAGACGTACTGTCCATGACAGTACCAGGAGAGGACGTGACGGTGGCAGATAAGATCGCCGGCGGATTTACAGATACATCGCTTACGAATCCTTATGGTGACGGAAAGACGTATCTTGCGCCGATGTTCTACTCTCCCTGCGGACTGTTCTACAATAAAGGCCTGTTAGAAGAGAAGGGCTGGGAGGTTCCGACCACCTGGGATGAGATGTGGGAGCTTGGCGACAAGGCCCTGGAAGAAGGAATCTATTTATTTACATATCCGACTACAGGATATTTTGACGCATTCTTCTATGCATTGATGTACTGCGCAGGCGGACCGGAGTTCTTTGATAAGGCGACGAATTATGAAGAGGGAATCTGGGATACCGAAGAGGCGCAGACCTGCTTTGATATCGTGACGAAGCTGGCATCCTATACGAACCCGATCACTCCGGCACAGGCAAACGATCAGGATTTCACCCAGAACCAGCAGCTGGTACTGGACAACAAGGCGATCTTCATGCCGAACGGCACATGGATCGTGGGCGAAATGGCAGAAGCTCCCCGGGCAGACGGATTTGAATGGGGCATGACGGCGCTTCCGGCAGTGGAAGAAGGCGGCGACAGCTACAGCTATACATGGTTCGAGCAGGCATGGATTCCGGCAGGCGCAGAGAACCAGGATGCGGCAAAATTATTCCTGTCCTTCCTCTACAGCGATACGGCCTGCGATATTTTCGCTCAGTCTAATGCGATCCAGCCGGTTCTCGGCATCGCAGACAAGCTGGAGGGCGACAATGTGATGTTCTACTCCATCTATGACAACGGTGCAAAGGCCGCTATGGGCAACTTCGCAGCATTCAATGCGATCCCGGGCGTTGAGATCCGTCCGATCTTCTTTGATCCGGTAAACTCTCTCGTAGAAGGAACCATTACAGAGGATGACTGGATTGCAGGCATCAAGACAGCAAATGATCAGATGCGTGCAAATCTGAAATAACAAAAATCTATCATACGATTACCTATCGGCAATTTCATACGTCGGGCAAGGGATTGCCCGGCGTATTTTCACACATTTACAGTAGTGGGAACAGAAAGGGAGGATGATTCATGAAAAATTCAAAACGCCGGACAGGGTTTCTTTTTGCCTGTGTTGCACCGGCAGTCGTATTATTTTTTATTTTCATGATTCTGCCCACATTGAACGTTTTTCGCATATCCTTATTTGAGAAGGGCGCTTACTCGCCGGAGGAGAGGTTTGTGGGAATGCAGAATTTCAAGGTCCTGTTTTCCGATGCGAATTTCATACGTTCTATGCAGAATATGATTCTGCTGATTATTGTGGTGACGATTATTACATTTGCGTTTGCTCTGATTTTTGCTGCGATCCTGACCCGTGAAAACATCAAAGGGCAGAATTTTTTCCGCGTGATTTTTTACATTCCGAATATTTTGTCCGTAGTCGTTATTTCCGGAATTTTTTCCGCGATCTACAAACCGGAGAACGGTATGCTGAACAGCATCATAGAAATGTTCCACAAGATGACGGATCCGGTTTTGTGGAAGGGTGAAAAGCTGGTCATGATCAGTATCATTATTGCTATGGTATGGCAGGCGATCGGATATTATATGGTAATGTATATGGCCTCCATGTCCAGTGTGCCGGAGAGCATGTACGAGAGCTCCGCCCTGGATGGCGCCGGACGGCTGCAGCAGTTCTTCCAGATCACGATTCCTCTGATCTGGACCAATATTCGAACAACGCTGACCTTTTTCATCATATCCACCATTAACATGGCATTTTTGTTCGTGAAGGCAATGACGTCGGGCGGACCAAACGGAGCGTCGGAGGTGGCCCTGAGTTACATGTACAGCCAGAAGGATGCCGGTCTTTACGGCTACAGTATGGCGATCGGTGTTGTGATCTTCTTATTTTCGTTTTTACTTTCTGCGTTGGTAAATAGGGTCACTGACAGGGAAACTCTGACTTATTAGGGAGGGATGGCTGATGAAAAATGATAAAAAAGGAATTGACACAGAGCGGCTGTATCATGTATTTATTTATGTGGTGCTGATTGCATTGGCCGTTACCATTATCGTGCCGGTGGCCTGGGTGTTCATGGCATCGATCAAAGAAAACAGTGAATTTTACGGCAATCCCTGGGCGCTGCCCAAGGGAGTCTACTGGCAGAATTTTGTGGATGCGTGGAATTCCGCGAAGATGGGGGAATACATGCTGAACTCCGTGATCGTGACGGCGGTGGCCCTGGCGCTTTTGCTGTTGATCGCGCTTCCGGCGGCCTACGCGCTGTCGCGGTTCAAATTCCGCGGTTCCAAGTTTTTGAATCTGGCATTTATGGCCGGACTGTTTATTAATGTAAACTATATCGTGGTGCCGATCTTCCTGATGCTCCGGGACGGAGATACCTGGCTGAAAAATATGGTGGGAAGGAGCTTTTTGCTGAACAACCTGTTTGTTCTGGCGGTGGTATATGCGGCCACGGCGCTGCCCTTTACCATATATCTCTTAGCCGGCTATTTTTCCACGCTGCCCCATGATTATGAGGAGGCGTCCTACATTGACGGCGCCGGATATCAGCTGACGATGTGGAAAATTATTTTCCCCATGGCGAAGCCTTCTATTATTACGATTATTCTCTTTAACTTTTTGTCATTCTGGAACGAGTACATTATTTCCATGACGCTGATGAGCTCCGCCAAGGGAGCAAAGACGCTTCCGGTGGGCCTTTTGAACCTGATGCAGGCGCAGCAGTCGGCGGCTCAGTACGGAATTATGTACGCCGGTCTGGTATTGGTTATGCTGCCTACTCTGATTCTTTACATCTGTGTACAGAGCAAGCTGACGCAGGGAATGACGATGGGCGGCCTGAAAGGATAGGGTGGATATATGAATTTTTGGAAAGAACATGCTTCTTTGCGGATGATTGTGATTGCCGGTTTGTTTGTGGCAGGACTGATTCTGGTGATTTGCGGATGGAAGATGACCGGCAAATTGACGGGGCTTGGACTGATGATCCTGGGAGTGATTCTGCTTCTGACAGCTCTGTTTGTTTACAACAAGCCGTATACAGGTTCAGATCGCTAGTGCAGTGAATCATATATTCGCTGTACTAAATACAAGGAGAGTTGAGTAAATGAGTTCAGAGATGAAACAGCATAGGAAGGGTCGGGTGACGATCCCGACAAATTTGGATGTTGTGCCGGAGACAATCGACATATTAAAACGTTGGGGTGCGGATGCAATACGTGATTGCGATGGAACACAGTTCCCGGAAGAGCTGACGAGAACGGGTGCGAAGATCTATTCTACTTATTACACAACAAGGAAAGATAACGAATGGGCGAAAGAAAACCCCGACGAAGTACAGCAGTGCTACATTATGAGCGGATTTCACACGGCTGTGGAAAAGGAGCTGCGTATTTTCCTGATGGACGGGATCTCCCGGGAGCTGATGCAGGTCAATGACAGAGACGATATCAGCCGCTGGTGGGAGGTGATCGACCGTTCCACGGGAGCTGTGGTTCCCTGGGGCCAGTGGGAATATGACGGCGCAGAGGGATGTGTGGTCATACATGATGCGGACCTGTTCCACGAGTATACCGTAAGCTTTCTGGCGTATCTCATCTGGGATCCGGTACATATGTATAATGCGGTGACGAACGACTGGAAGGGTGTGGAGCATCAGATCACCTTTGACGTGCGTCAGCCCAAGACCCGCAGATACAGCATGGAACGGCTGAGAAGATTCTGTCAGGAGCATCCCTACGTGAATGTGATTCGCTATACCACGTTTTTCCATCAGTTTACCCTGGTATTTGACGAGCTGAAGCGGGAGAAATACGTGGACTGGTACGGATACTCCGCTTCTGTGAGTCCGTATATTCTGGAACAGTTTGAAAAGGAAGCGGGTTATCGGTTCCGGCCGGAGTACATCATCGACCAGGGATATTATAACAACCAGTATAGGGTTCCCTCGAAGGAATACAAGGATTTTATGGCTTTCCAGCGCCGGGAGGTGGCAAAGCTGGCCAAGGAGATGGTGGATATCACCCATGAGTACGGCAAGGAGGCCATGATGTTTTTGGGGGACCACTGGATCGGCACGGAGCCGTTTATGGAGGAATTTGCACAGATCGGCCTGGATGCTGTTGTGGGCAGCGTGGGGAATGGCAGCACGCTCCGCCTGATATCGGATATCCAGGGGATCGGCTATACGGAGGGACGCTTTCTGCCGTATTTCTTCCCGGATACCTTTTATGAGGGCGGCGACCCGGTGAAAGAGGCGAAGGAGAACTGGGTGACGGCGAGAAGGGCGATCCTTCGAAGTCCCATCGACCGGATCGGGTACGGCGGATATTTAAAGCTGGCGCTGAAATTTCCGGAATTTATTGATTACGTAGGTTCGGTCTGTGACGAGTTCCGGGAGCTGTATGAAAACGCCAGAGGAACGACGCCCTATTGTATCAAGCGGGTGGCCGTTCTGAACAGCTGGGGAAAGAGCCGCAGCTGGGGCTGTCACATGGTTCATCACGCATTGTACCAGAAGAGCAATTACAGCTATGCCGGCGTGATCGAAGCGCTGAGCGGAGCGCCCTTTGACGTCAGCTTCCTTTCCTTCGATGACGTGAAGGCAGATCCCGACGTATTGAAGAACATCGATGTTCTGATCAATGTGGGAGACGGGGATACTGCCCATACGGGGGGAGAAGTCTGGGAGGACGCGCAGATATCCGCTGCGATCCGGGAGTTTGTATACAGAGGCGGCGGCCTGATCGGCGTGGGTGAGCCGGGAGGTCATCAGTATCAGGGACATTATCTGCAGCTTGCCACGGTGCTGGGCGTAGAGAAGGAGACCGGCTTTACGCTGAATTATGACAAATATAACTGGGAGGAGAATCCGCAGCACTTTATACTGGCCGACTGTGAAAACGAGGTGGATTTTGGCGAGGGCAAGAAGGGCATCTATGCCTATGCAAACGCCAGGGTCCTCGTGCAGCGGGACAAGGAGGTGCAGATGGCGGTCAATGATTTCGGAAAAGGCCGCGGAGTCTATATCAGCGGACTTCCCTACAGCTTTGAGAACAGCCGGCTTTTGTACCGCAGTATTTTGTGGAGTACCCACAGTGAAGAGGAGCTGCACAGATGGTTCAGTACGAACTTCCGGGTGGAGGTGCATGCCTATGTGGAAAATGGAAAATACTGCGTGGTAAACAATACGTATGAGCCCCAGGATACCGTGGTTTATCGGGGAGACGGCAGCTCCTTCAGGCTGCATCTGGAAGAAAACGAGATAAAATGGTATGAGATTTAAAAGTAACTATATAAATGTACTTAACAAGAGAGACGATGACCAGAGTACACCTGGCCGCCGGTAAGTAATTAACTACGTGAAGCAGCGCCTTAGTTTACCAGACTGAGGGCGCTGTTTTTTGCGTGATTTTAAAACCCTTTAGAGAATTTTTAGAGAAAACGATGATACACTGACGTCAGTAAAGCCCGGAAGCTGCCGTGAGCCGGCAGCCCATGGGATACTGGCTGAGATCTTAATAATAATAAGGAGGTAAGGCATGAGACAGGATCTTAAGGCATTTTTGAAGAAGCTTTGTGCGGGCATGACAGCGGCCTGCATGATGGTAAGCATAATACCGGGAATACCGGTGACGGCGGAGGAAGGAGATACCGCAATGGGGCGTTATCTGGAATCCGATATAACGATTCCGGAGAGCATCTATCCGCTGGACGTGGTGCGGACGAAGGAGGGTACGCTGCGCATCGTAGGTCAGGATACAGAAGAGGGAGTTACGATCTGGGACAGCAGTGACGAAGGAGCGACCTGGGAGAAGAGAGGGGCGCTGCCGGAGGAATATGCAGAGACCTACTTTCTGGATATTGCACTGAATCCGGAGGGAGGCGGCGCCGGAATTACCATGGAAGAGGCATCGGGGGAAGCGGCAGAGGCATCCGGGGAAGTCGATGAGGCGGCTGAAGCATCTGGCGAGGCGGCAGAGGCATCCGGAGAAGCCGGAGAGGTGGCTGAGGCATCCGGGGAAGAGGAGGCATCCTCTGACGAATCTATTGTCTCTACTTCGATAGGCTCCTATGAGTACAGCCTTGTTTGTTTTGATACGGAAGGAAATGCACAGAGGTTTCCGTTTCCCAGTGAGCTTATAGGATATATCCAGTTTTCACAGAGCGGAGAGCTGCTTCAGTATTCATTCAGCGGCGGCGTACACGTACTGGATCAGGATACAGGAGCGATCGCGAGTACCATTACGGAGAGCAATGTGGATACAATGGGAATCTGCGGAAATGAAGCGCTGCTTTTGACAGAGACAGAGCTGCAGAGATACGACTTTACCACCGGAGAACCGCTGATCCGGGATGAGGCACTGGATGATGCGCTCTATGCAGACGGGACCAATTACATGAACGTTACGAGCCTGGGCGGTCCCATCGTCATGACCCAGGATGAAGAGGGACGGCTGTATTATGCGACGCAGAAAGGTATTTTTTCTCATGTGATGGAGGGCAGCGTCGTGGAGCAGGTCGTGGACGGAGAGCTGAGCTCCCTGGGAGACCCCAGCACATATTTCATGGGCTTTGCCGTTTTGAATCAGAGCTTTTATGTGCTGACCGTGGGCGGCACGGCGGAAGCAAAGCTTCTTAAATACGAATACAACGCGGACGTCCCCAGCACACCGGGGCAGGAGTTGACCGTGTATTCGCTCCGGGAAAATGATTCGATCCGTCAGGCCGCAGTGCTGTTTCAGAAAAAATATCCGGATGTTTATGTGAATTATAAGACCGGAATGAGCGGCACGGACGGCGTGACGGCCTCAGATGCGCTGCGCACGCTGAATACGGATATTCTGGCAGGAAACGGGCCGGATGTGCTGATCCTGGATGAAATGTCGGTGGAGACCTATGCAAAGCAGGGGCTTTTGATGGATCTGAGCAGCGTGGTCGCTGAGATTCAGGACAGCGAGGGGCTGCTGGAAAATATTTCAGAGGTATACAGGAGCGATGAGCTGCTTCCGGCGGTTCCGTCGAGATTCGGCATGCTGATGGCGGTGGGAGATCCAGAGCTGATAAATACCATCGACGGCTTTGATTCCCTCGCGGAGCTGGCGGCTCAGGGCGATGTAATGAATCCGTATGATATGTTCAATATTGGAGAAATTCTCTACCGCAGCTGTGCCGGAAGCTGGAAAAATGAGGATAATACCATCAATCAGGAAAAGCTGGCAGAGTTCGTCAGGGGAGTCAAGTATGTATACGATACGTATCAGGAAAATAAGTCGGAAAAAGCAGCGGAAGAGATAGAGATGTATATAAATGGAATTTACTCTTCCTGGGATTCGATGGAGGAATACGGCGTACCGGGGGATGACCTGGCCATGGGAATCATGGATCTGGCGACCGGAGCCTGCCAGGTAAAGCTCGGCTCCCTCAACGATATTATAGACTATTCCGGTCTTGTCTCCGTAAATAAGCTGAACGGAGCCTGCCATGAAACACTGCTTTCCATGCAGCAGTCAAATGTATTTCGGCCCTTTGGCGTCCTTGGCGTTCTGAATACGGCAAAGAATACGGAGACGGCCTGCAATTTCATAAAATATATGCTTTCGGAGGAAGGACAGTCTCAGAGCCAGGGACGGGGCTTCCCGGTCAATGTAAAAGCCTTTGAGGCGAAGATCTACACAGATCAGTTCGGAGAGGGCGGCGGTTTCAGTGTATCCAGCAGCGACGGCGGAGAAGATTATGTAGAGCTTTCGTATGTATGGCCGACAAAGGAGGAGTCGGATGCATTGTATGAAATGGCAAAGCAGGTGAATACCTGTGCGGATATAGAACGCGTGCAGCATGATGTTGTTATGGAAGAAATAGATCGCTGCATAAGCGGTGAGATCAGCGAGGATGAAGCGGTGAACGTAATTTTGCAGAAGATCAATCTGTATCTGGCGGAGTAATACGGCAAATGAAAAATAAGAAAAAAGATCTGGCGGGAGTCCTTTTTCTCCTGCCGGGTCTGACAGGCGTTATTTTTTTTACGCTGCTGCCCTTTGCCGAGGTGGTAAAGCGCTCCTTCCAAAGCGCCGTCACCGCCGAATGGGTCGGCTGGAAGAACTATGAGGAGGTGTTCTCCAACACGGCCTTTCGGATGGCAGCCTCGAATACACTTCGTTTTACGTTTATCTGTATTCCGCTGCTGGTGGCGGTGTCCCTTGTGCTGGCCGTGGTGCTGCAGAAACTGAAATTCGGAAAGAATTTTTTGAAGAGTGCGTTTCTTGTCCCTGTGGCGGTTCCCGCGGCGTCGGTGGTGCTGGTGTGGAAGGTGCTGTTCCATTCCAACGGCCTGCTGAACGGGCTGATAGAGCGGCTGGGGGGCAGCCGGATCGGCTGGATGAGCAGCAATGCGGCATTTATCGTGCTGGTCATCAGCTATCTCTGGAAAAATATCGGTTATGATATGATTCTCTGGATGGCAGGGCTGGCCGGTATTCCAAATGAGATCTATGAGGCGGCCCGGGTGGACGGAGCCGGGGAATGGCGGTGCTTCCGCAGTATTACCCTGCCGAATCTGCTGCCGTCCCTGTATACCATTACCGTGCTTTCGTTTCTGAATTCCTTCAAGGTATTCCGGGAGGCGTGGCTGGTGGCCGGGGATTATCCGCATCAGAGCATGTATCTGCTGCAGCATCTGTACAACAACTGGTTCCGGGAGCTGTCCTTTGACAAGATCTCGGCGGCGGCGGTGATCAATGCGCTGGTGGTGTTTGTCCTGATCCTGGTGCTGCGCAGGTCCTGGGAGAAGGAGTGATGGGCAGGGCATTTTGACTGATTATCATTCATGATTAAAGGAGGTATAGAATGAAGAAAAGAAATAGAACGGGACACTGCAGAAGACTCCTGGCCTGTGTCTGCGCGGCAGGAATACTGACCGGCGCAGCGGCGGGAAATGTCTATGCGCAGGAACAGGACACAGGGGGCGGCGCAGCTATGGGGCGCTACCTGGAATCTGAAATAGAGCTGCCGGTAAATGATGGGTCGCTGGTGGTGCTGGATATTGTGAGGCTTGCTGACGGACGGCTTCGTCTGGCGGGCTCTGCTGCGGAAGTGGGAGTCGCGCTGTGGGACAGCAGCGACGGAGGCGACACCTGGGAGCTGGCGGCCTCTCTTCCGGCCGAATACGGAACAGAATATTTTACGAACGCAGTGCTTTGCGCGGATGGCGGCGGCGCCGGAATCGTTATGCATCACGGAACGGAATGGAGGTCAGATGACGGGAGTGATACGGAAGGGTCCGGGGATTCCGGTGCGTCTGGCGCACAGGGAGCAGATGAATACACGTTCCACTTTGTCTCCTTTGACAGTGAGGGAAATGCGACGCATACGCCCTGCAGCATATCGGATATGGCCGATCTGCAGTTTTCCAGAAATGGTGATCTGCTTTGGAAGACGCCGGGCGGAGAGGTGTATCTGGCGGACCGGGAAAATGGGGAAGCTCTTCAAGGTATGGGAAGCGATGCGAATACAACAGGCATTTGTCAGGATGAGGCGCTTCTTCTGCAAAAATCAGGATTGCAGAGATATGATCTGAGTACCGGGGAGCCGCTTGCCCGGGATGATGTTCTGGAGGAAATGCTGTATACGGATGGAGAGACATATGAACAGAAGTCCTCCAGCGGCTATCCGATCGTATTCACAGAGGATGAGGAGGGACGATTGTATTACTGCAATTCGAAGGGAATCTTCTCTCATGTGATGGACGGCAGCGTCGTAGAACAGATCGTGGACGGATCATTGAATTCTCTCAGCGATCTTGGCGGAAACATTGTAGCCCTGGAAATCGTGGACCAAAGCTTTTTCGTGGTCTACACCGGGGATATGGGACAGCGGGGACTTCTGCGGTATGAGTACGATCCGGATATTGCCACAGTACCGGAAAAGGAATTGACAGTCTATTCGCTGCAGGAGGATGAGGGAATCCGGCAGATGGCCGTTCTGTTTCAAAAGGAGTATCCCGATACCTTCGTAAATTATCAGATAGGGATGAGCGGCACGGACGGCGTGACGGCTTCAGATGCCCTGCGCACGCTGAACACGGAGATTCTGGCAGGCAACGGCCCGGATATTCTGATCCTGGACGGCATGTCGGTGAAAACGTACTGTGAAAAAGGCGTGCTGGAGGATCTGAGCGGTATCCTGGCAGAGGTGCAGGATACGGAGGGGCTTCTGGAAAACATTGCATATACCTACCAGGAGAATGAGATGGTCCCGGCGGTGCCGGTGCGGTTCGGAATCCCCATGGCGGTGGGCGAGTCAGCGCTTATTGAAAGATTGGAAGACCTTACCCCCCTGGCGGAGGTGCAGCAGGAAGAGGTGCTGAGCATGTCTAATATTGTATGCCTGCCGAATATTCTTTACAATTCCTGCGCTGCGGGCTGGACAAATGAGGACGGCACTATGGACCAGGAGGGGCTTGCTGAATTTATCCATGTGATGAACCAGATCTACAGTGAATTTTGGGAGAACCTGTCCGAGGAAGAAAAGGAGATGGTGAGCTATTTCCGGGAGGATATGTGGTCCGCGCGGCAGGGCTACGGGGCAGATACCGCCAATATTGGCTATCATACATTGGATCTGCTGTTTCCGAATTTTACTAAGGACAGATCCCGTTTATGTGTCGGTACATTGATGGGTATCGATGACTATTCCGGCATTTCTTCCGTGCGCCGGGAGCTGGAGGATTGTGAAATGAGAACATACGGAGGACAGCTCTCCGATACGTTCCGGCCGATCTGCACAGTGGGAATCCTGAAAACGGCAAGGGAACCGGAGCGCGCCGCGGATTTCATCAGATATCTGCTGTCCAGGGACGGGGAAGTAAGCAATACAGGCGACGGCTTTCCCGTAAATACCCAGGCCTTTGAGTCGGTGCTGTATGACGCCAAATGGGGCGTAGAAGACGGTATTTCGATAGGCTGGGGCAGCTATGACGGAAGCGAGGACTATTCTCTGACCTATTCCTGGCCGACGCAGGAGGAGCTGGAATGGCTGGAGGAAACGGCAAAGCAGCTTACCGTGTGCGCCGATGCCCAGGGCGTCCAGCAGCAGACCGTGCTGGAGCAGCTGAGCCGCTGTCAGGACGGGGAGATCAGCGAGGAAGAGGCCGTAAATTCCATTATGCAGAGCATAAATCTGTATCTGGCGGAGTAGAG
>JAUNGD010000141.1 GCA_030524705.1 Lachnospiraceae bacterium | reverse complement strand
GCTTTACCTTCCGCTGGTCGGCGCTCCCAACTTCCATAAAGCGCCCCACCGGGAGTTCCGGATGCTGTCCGCCCATTTTGAGCAGGAAAAGAAAGAATACACAGAAGAAATAGAAAAACTGAACACTATGGCCGACAATCTGGAGGACAGCGCCTGCAAAGCGGAGCAGCTTGCCAATGAGATGGCGGAATGTGCAGAGATCAAAGAGCTGACCACAGCCATAGTGAACCGTCTGATAGAAAAGATTGAGGTATCGGAACCTCAGACCATCAATGGGGAGAAAGTCCAGAATATCCGGATTTTCTACAAGTTTGTTGGTGAAATCAATTAAAAAATCCATTATGTACCTATAATACAAGGGCGAGGGAGCTGGCGCCCGAAGGTTTCCCAATACGTTTTTATATGGGGAGCGCTGTCGATATATTCTAAAAGCAGAAAAGAAAATCCTTTTCCCTCATCAATTCCGATTCCCAGAATGCCCGGTACGCCGATTTCTCCGGCTGCCTTTAACGTCTGCAGCCCCATGGCTTCGTGTCCCAGGGATGCGGAGATCGCCTCTCCCAGGGAACGGTAAATTGGTTCGATATTTTCTTTCATAATTATAATCTCCGTTTGTTTTGCAGTATCCGTGGGCATTTAAAATTTGCGGTATTGACCGCTATGCCGTCAAAAATTATTTTCAGTATAACACAGGTTTAAAAGTATTTCTATCGGTGCTTTGGCAAAGATGCAGGACATGGATCTGACGATCAAGGATGGTAAAACTTGTTTGTCTGTGTTATTATTTTTGTAGTATCCCTCCAGAGGGAAAATACAGTCAGAATGGAACAGATTAATTGCGACGGCATTTTAATATAGAAGAATACAAATTCTTTGGAAAGCTTCGAAGCTTTATCAGAAAAGCAGAAAAGCGAGAGGCGCAGAGGGAATGCAGATTGGAGAATGGTAAAATGACCCACAGAATAGGCGTAATATCGGATACGCACGGCCTGCTCAGGCCAGAGATCGTCGAAATACTGAAAAATTGTGAGCTGATACTTCATGGAGGGGACATCAACAGACAGAAAATTCTTGATAAGCTGGAAAAGATTGCCCCCATTCATGCGGTAAGAGGAAATAATGATAAGGAATGGGCAGAAAACCTTCCTGAGACGCTGCTGCTGAATTTTTACGGAGTTTCCGTATTTATGATCCATAACAAGAAACAGATTCCGAAGGATATGGATCAGGCTGATGTTGTGATCTACGGCCACTCTCATAAGTATGAAGAAAAATATGAGGAGGGAAGGATCTGGCTGAATCCGGGAAGCTGCGGACCGAGGCGGTTTACGCAGCCTATTACAATGGCGGTTCTGGAGATTGGGGAGGATGGCTCTGTCCGTGTGGAAAGGCATGAGATTCCTCATAAGAACCAGGAGGGCCCAAAGGCGGCAGGCGAAGAGCTTCCGGCGGATATAAAGCAGAGGATAGAGTCTGTTATAAAAGATATTGAACGGGGCAGACCGGTAAAAGAGATTGCAAAGAAAAACGGCATCCGGGAAACGCTGGCAGAGCAGATCTGCCGTTTATATCTGACGCATCCCGGGGTGGATGCGGATGGAATTATGACAAAGATGGGGCTGTAGAAACGGTCAGTATCACGACAAAGAGGACTGCAATGAAAGCCACCCGGAGGTCTGCTTTTCAAGACTGAACGGCAAAACAGTGATGAACAGGAAAACGACACCGGAGGGCATTGAAGAACGCGTAAGGATACTTTCAAAATATGTAGATTTAGACAGAAAGTATTTGACGGAAAAAAAGAATGCTCTTAGCTGTAATCCGGACGATATACTGGATGCAGTCTGTCTTGCTGTTACAGCATGCCTTGCAGCATCAGGAAAAGCAGAGATTATTCCGTCGGATCCAATGCAGGATACAAGAGGGCTGTATATGCAGATGGTGATTCCAAAGCCGCAGAGCCAGAGAGCGCAGATTGAGTGATGGCAGAGTATAAACAGTCGGATTTCATTTTTTCTATATATAGTGTATTGATAGAAATTGCTGTAAATGCTATATTATTATCAAACAAATGTAAGAAGATTTTTACGAAAGCAGATGAGTTAATGGAGGTA
>JAUNGD010000077.1 GCA_030524705.1 Lachnospiraceae bacterium | reverse complement strand
ACTTCCAGGTCTTTTACCTCAAGCATTGCCATCGTTCTTTCCCTCCTATTCCCCAAGATATGCCGTGATAACCTGCGGATTTGAAAGGACATTGGCAGTCTTGCCCTGACACAGTACCTCTCCGAAGTTCAGTACGGTCAGCTCCTCGCAAATACCGGATACCAGCTTCATGTCATGCTCGATCAGCAAAATCGTCATATCAAAATTGTCCCGGACAAAATGGATCGTATTCATCAATTCCTTTGTCTCGTTGGGATTCATGCCGGCAGCCGGCTCATCCAGAAGCAGAAGCTTCGGATCCGTAGCCAGCGCCCTGGCGATCTCAAGCTTACGCTGCTTTCCATAAGGAAGATTCGACGCCAGATAATCCGCTTCCCCATCCAGGTCAAACACCTTTAAAAGCTCCAGCGCTCTTTCATTCATCTCTTTTTCCACCCTGCGGTAGGAAGGGGTACGGAAAATACCGGAAAGCGTTGAATATTTATGGTGATTGTGCAGTCCTGCCTTTACATTATCCAGCACGGACATATCCTTGAAAAGCCGGATATTCTGGAAGGTTCTGGCTATTCCCGCCTTATTGATCTCAATAGTAGATTTTCCGGTGATGTCCTGTCCATCCAGCACCACGCTGCCCTCGCTGGGCTTATATACGCCTGTCAGCAGATTAAATACGGTAGTTTTGCCCGCACCGTTCGGCCCGATCAGGCCGTACAGCGCTCCCTTTTCAATGGTCAGATCAAACGCGTTTACCGCCCGAAGACCTCCGAAGGAAATCCCAAGATTTTTTACTTCCAACATTGCTGCCATCTTATTTGCCCTCCTTCGCAGATTTTTTGAAGAGACGGCCCAGATAGCGTTCCCGCCATTCAAGTGCCTTCGGCGCCCAGTTGAAGAGCATCATAACAATCAGTACGATCGCGTAAATCAGCATACGGTAGTCCGCCAGACCTCGCAGCAACTCTGGAAGCGCCGTCAGCACCACCGCTGCGATCACAGAACCGCGGATATTTCCGATACCGCCCAGAACGACGAATACCAGAGCCAGAATCGAAGTATTGAAATTAAACTTTGATGCCTGCAGCGTAGCCAGGTTGTGAGAGTAAAGCGCTCCCGCCACGCCTGCCAGCGCCGCCGAAACCGTAAAGGCCATCAGCTTATATTTTGTGATATTGATACCGATGGACTCCGCCGCAATCCGGTTATCGCGGATCGCCTTGATCGCCCGGCCATCCCGGGAGTCGATCAGGTTCAGCACAATAAATAACGTAATCAGGATCAAAATAATACCAATCAGGAACGTAGAGCTTTTCGGCACACCCGTAATACCCTGCGGTCCGTTGAGAATCACGACTCCGTCAGGCTCCATGCCCAGGGAAAACTGATCCTTCATGGAAAAATGAACGCCATTCCCGTCGATACCGATATAAAATACGTTGATCACGTTCTTGATAATTTCACCGAATGCCAGTGTGACGATCGCAAGATAATCGCCCCGCAGACGCAGTACCGGAATACCAATCAAAATGCCAAATATTGCCGCCATCACCGCACCAATCAGGATTGCCAGGAAAAACCGCAGTCCGTCAGAGGGGATCGCAGTCTGCATAGCCTTCGAGAAAAATGCACTGGCGAATGCGCCGACACACATAAATCCGGCATGGCCAAGGCTCAGCTCTCCAGAAATGCCTACCACCAGGTTCAGGGAAACCGCAAGGATCACGTACACACAGAGCGGCACAAGGAGTCCCTTCAAAAGACTGGAAAGATTTCCGGTACTCTGAAGGATCTGTACCACAATATACGCAGCAACCACAATTCCGTAGGTTATGAGATTGTTTTTAAAATTCTTATTTTTCTTCATCATTCCCACCTACACTTTCTCCTGAATCTGTTTTCCGAGCAAGCCGGTAGGCTTCACAAGAAGAACGACAATCAGCACGGCAAACACAATCGCATCCGCCAGCTGAGAGGAAATATATGCCTTACCGAGAATCTCGATCACACCCAGCAGAATGCCGCCGATCATTGCTCCGGGAATCGAGCCGATCCCGCCGAATACTGCGGCGACGAAAGCCTTGATACCCGGCATAGAGCCGGTATACGGTGAAAGGGACGGATACGTAGAGCAGAGTAGTACGCCCGCGATAGCCGCCAGTCCAGAACCGATGGCAAAGGTCAGGGCGATCGTTCCGTTTACGTTGATACCCATAAGCTGGGCCGCTCCTTTATCCTCCGATACGGCCAGCATAGCCTGGCCGGCCTTTGTTTTATTGATAAACAAGGTGAGTACCGTCATAATAACGATACAGCTGATGATCGTAACGATCGTCTCTCCTGAAATCGTCAGCGCACCGCCGGCCAGCTTCAAATCTGGAACCGGAACCACCGACTGGAAGCTCTTCGGATTGGAGCCGAAGATCAGAAGGACTACGTTCTGCAAAAGGTAGCTTACACCGATTGCCGTGATCAATACCGCCAGCGGAGAAGCCGCTCCTCTCAGAGGGCGGTACGCAACTGCCTCTATTGTAATACCCAGCACTGTACATACCACAATCGCCACCAAAACCGCCACAAAGGGATGGGCGCTGTAGCTCAGCATCATGGTCAAAGCCGCGTAACCGCCGACCATAATGACATCGCCGTGGGCAAAATTAAGCATCTTTGCGATACCGTATACCATTGTATAGCCCAGAGCGATTATGGCATATACACTGCCGAGACTTATTCCGTTAATTAAATAGGATAAAAAACTCATAGGTCACCTCGTCATATTTACCGAAAACAGGGGGTTGCCATGAGCAACCCCCCTGTTGGGTTAATTTCATGTTCTCTTTATAATCCCTTGTAAGCGCCGTCCTCAATCACAACAGCCTTCGGAGCCTTTGTCGGCTCACCCTCTGCAGACCATGTCATGCCTGTACCGGTCAGACCGTCTACGGAGATTTCTGTCATAGCAACCTTTACAAGATCACACAATGTACTTGCATCCATATCCGGTGTAGCCTCTGATTTCTCAAGAGCTGCCTTGATAGCATAGATTCCGTCGTATGCATCTGCTGCAAACTGGTTCGGAACCTCGTTGTACAGCTCCTGATATTTAGCTACAAAGTTCTTTGTCAGCTCATCCTCTGCATCTGCGGAGAACGGTGTCAGAAGCATAACGCCCTCTGCAAGAGATGTATCAAATCCTTCTACTGTAAGAATACCATCCATACCGTCTACACCAAACCATGCCGGAGCAAAGTCCATACCTGCTGCCTGAGTGAAGATCAGAGATGCTTCGTTGTAGTAGATCGGAAGGTAAACAAGCTCAGCGCCTGCATCCTTAGCCTGCTGCAGCTGTACAGAAAAGTCTGTCTTGCTGTCTGCTGTAAATGCTCCGTCAGCTACGATCTCAAACGGCTGGTTCTCAGCCTCTGTACGGAAGGTTGCATAGATACCTGATGAATATACATCAGAGCTGTCATAGATAACTGCTACCTTCTCAGCCAGTCCGTTTTCACCGATGTACTTAGCGGATGCAGTTCCCTGATCCGGGTCGGAGAAGCATACACGGAATGCATTGTCGCCGGCTGTGATACAGTCAACTGCTGATCCTGACGGTGTCAGCAGGAACATATTGTCGTTTACTGCCTCTGCCTCAACTGCGATACACGGAGCGGATGTGACTGTTCCCAGAAGCATCTGCATACCCCAGTCCTTCAGAGTATTGTATGCGTTTACGGACTTTTCAGCGTCATGCTCATCATCCTGCGGCTGGAACTCAAGCTGTGCTCCATTTACTCCGCCTGCCTCATTGATCTCATCTACTGCGATCTGAGCTGCGTTCATAACTGCTGTACCGTAAGCTGCTGCAGCTCCTGTCATCGGTCCGATGCCGCCGATCTTGAAAGTGTCACCCTCTGCAAAAGCTGTAGTGGAAAGCAACATTGCTGATGCAAGTGCAAGACTTGCTGCTTTAACAAATTTCTTCATAATACCTACCTCCTGAATTTTTTTAACACAGTCACTGTAAGGCCGTTCCGCAATCAGCCATTTTCTATCCTAAAATATACACTTCAGAATACCTCTCAGGTATCCATTGCGGTACTGTGCTAAAGTAAACTGTGCCATACTGCAAATAATACTCATTTCCTGCAGATTTGTCAAGATATTTCGCAGATTTTCGAAAAACATTTGTCCGCACAGCGCGGATTATCCGCCATCCGGCGCTCGCTGTACGGCGCTCACAACTATTTTTGTAGGATTGCAGAAGTGCAAAATGCGGAGCAATCCGTGGACTTATATCTTGGGGGTGCCTGTGAAACAGGTATGAAAGTTTAGTATGCTTTTCCCCAGTAAACGAGTTTTTTGGCAGGCTTACCGCAGAAAACGCAGGTATCGGAAAGATTCTCCTGCTCAAACGGCATACATCTGGAGGTCACGCCGATCTCTTCCTTGATCGCATCCTCACACTCCTGGCAGCCGCACCACATTGCTTTAATGAAACCCGGCTTATTATCAGCAATATCTTTGAATTCTTCCTTTGTCACTGCCGTATACGTATGGGCCTCGCGATGTGCTCTTGCGCGCTCCAGCATATCTCCCTGCATGGTCTCCAGGACCTCAGCCACCTTCTGCGCCAGCTCTGCGATCGGGGAGACGATCTTTTCTCTCGTATCACGGCGTACAATCACGGCCTGGCCTGCCTCAATATCCTTCGGTCCCAGCTCGATACGCACCGGAATACCGCGCATCTCCTGCTCAGAGAATTTCCATCCCGGGCTCTTCTCAGAATCATCCAGCTTCACCCGGAGTCCTGCTGCCTTCAAAGCCTCTTTTACTTCATTTGCCTTGTCCAGCACGCCTTCCTGCTGCTGGCGGATCGGAATTACCATAACCTGAGTCGGAGCAATTCTCGGCGGAAGCACAAGTCCGCTGTTGTCACCGTGTACCATGATGATCGCACCGATCATACGGGTGGTCATTCCCCATGAGGTCTGGTGTACGTACTTCAATGTATTGTCCTTATCTGCAAACTGAATACCGAAGGCCTTTGCAAATCCGTCCCCGAAGTTGTGGCTCGTGCCGGACTGCAGCGCCTTTCCGTCGTGCATCAGAGACTCGATGGTATAGGTGGCCTCCGCTCCTGCAAATTTTTCTTTATCGGTCTTGCGTCCCTTAATAACCGGGATTGCCAGCACCTGCTCACAGAAATCTGCGTAAACGTTCAGCATCTGGATCGTTCTCTCCTCTGCCTCTTCTGCCGTCGCATGAGCCGTGTGTCCTTCCTGCCACAGGAACTCTCTGGAGCGCAGGAACGGTCTTGTGGTCTTTTCCCAGCGCACTACGGAGCACCACTGGTTGTACACCTTCGGAAGATCACGGTAGGAATGCACGTCATTCGCATAAAAATCACAGAACAGCGTCTCGGAAGTCGGACGTACGCACATACGCTCCTGCAGCGGCTCCAGTCCGCCGTGAGTCACCCAGGCAACCTCCGGTGCAAAACCCTCCACATGATCCTTCTCCTTCTGAAGCAGGCTTTCAGGAATAAACATCGGGAGATATACATTCTCCACTCCGGTCTCCTTGAATCTGCGGTCCAGCTCGTGCTGAATATTTTCCCAGATCGCATAACCCGCCGGCTTGATAACCATACATCCCTTAACGCTGGTATAATCAATCAGCTCTGCTTTCTTCACAACATCCGTATACCACTGCGCGAAATCCTCCTCCATCGAGGTAATCGCTTCTACAAGTTTCTTTTCCTTTGCCATTTTTCTTCCTCCTAACTAAAAATTAAGCCGGTATCCAATCCCTACAAGGGACCGGAATACCGGCGGTACCACCCTTATTAACAGCCTGGGCTGTTCTCTTCCTTCTCCGTTAACGCCGGACTGCGCCGCGGTTTCCCGCAGATGCTCCAAAGCCGGTTCATCCCCGCCGCTTAAGACCTCGCACCACCCGGCCTCTCTCTGAAAAACGCTCTGAGACTACTAATCTTCTTCCTCACATAACTATGGTCAATTTTAAAAGAGGGCGGAGGGTTTGTCAAGAACTGATTTTCCGTATATCAGCCAATATTTAACGAATCCCGGAAATGAAGGTTTACCTTTACACCCCATGCTTCTTTTTCCACTTTTCTATTTTGACCAGCGCACCTTCATAAAACGCATCGTAGGTCTCCGCCGCATCATCCCAGCTCTGATACCGTTCATCTCCTCTGTGATCCTCAATATCCAGAATCTCTTTCAGATAGCCCGCCAGATACTGGGTATACACCCGGGAGCCCTTCGCGTTCATATGCTCGTCGTCATAGAAATCCGTACTGCCGTCCACACCGCTGGCCTTCAGGATGTCCGCATCATTAAAATTCAGCGTCGGATAGCCTTTTTCCTCTACATACTTCACCATGGCATTCATGCTGGCCTGCTCCGCTTCAGGAACATCAGAGGGATTTTTTACAAACACAAGCTTAAGTCCGTTTTTCTCCGCACAAAATATCAAATCATCCAGCAACGCCTTCTGCTGATCCAGCAGCTCGGCTGTTTCCTCGTATGGCTTCAAAGGCAACTTCCTTGTCATATAATACTGCCGTGCATCGTAAACACCCTTCATAGTCGTCTTTCCATGATTCAGGTCGCCCTCATAGATTTCTCCCTGAGTCAGCCGGGAATGATATTTGATAATCGGGAAATAAAGTCCTGCTTTCAGAACAAAAGGAAAGTCCTGCTCCGGATACCACTCCTCAACATAACCCACTGCCCGTTCAATGGCATCCGACCGATTCGCGGACCACTTCAAATGATCCGTCACGCGATGGATTTTAATATCGTTCGTAGAAAGACTTTCCAGGCGGGCACCGTGCAGCTCCACCACCACAAACGAAAGATCCTGATATTTCAATACCTCTTCAATAATGTTGGAATTCAGAATAAAAGGATTGCCGTCGCTGGACATCGGGTATACAGCCATTCCATACTCTTCCCAGGCCGCCGGAGCAGACCAGGCACGATCCGCCTCACTGGTTCCCACAATAATTCCGTCCCATGTATTTTTTTCGTCGCGGTACATTTCCTCAAAACGCCTCGTAATCCGCACCGCCTGTCCATCCTTTGGAAATCCCATTCTGGAGTTGATTCCCAGCAGAACAGCCAACGTGACAAAAACAAAAAGCACCGCTCTGATTCCCTGTTTTTTCGTCATAATATTCCTCAATATTTATATTTTTTCCGCCCATTCGTAAAAAGAAAACCACAGCCCTTTGCAGATGAATCTGCTCGGTCTGTCCTTCTTTTTTCCGCTTATACATCGTTCCGCCATGCATACCGCAGACCGCCTTCTGCAAAGGCTCTTCGCCGCTTCGCGTCTCCCGTCTGCGGCTGAATGGGCGTCCCGCCCATTCGTAAAAAGAAAACCACAGCCCTTTGCAGATGAATCTGCTCGGTCTGTTTTTTCTTTTTCCTGCATGGCGGAACTGGTGACTAAAACTGTTGATATACAAAATCTGCGGAAACAAATCCGGGTCCGTATTGGCCCAGCAATACTACAAAGACGATGGCTCCGATGTAAATAAACCATCTCATCGGCAGCGGCATTCCTGCAATGCTGCTCCGTATCCGAATCCCCCGCTCCTGCAAAATTCCAACGATCAGCATGATAATGAGCATGATCAGCACCACCAGCCAGTCACGTCTGGTCAGGCCCATGTTCAGAAACGTACCGTCTGTCAGGACCTGCGGATTCCATACGGTGAAAAAGCTCTTCATCATGACCAGCGCACTTTTCAGGGAAAGTCCGCCCGAGAAAAATCGGCCCAGACTACACAGGAAAAAGGTCCGCAGCATACCGAAAGCCTTCCAGTAAAAACTGTCCGCCTTGATATGCAGGAAGTCCAGAGTCTTTGTAAATACCGGTTTCAAAAGCAGACTGCCCGCTATGATGGAAGCATTCCAGAAGCCATATCCCACATATTTCAGCTCAGTTCCCTGCCAGATTCCCACCAGCATAAAGGTAATGAAGGTAGCAAGATACGTCGGAATGACCTTTCCGGTCTTCGTGCCAAACCATTTCTTCGTCTTTTTTCCAAGCCGTCCGAAGGCCTTTGAGAGGGACACCGGATAAAATACGTAATCCCGCATCCACTCGCCCAGGGAAATGTGCCATCTGCGCCAGAATTCCGACAGAGATGTGGCAAAATACGGGCGTTCAAAGTTCTGCATCATTTCGATGCCAAATACCTGGGCAATTCCCCGGATCATATCAATCCCGCCGGAAAAATCCGCATACATATACACACCGTATACCGTTCCGCCAATAAACATGGTAAGTCCGGCATAATCGGTATAATTCTGGAAGATCATGTTGGAAACCTTAATCAGCCGATCCGCCAGAACCAGCTTCTTAATCAGCCCCCACAGTACAAGCTGCAGCCCCATGGTGATTCTCGTATAGTCAAACTCATGTCCTTCATAGAGCTGATGCGCCAGCTGATTGTATCTGGAAATAGGCCCCTGTATAATCTGGGGGAAAAAGGAAACAAACAGCATATACTTCGGCAGGCTCGTATCCGGTTCATATTTTCCGCGGTATACATCAATTACGTATCCCACCGTCTGGAAGGTGTAAAAGGAAATACCCAAGGGCAGCATAAACCGTACACTCGGCAGCACCGCCTCCATATCTGCAACAAAGTGAAGCGTTCTGTTGATCGTGTCAAACACGAATCCGGTATACTTCAGCACACAGAGCGTACCGATGTTCCACAGAACCGCAAACAGCAGATACCGCCGTTTTCTTTTCATCTGTCCGGCTTTGTACTGTTTTTTAGTCTCGCGATCCAGCTCCGCCTTATGTACTGTCAAATATTCTGAGGTCTCTTTGTTCAAAGCGCCGATTCTCTTGGCCGAAAAAAACGTTGTAAATGTCGTTAAGAGCAAATAGGCCGTCATCCGCACAGAACTGAACAGATAAAAAACGTAGCTTCCGATCAGCAGCACCACCCAGCGGCTTTTCCGGGGCATCAGAAAATAGGCCGCAAATACACACAGGAAAAACAGAACAAATTTTCCTGATAATAAACTCATCGCCTTATCCTTCTTCCTGAAGCTTCTGGATCAGCTCAAGCATCGCATCCGCAGAGTTAAAATTCTCCGGCAGAAGGTCGTCCACATTGATCGCAATATCAAAATTGTCATTCAACTCGCTGACAAGAGACACAATATCAAAAGAATCCAGTATCTCATCGTCGATCAGCGCCTGTTCCACCTCAAAATCCACATCCGGTCTCTGCTCTCTCAAAATTTCCATCAGTTCTTCTCTCATTGTTACTTTCTCCTTTTCATAATCAATTACTTTTTATATTAATATTTCATTTAATATCATTGCTTTCTATTTCGCCGCGCAGTCTCACCCGGTCAATTTTTCCGTTTTTATTCATCGGAAGCGCTTTATACCACAAAAGCCTGGTCGGAAGCATATACTTCGGCAGCTTTTTCCCCAACGCCCGCAAAATTTCCCGTTCTCCGGGCTGTTCTGCCTGATAGCAGAGCACAATGTCTTCTCCCACATGAATGCAGACGCCGGCATCCAGCATCTCCAGAGCGTTAACCGCCGCTTCGATTTCTCCCAGCTCGATCCGGTGTCCCATGTGCTTGATCTGGGCGTCCTTACGGGAAGCAAAAATGAGCTGCCCCTGGTCATCATACCTTCCAATGTCTCCGGTCCGATAAATCTTCTCGGGATATGCGCTGTTCAGCGGATTCTGGCAGAATGCCTCCGCCGTTTTTTCTGGATTGTTGTAATATCCCAGAGCCAGGCATGTCCCCCGGACACAGATTTCTCCCATCTCGCCGGGTTTTGTGACAAGCCTGTCTCCGTCCAGCAAAAATACGCTGCTGTTCCTGAAAGGCCGGCCGATGGGCAGCACCTCATCCTCTGAGTATTCCCGGTCTATTTTATAGAAGGTACAGTTGCAGGTAATTTCTGTGGGGCCGTAAAGATTCACAAACTGAGCCTTTGGAAAATAAGCTCTCCAGTAGTTCAGCACCTTCACGGACATCACCTCTCCTGAAAACATGATATTCTGAAGATACTGCGGCACCTCCGATGCAAACCCCTTCAGATTTTCAATAATACGCAGCGCAGAAACCGCCCAGATGATCGTATTGATCTTTTTCTCATTCAAATACTGAATCAGCTTGGCCGGAAATGAAAACACCACCTGCGGAATGACATACATCGTAGCCCGATTCTTGATCGTAGAAAAAATATCCTTCACCGACACGTCAAAATCAAAGGGCGCCTGGTTGCCGAATACTGCAGTCTCATCAAATTCAAAGGCATCCTTGAACTGATCCGCCAGATCAATGACCGAACGGTGCGCTACAAGAACGCCCTTCGGTACTCCGGTGGAGCCCGATGTAAAGATCGCATACAGGGGATCCGTATCCACCTGCTCCGCGGACACCCGCTTAAGCGCCTCCGGGTCAACCTCACACTCCAGCAGCTCCTCCTGATAACAGACGGTTCCGTCGTACTGAAGCTGCTCCAAAAATCTGCCGTCCTTTTTTTCTGCGATGAGCACCCGGGCATTCAGTGTATTCAAAATCAGCCTTATCCGCTCCTGGGGCATTTTCCGATCCACCGGAACGTAAAAATTGCCGCTGTATACGACTCCAAAAAAGCTGATCAGAGGCTGCACCGACCGGTCGATCAGTACCGCCACCGGATTGCGCGTCCAGCCCTCCCTGCACGTCCGAATCAGGCCGCATCCAAGCCTTTTCGCCTTATCCGTGAATTCCTCATAGGACAATTCTGTTTTATTATCTGCAAATACGATTTTATCCGGAAATTTAGCCGCAGCCGTTTCCAGATACTCCAAAACATTTTTCTGCACAGTCAATCCCCCTGTCGTATGTTTTTATAACGATTTGCAGTCTTACTTTATCATCTGTGAATTTACCCGTCAATGTAAAAAACTGTTTTCTGTCGAATCGTAACAATTTTTTCATATTTTTGTGATAGTATAGGTACAATATCATTCATCGTTTGTACGCTCAGAGCCATATACCGGGCTTCTGAGCCTCATTATACTTTTACACAAAACAGGAATGAGGGCTTCGTAATGAACATTTTAGGGCTTCAAAAACTAACGCTGCTGGATTTTCCCGGCTATGTGGCAGCCATCGTGTTTCTCGGCGGCTGCAATTTCCGCTGTCCGTTCTGTCAGAACAGCCCGCTCGTTCTGGCCCCTGAGATTCTTCCGGTCATCAGCTGGCAGGAATTTTTTGATTTCCTGCACAAACGCTCCGGTATTCTGGAGGGAATCTGCGTCACCGGCGGAGAACCCACGCTGCACTCTGACCTGCCGGAGTTTCTTGCATCTATAAAATCTGCAGGATACCTTGTCAAACTCGATACCAACGGGACGAATCCTGAAATGCTGAGTTCTCTGATCCGTGAAAATCTGGTGGATTATGTCGCTATGGACATCAAAGCCGGACGATCGAGCTACGCCCGGGTCTGCGGACTTGACGGCCGCTCGTCTGCTCCGGCTCTGCTGGAAAAAATCATGCATTCCGTGGATATTTTGAAAAACAGCGGGATTGATTACGAATTTCGCACAACAGTGGTAAAAGGGCTTCACGATACCGCCGATTTTGAGGATATCCGCACCTGGCTGTCCGGCTGTCGGCATTATTATCTGCAGTCCTTCCGCGACTGCCCGGAGGTACTTCAACCGAACCATTCTTTTTCCTCCTTTTCTGAAGAGGAATTGCGCGGATTTCTGGAAATCGTGCAGGAAAAAATTCCCCAGGCCTGCCTTCGGGGAATCTGAATTTACATATTATTACAGGCTGATCTGAAAAAATCTGAATCGGCATATTATTACAGGCCAATTTGAAAAAGTCTGGATCTACATATTATTACAGGCCGGTCAGAATCCATCCGACCGGCCTGCTTTGTTGCCTATCCCCTCACACATCCCGCTTCCGAAGCAGCTTTTTTCAAAACCCGGCACCAGTATCCAAACACCTTGCCGCATCCATACATTTTTGATGTTTTGAAATGTTCAAACCCAAACATCCCTGCCATATACTGTTCCTGCGGATTCCGAATTCCCGGCACGCCGAGCACATATTCCCCGTCACACGTTTTTCCCAGCAGCAAATGTCTGTGCTGATAAAATCCATGCTGCAGGAAGCTGCTCCTCCCCACCTGCCAATTCTCCTGCTGCAGCCGTATAATGTCACAAGGCATAATCATAACGCAGTCTGTAATTTCCGTATCCGCAAAGGGCTGGAAGCGTGAACGTATCTTGAACAACTCATTGATTCCGTCCTGCCTGCAGGTCGTCTGTTCTGCTGTTTCATTTAAAACAGGTGGTCCCGGCTTTTCCTTGCATTCTTGCCCCATCACTTCTGCTCCCGACTCTTCCACAGCCGACTCCGACTTCTGCTCTGACTCTACGGCTTCCCCTCCTGATTCTTCCGCAGCCATCTCCGATCTCTCCTCCAGCTTCCGTACTTCTGCTTCTGGCTCTACGGCTTCCTCTCCTGATTCTTCCGCAGCCATCTCCGATCTCTCCTCCGGCTTCCGTACTTCTGCTTCTGGCTCTACGGTTTCCTTTTCTGATTCTTCCGCAGCCATCTCTGATCTCTCCTCCAGCTTCCGTATTTCTTCTGGCTCTACGGTTTCGGCCTCTCGGTCTTCCTCAACCACCGCTTCCGGCAGTTCCAGCACAAAACGTTCCGGCTGCACGGGCTCGTCATCCCAGACTGTCAAAAAGCAGCGTCCGTCTCCGCTCTCTATCCAGATACCCGAAAAATCCTCCAACCGGTAATTGCTCGTTCCCACCGGATTTTCCGCCTGATAGGCCCACTCCTCCGCAATCTCCCGGCCCAAACGGATGGTTCCCATCGGTACTCCCAGCAAATAGCCGCCCTCTCTTACAAATCCATACACCTTCATCGGCGGTTCCGGCAAAATTTCTGTCGTCAGCCGAAACAAAAGCCGCCACATTCCATTACGCAGCTCCACCTTTGCAAATCCCGCACTTCTCTGTTTCTTTCCATCTATGTACTCATAAAAATAAGCAATAAACCGTCTGTATTCCGGCACCTGCATTCACATCCTTTCCAATTCAAGATATTTTATGCCTGTGCCGGTCAAAAAATGCCTATTTGGGAATGCCAAACCAGAATTCTACCCCGCCGGCCTTATTTTCTACTCCGCAGACTCCTCCGTGCTGCGCCACAATACTCTTGACAATATAAAGCCCCAATCCGGTGCCCTGTACTCCGCTTCCGTGGCTGATCGCATTTCCCTGATAAAAGCTGTCCCAGATCCTTTTCAGATCCTTTTCTTCAATCTGCTGCCCGTCATTGTAGACAGAATAAATAACGTATCCTCCATTTTCCGTCACCGAAACATTTACCTTGCTCTTTTCCGGGGCATACCGGTATGCATTCATGAGGAAATTGTTCATTGCTCTCCGTATATTTTCTTCATTGCCCTGTACCTGGAGCCTTCCGTCCGCCTTTAGCTCCGTATGAATCTGCTTTCTGGCAAACAGGGGCTGAAAATCCTCCAATACGTTCCGCGCGATATCTTCCAGAGCGATGCTTTGCATGGGAACATTCTCCAGCCCCTGCTCCACAGAAAAAATCTGAAGCATACTGTTGATCATATCGCTCATTCGCCTGATTTCTTCCATAATAGAGCTGCAGTACTGTTCCCGCTTATCTGTATCACTGATCATCGGCAAAAGCTCTACCTGACCGGAAATAATCGCCAATGGTGTCTTCAGCTCATGAGAAACATTATTGACAAAGCGTTTCCGATGCTCCTCCAGCTCCGCTCTTCGCACATTATCCTGCTGCAGCAGACGATTAAAATTTTCCAGATCCTGAATGTAATTCTGAATCTGCTGCGACATCATATTGATACCGTCCCCCAGCTCATTCAGCTCCCGGTATTTCGTTTTCTCTTCAACATGCTCTGAAAAATCTTTATTGGCAATCTTTCTCGTGATCCTTGCCGCTTCCTCCACCGGCCTGCCGATTCCTCTGGATATAATTCGTACAGATAACGTACCCAGAATCAGAAAAGCAGCGACAACCAGTAAAAGAACCTTTTGAGCATATACAGTGCTCCGATTAATCAATGATGTAGATTCCGTAATGATAATATAATAGGTCATCCCCTCCCAGACATGCTTTCCTCGCAGCACCACCCGGCCTCCGCTGCCGTTCTGCTCATATATGGCCTCCGGCTCTTCCGAATACCGCTGCATTTTTTTCTGATTATATTCTGGGTTCGAACTGCTGTCCTGGGCCTGCGATGTCTTGTTTGTCGCATACAGAAGATCAAAATTCTCATCCCGGATCCGAAATCTCAGATTGTCATTTTCATACCGTTCCAGCAAGCCGTCTGAAATCTCTTCCCACTCATCCTCCTCCGCTTCGTCCTTCATCAGGTTTTCATTTCTGCAAAGCTCTGGAATATCCTCCTCCAGCAAAATAGCATATACCGCCTCCAGCATCTTACACTGTTCGGAAATATACAGCCTTCTCGTGCCGTACGAATAGAGGATACCCACTCCGCCGGAAACCAGCGCCAACAGCAAAACTACCTGTACAAACAATCTCCTGCTAATGGTACTCATCATCTTTTACCTCAAAACGGTAGCCTGTCCCGTAAATCGTATCAATATATCTTCCGGCTTTTCCCAGCTTCAGCCGCAGCTGTTTGATGATCGTGTCAACGGAACGATCCGTACCGTTGTAATCAATTCCCCATATTTCGTCCAGCAGACGGTCTCTGGAAAGTACAATTTTCTCATTTGTAGTCAGAAAATTCAAAACCTCATACTCCCGGGGTGTCAGGATCAAAAGCTCTCCCTCCAGAAATACTTTATGGCCCTTCCGGTCAACAGACAATACTCCGTAGGTTTTTCTCCTGCTGCCGCCGATGGCTCTTCTCAGGAGCGCTTCAATATGCGCTTTCAAAACAGAAAGCAGAAACGGTTTCACAAGGTAATCATCCGCTCCCAGGGAAAATCCCTTCAGCTGATCCTCTTCACTGCACCGGGCAGTCAGAATAATTACCGGCACATCCGACTTCTCCCGTATTTTTTCCAGCACCTCAAATCCGCTCACAGACGGCAGCATAATGTCCAGCAAAACCAAATGCGGCCATTCATTTTCTCCGGCTCCAAACGCCTCCAATGCCTCGGCGCCATCCCGCGCCGTCATCGTCAGGTACCCACTCATCTCAAGGTAATCCTGCATCGTACTGCGCAATTTATCTTCATCCTCCACCAGAAGAATCCTGAACTTCTCATGATTTACTCTGTTTTCCATACTGTGTCCTCATTTCTTAATAGCGTCACTGTACCAATAGCAACGCTATTATCACATTTTCGCAAAACTTTTGTAATTTATCTGTAATTAATTAAACACAAAATTGTGATGGAAATGTGATGTCAAAGCCCCAATACAGAATTTAAGAAAGTTTTCCGTTTGGCTGTCAGCAGGACAGCATCAGCGTACTTCCCGACGTTCCCTTTTTTACAACAATTTTCCTGTCGATCCGTTCCTTCAGCTCCTCCACATGGGAGATAATACCCGCCAGACGGCTGCTGCCGGCCAGCTCGTTCAGTATCTTTATCGCCTGATTCAGAGATTCCCGGTCCAAAGAACCAAAGCCTTCATCAATAAATATCGCGTCCAGCTGCACCCCTCCGGCATGACGCTGAACCACATCGGCCAGTCCCAAAGCCAGCGACAGCGACGCCTTGAATGCCTCCCCTCCCGACAGGCTCTGCACATTGCGCAGTCTGCCGGTATAATAATCGAATACATCCAAATCAAGCCCCATCTGACTGCGCAGATTTCCGGCGCTCTCCCGGCGTTTCAAAAGATACCGTCCCTCCGTCATGACAGAAAAGCGCTTATTCGCCTCGTGAATGATCTGATTGAAAAATACGGCCTGTATATATTGCTCGAAGGCCAGCTTCTGTCTTCCCTTAAGCTCGCCGTTGGCCGTATCGGAAAGCGCTGCCAGCGTCTGATATTCCTCCGAGATCCGCGTCATTCTCGCCTGGCTTTTCTGCAGCCGGGTGAGAATTCCTTCATTCGTCTGCAAAAGCACATGACGCTGCTTCTGACGCTGTTCCAGCACCGTTTTCTGCGCTGTCAGTTCTTCCCGCCGCATATTCAGCCCTTCCAAGGTCTCCGTATCCCTCTGCTCTGCCTGCTTTTTCAGCGTTTCCAGCGCTTTTTGCTCCGCAAGAATACTGCGCCTGCACCGCTCTGTCTGTTCCTTCGCGGTCTCAATCTCCTCTGTAATCTGGCTGCGCCTTTTCTGCAGCTCCTGCACCGCCCGCTGCGCTTCTGCGTAGGTTCCATACATCAACTGTTTTTTCATATCTTCTTTTTGCTGAAGCGCCGCCTCCAGCCGGGCATGATACTGAATCCGGTTCCGGTCAGCATCCTCCTTTTCCTGCTGTATCCGAAGAAACTGCTGCTCCCAAAGAGGAAGCTTTTGCCCCAGCACTTCTTTTTCTTTCAGTAAACTCAGCAGTTCCTGACGTCTCGCAGTATGCTGCCGTGTCAAATTCCGAAGCTCCTGCCTGCAAATATTCAGATAGTTCCGCGCCGCATCCTCCAGCGCGCTCCCGTTTCTCTGCCCCTCCGGTATCATGCCCCGTAATTTCGCATCTTCTGTCTCTTCCGTTCCTGGCATCATGCCCCATTGGTTCGCATCTTCTGTCTTTTCTGCTCCCG
>JAUNGD010000076.1 GCA_030524705.1 Lachnospiraceae bacterium | reverse complement strand
ACGGAGACCATGGGAGAGCCGGGAAGGCTGATCCGAAATATCACGCTGTTCTCTGTGCTGGTTTATGAGCTGGCTGGCCCGCTGATGACGAAGATTGCGCTCATGAAGGCAGGCGAGATTTCACCGAGACCGGAGATCATCAAACAGCCGAATCAAAAATAAAATTTATATCAGGAAGCTTTTATAAGCCCGGATATCTCAAGGCAGGATGCAGCCTGCCCTGGGGGATCCGGGCTTTTTTGATAAAAACAGATGATTTTGCGGAATAAAAAAAGGAGACTCTTGACTTTTTCCAAAATCTGTGCCATAGTTAGTTGATACTAACTTAGTTTAAACTAACTCTCGCAGTATAGTAAATATGGTATGCGGTGTAAATGGTCGGAGGTGCACTATGTTTCTGGAAATCAGCAACGTCAGAAAGAGCTTTGGAGCGGAGGACAACCGGGTGGAGGTTCTGAAAGGAATTGATCTGGAGGTTGGGAAGGGAGAGATATGCGTATTGCTGGGGCCGTCGGGCTCGGGGAAGTCCACCCTACTGAACATTATCGGCGGAATTGACCAGGCGGACAGCGGGTACATTGCCATCAATGGAGAGCGGACGGCGGACATGGATGAGAAGACCCTGACGCTGTACCGAAGAAAGCACCTGGGCTACGTTTTCCAGATGTATAATCTGATCCCCAATCTGAATGTCAGAGAGAATATTGAGGTGGGGGCATATTTAAGCGACCGGGCTTTGGATGTGGATGAGCTACTGCGGACTCTGGGTCTGTATGAGCACCGTCATAAGCTGCCAAATCAGCTCTCGGGAGGGCAGCAGCAGCGAACCGCCATCGGCCGGGCCATCGTGAAAAATCCCGATATTCTGCTCTGCGATGAGCCCACGGGAGCTCTGGATTACAAAACCTCAAAGGAGATTTTGAGGCTGATCGGGACCGTGAATCAAAAATACGGAAATACGGTGATCCTCGTGACGCATAATGACGCTATTAAAAATATGGCGGACCGTATTGTGAAGCTGCGGGACGGCGTGGTGCGCCGCAGCTATAAAAATGATGCCAAGATTCCGGCAGAAGAGCTTGAGTGGTAGGAGGAGGGCATCATGAAAAATCCGTTAAATAAGCGACTGCTCCGGGAGCTGGCCGGAGATTTCAGCAAATACCTTGTGGTTTTTATTCTTCTTGCCGCTTCCATCGGCTTTGTGTCCGGCTTTCTGGTGGCGGACGGCAGCATGATTGCTGCGTATGACGAAAGCTTTGAGAAATACAGGATCGAGGATGGGAATTTCTGTACTCAAAGTGAATTGGATGCGGCAGAGATTTCTGCAATAGAAGAAGCAGGAGTGAAGCTCTATCCGAATTTTTATGCAGATCAGGAAACTGACGGCGGAAGCACGGTCCGCATTTTTCAGAACCGGCAGGAGGTCGATCTCGTATGCCTGATGCAGGGAAGGATGCCAGAAGCGGCGGATGAGATTGCCATTGACCGGATGTTTGCGGAAAACAACGGCCTGGAGCCGGGAGATACTCTAGCGTTTTCGGACCGGGAAATGAAAATCAGCGGTCTGGTGGCACTTTCGGATTACAGTGCGCTGTTCTCGGACAACAATGATATGATGTTTGACGCGGTAAAGTTCGGCGTGTCCGTGGTGACCCGGGAGGGCTTTGAAGCTTTGGAAAGGGAGCATATAAAATATTCCTATTCCTGGATTTATGAGGAGGCTCCGAAGGATGAGAACGAAGAGAAGGAGAAGGCCGAAGCACTGCTGAAAACCGTGATGGAAAACGCCAGTCTGCAGGCCTTTATTCCGCGTTTTTTGAACCAGGCGATCCAGTTTACGGGGGAGGATATGGGCAGTGACAAGGCCATGATGACCATGCTCCTGTATATTATCATCGTGATTCTTGCCTTTGTCTTTGGCGTCACCATCAGCAATACGATTGCCAGAGAGGCCGGCGTAATAGGCACATTGCGGGCTTCGGGCTACACGAAGGGAGAATTGGTCCGTCATTATATGGCGATGCCCCTGCTGGTCACGCTTCTTGGAGCTGTCGTTGGAAATATTCTTGGATATACGGTATTTCGGCTTGTATGCGTCGGTATGTATTATGGAAGCTACAGCCTGCCGACCTACACCACCATCTGGAACGCTGAGGCCTTCGTGATGACCACGGCGGTGCCCCTGCTTCTGATGCTTGTGATTACCTTCGGCATCCTGTATCATAAGCTTTCTCTTACTCCGCTGCAGTTTATCCGGCGGGATCTGAAAAAGAACAGAAGAAGGAAAACACTGCGGTTAAGCCGCGGCATTCCGTTTTTCTCCAGATTTCGGATACGGATTGTACTGCAGAATATCAGCAGCTATATAACGTTATTTGTCGGAATCATTTTTGCCAATCTGCTGTTGATGTTCGGACTTCTTTTTCCGTCGCTGCTGCATCATTTTCAGACAGAGATTATGGAAAACATGCTGTGCAGATACCAGTATGTCCTTCAGGCACCGCTGGAAATGGCCGATGCTGATAACGTGCTGGAGTATCTGCTTGCCGCCGCGAGGATGAAGGCCGGTACGGCGACGCAGAACGAGGATGCGGAGCCGTACAGCGTATATGCCCTGAAAACGGTGGACGACAGGATCGAAAGCGAGCAGGTCAGCATTTACGGTGTTCTTTCCGGCAGCAGGTACGTACCGCTGCAGTTTTCGGGAGAAGGGGTGTACGTATCGGAGGGATATGCAGAAAAATACGGATTGAAGGCCGGGGATACGGTGACCTTGAAGGAGCCCTACGGCGACGGGGAATATGAGCTTGAGGTGGCCGGTATGTTTTCCTATCCGGCGGCGCTGGCCATATTTATGGAACAGGAGCAGTTTAACGAGACCTTCGGATACGGCGAAGGATACTTTAACGGCTATTTTTCAGACACGGAAATCACGGACATGGATGACAAATACATTGCATCCAGGATTGATGAGGAGGATCTGACCAAGCTGACCCGGCAGCTGGATGTTTCGATGGGCAGCATGATGTATATGGTGGATGGATTTGCCGTTGCAATCTTTATCGTGGTGCTCTATCTGCTCACGAAGATTGTAATTGAGAAAAATGAGCAGTCGATTTCCATGGTAAAAATATTAGGCTACCGGAACAGCGAGATCAGCCGGTTGTATATCATGTCCACGACAATGGTGGTTTCTGTCTGCGTGCTGCTCAGCCTGCCGATCAATGATATTATCATGAAAAGGCTGTTTATTTTCATCATGGTGGACATGATGCCGGGATGGCTTACATACTATGTCGCACCTTCGGTTTATATAAAAATCATTCTGGCATCTATCACTACCTATGCGGTGGTGGCATCCCTGGAGTACCGGAGAATCTGCCGGGTACCGATGAGCGAGGCGCTGAAAAACGTGGAATAAATCATCTTTGTACCCGGGAAAATGTCAGTGCTTCCGGGGAAAATCAGTGTCCCCGGGGCGGGGGATTATTGCTCCAGCAGGCTTTTGCGCAGCGCTTCTTCTCTGGAAGTAAAATCCAGGCGTGCAAAGCAGCGCTCACAGGCCTCGCTGGGATGCTGGTTCAGAAAATTCTGTGCCAGGGGATTCTGGCGCAGCGAGGAGAGGAAGACCGTAAATGCGGCGCTTTCCTTCTCTGAAAAAAGAGAAATACCATTTTCAATCATCAGCAGGATGGACGAAGCTGCCTGGGCGAGGGAAAGCTCCTTTGCCCGGGCTTCTTTTTTAAAAAACTGCAGCATGTCCTCCGGGTCACTCAGGCCGTCGGCGGCGTAAAAGCGGTATGCCGCATCCTGCAGGGTATAGAGCGTTTGCTGCATGCTTCGGATCTCCTGCTCGGAGGAAAGGCCGTGCTTTTTGCGAATGTCCAGCACCTCCCGCTCCCGTTCCAGAAATGGCTTCACCGCAGTCTGCAGGGATGTAAGCCTTTGCTGCTTCTGGAAGCGGGCCAACTGCTCCAGTGCATCCCGAAAGGCTTTTTGCTGACAGGACTCCTCCCGGAGGGACTGCAGACGGTTCCCGATGCAGGAGAGCATCAGGTGTACCAGATGAAGCTGTTCTTCAAAGCTGCCCTCTGCAAGAAGACGGCGGCAGGCAGCGGCGGCGGAATCATCCCCCTTCAGCATGGCGGCAACGGGCAGCGCCTCGCCCCGGGCCCGGTACCAGTGATAATAGCCGGAAAAATCCCTGGACAGCTCCTCCGTGTGAAGATACTGCCGGATTAATTCGGCGGTGACGGGCAGGGACAGCGCCTCGTATTCCAGAAGAAGACAGGAGAGATCCTCCCAGCCTCTGGCGGTGGCAAAGGCCTTGCTGCTGTAGCTCTGTTTCAGCACGTAAAACTGTTCCGGGTGCGTGTCGAGATAGGAGAGGATCGCGCCGTGTATGCGGGATTCCAGAGCGTATGGCCGCCATGCGTCATAGTCGGCTTCCACCGGGATATATTTGAGACGGTCCAGGGTGGCAATATCGAATTCCCGGACGGATTTGTTGTACTCAGAGGGATTCCCGGCGGCGGCCAGCACCCAGCCGTCGGGGAGCCGGTGGCTGCCGAAGGTCTTTGTCTGCAGGAACTGGAGCATGGCAGGGGCCAGCGTCTCCGAGACGCAGTTGATCTCATCGAGAAACAGCAGTCCCTCCCGGCACCCGCTTTCTTCGATGCACCGATAGACGGAGGCGATGATCTCGCTCATGGTGTATTCAGTGACGGCATATTCTCGTCCGCCGAAGCTGCGGTGCTCAATATAGGGAAGGCCGATGGCGCTCTGGCGGGTGTGATGCGTCATGGTATAGGAGACAAAGCCGACGCTGCATTCTGCCGCGGCCTGGGACATGACAGCAGTCTTTCCGATCCCCGGCGGTCCGATCAGCAGCAGCGGCCGCTGCCGCAGGGCGGGGATCTCGTAACCTCCCCATTCATTTTTGGCTGTATATGCCATGATCGTGTGAATGATCTCCTGCTTGGCATCCTTGATATTCATAGTAATTTTCCTTTCCGTTCAGACACAAACTTTCAGATATAAATAGCCGCAAAACGGCTTCAATCAAAATTCCTCCGGCAGATTCAGGTTTAGCCGCAGGGCCCAGTCCGGTATTTTCTGCTTTTCCAGCCGGTGGTTCAGAAAAACGAAGGCAGTAGTATACTCCGGTGGATCGTGAGGGAAAATCCCGTCGCCGTCGGTAAAATATAAGAGGCCCCTCAGATGACGGATTTCCTTTTTTTCGATCATCTGATCGAGACATTCAAAAACAGGCCGGAAGTCCGTATTTCCCTGTCCGAGGATTTTCAGCTTCGGAAGAGCCTCCTCCCACTCCTGCACACTGGTGAAGATACGGTGCTCCTGGATCATGGAATCGCACTGGATCAGATGCAGCCGCATCCGGGAGAAAAAATTCTCTCTCTGGCGCAGGATGCTCCAGGTTTCCTCCAGAAATCTTTGCACGATCCGGCCGGAGCAGGAGCCGGAGGTGTCGATGGCGATGGCCAGCTCATCCAACCGGTTTACCTCCTGATATTCCAGAGGCTCGAGAAAGGGCATATTGCTGTAATGGGTCAGCCCAAAGTGATACGGGATATAGTCAAAGGATTCCGTATCGAGAATGGCCTCCTCCCGGGCGATGGTAAATTGCCGGAGAAAGCTGTGATAGTCGATGGTTTCTTTTCGGGCAAGCGCGGCGTCCACGGCAGCGTCTCCAGCGGCAAGCCCGCGTTTTCCGGTTCCTTTGGATAGGCTGCTTTGCAGTCCGCCAAGGGGAATGCTCCACTTCTTTTTTAAGGACGCCAGACGACGCAGCTCTTCGGATGCAGAGGGGGTGCGGCCGTTCCCGGCGCTTTGGTCATATTTGGGCGTGTCATTGCCGGAGCAGGCCGAGGGAGAAAGCGCTTCGGCGGGAATCCACATCTGATGGGTATCCCGGGCGCAGGCCCCGGCGGCCTCCCGCAGCAGGGCGTCCTTTTGTAAAAGCGGTAGAAGGGCCCGGGCATCCATGGAGAGCGAGTCGATGGAAGGCCGCCGGCCCTCGAGCCTTGATGCCAAAAGCTCTACGCAGAGATCGCAGGACTTATTCCACAGCTCTGTTTCCGTATTTTCAGGTTTTAAAATATGGAAGCAGAGGCAGTGCAGGTGGACGTGCAGATAGGTCTGCCGCAGGGTATCGGAGGCGTGCAGAAATTCCTCGCAGATCAGCTCCGGGTGGTAGAACAGGTGACTGCCGTCGGTGCCCAGGGATGCGGACAGCCCGGGAGCCGGGCGAAGGCGGAGCCGGCCGAAGGCCTCCGGGAAAGCCGGAAATCTTGTGAGGGCCTCTTCCTGAAGAAAAAGCAGAATATCCTGTGCGGTGCGGGAGATGGAGGGGGATTGCAGCTTCAATTTGTTACCTCTGAGATTTATAGTAAATGTCTGTGTTTTACAGTGACTGTTTATTCAGTGCTCACATTATATCACAAAATCAAGGGCGTGTACGCATAATTCTGTTTTTGCTGCCGGCATTAGAATTGTAAAACTTTAGAGTGCTAATGAAATGAAGTGTTGACTTCCCCGGCATTCTATATTATAATGTCACGTGATATTTTAATCATAATGAAAAGGCGCGCAGGCGCCGGACAGAGAAGAGGAGAGAAAAAATGACGGGTTCTTTAGGTTGGATTTTCTTGGCATTTATCCTGTATCTGGCTATGATGGTCGTAGTCGGAGCGGCATATGCGAAGACAAACAGCAGCTCAGAGGATTATTTTCTGGGCGGACGAAATTTAAACGGTTTTGTTGCGGCGCTTTCCGCACAGGCATCGGACATGAGCGGATGGCTGCTGATGGGGCTTCCGGGTTCCGTATATGCCCTGGGTACGGGGCAGTCCTGGATCGCCATCGGATTGTTTATCGGTACAGTATGTAACTGGCTTTTTATCTCAAAAAGGCTCAGAAGGTATACGATCCGCGCCAACAATTCGCTGACGCTTCCTACATATTTTGAAAACAGATTCCACGATGAAAAGCGTGTGCTGCTTCTGGTTTCTTCTATTACTATTGTGATCTTTTTCCTGGTGTACACGGCTTCCGCGCTGGCAGCAGGAGGCAAGCTGTTCAATCTCGTATTTGGAGTTGACTACAAGGTCGCAATGACCATCGGCGCGGTTGTTATTCTTGCCTATACCTTTATGGGCGGCTTCATGGCAGTTTGTACGACGGACTTTATTCAGGGTATGCTGATGCTGGTGGGAATTCTGGCAGTCCCGTTGATTGCTCTTGGCTTTGTAGGGACCGGAAATCTGAATTCTGTCCTGGATCAGAGCGGTGTGGCAGGCGGCGCGTCCTCTTATTTGAATCTCCTGCACAACGGCGGCCAGCCGTACAAATTTATTGATATCATTTCCCAATTGGCCTGGGGGCTTGGGTATATGGGAATGCCTCATATTCTTGTCCGGTTCATGGCCGTGAAGGATGAAAAGGAGCTGAAAAAATCAAAGGGCGTCGCTATTATCTGGGTTGCGCTTTCCCTGGCTTTTGCATGTATGATCGGTGTTGTAGGCAGAGCCTATCTTTATCCGACGATTCTGGAGGGCGGCCAGACAGAGAATGTATTTATCGCCATGATCGTGGAGCTCTTTACGAAGGATATTAAGATGCCGGTGGTGGGCGGAATCTTCCTCTGCGGTATTCTCGCAGCGATCATGTCAACGGCGGATTCCCAGCTTCTGGTCAGCGCCTCCAGCGTGGCAGAGGACATTTACAAGGGAATCCTCAAAAAGGACGCCAGCGATAAAAAGGTGCTGCACGTCAGCCGTATTACCGTGCTGGTGATCGCAGTGCTGGCATATATCATTGCACTGGATCCGAACAGCTCTATCATGGGTCTGGTGTCAAATGCGTGGTCGGGCCTTGGCTCTGCATTCGGACCGATCGTGGTGCTGTCGCTGTTCTGGAAGAGAACGAACTTTCAGGGCGCCGTAGCCGGTATCGTGACGGGAGCCCTTACCGTCATTGTATGGGATTATATTCCGCTGGCGGGCGGACAGACGCTGGGAGCCTCCACTGGACTGTATTCTCTGGTAGTCGGCTTTGGGCTGAGCCTTTTGGCCATCGTTATCGTCAGCCTGCTTACTCCGGCGCCGTCACAGGAAATTCTGCAGGAGTTTGAAGACGCAAAGAATGGGAATATCTAAAGATGTGCTGAAGATGCGAAGAGCGGGAACATCCAAAGATGTACTGAAGATGTAAAGGACGGAGCATCTAAGGACTTGTATGTTTTGGAAAAGATGGTATAATATTCAAAGGGGCAGAAAAAGCTTTCAGATCCTGCCCGCAAATAGAAAGAAAGGAGATTATCAACATGAAAAAATACGTATGTGGACCGTGCGGTTATGAGTACGATCCTGAAGTAGGCGATCCGGATAACGGAATTGCACCGGGAACAGCTTTTGAAGATCTTCCGGAGGATTGGGTTTGCCCGATCTGCGGAGTCGGAAAAGAGGATTTCGAAGAAGCATAAGAGACTGGGACCTGTGAAGCTCACGGGTCCCTTTTTTGATGTAAAGGAAAGTGCTCACTTTTCTTTAAATATAAAATGTCATAGGCAAGACCTTGTCACGCCGAAGCTCCTGAAAATTCGCTCTTGGAAATTCCTGATCCTCCGGTTGACTTTGCAGAGCCTGCACGTTTAAAATAGGACATAAGAAGGAGGGCTTACATATGCAAAAGAGTAAGAAAAAAGGCAGAAGATCCGCGGCGGCCATATTGGTCAGAGTGGTCATTGCGGCGGTGCTGCTGTGTGTGCTGGCCGCAGCCGGATACATACTTTACATGCAGATGCATTATTACCGCATTGAAGATCACGCAGAACTGGACATAGAAAACAATGCTTCCGCAGGGCTGAAGACCGGGGAGACATACACGGCAGTTACCTACAATATAGGGTTCGGAGCCTATGGCTCGGATTACAGCTTTTTCATGGATACCGGTGAGATGAAGGATGGCACGCCGACGAAGGGAAAATACGGAAAGGCTGTCAGCCGGGAGTCTGTGGAATCGCATACGGCGGGGGCCATCCAGGAGCTGGAAGGGCTGGATGCGGATTTCCTGCTGCTTCAGGAGGTGGATGTTGATTCGGACCGAAGCTATCATGTGGACCAGGCCCAGGAGCTGCGGGAGGCCTTTTCGGAGTATGGGACTGTTTTTGCAAATAATTTCCATACGGCGTATCTGTTTTATCCGTTTTCGGATCCCCACGGTGCGGTGCAGGCGGGGCTGCTGAATTTCAGCCGCTATGAGGTGGAGGAGGCAGAGCGGCGCAGCTATCCGGTGGACAACAGCTTTATCATAAAGTTTACCGATCTGGACCGCTGCTTTTCGGTAATGCGTATTCCGACGGAGAACGGGCGGGAGCTGGTGCTGATCAACAGCCATATGTCTGCCTACGATAAGGGAGGACTCATCCGGGCGCAGCAGCTTGAGCTTTTGAATTCGGTGATGGAGGAAGAATACAGCGCTGGAAACTATGTGATTGTCGGCGGCGATTTCAATCACGCTCTGGGAGAAGAGGTGGCAGAAGGGTTCCCGTCGGAGCAGAATTTCCCGGCGTGGGTATCCGTTCTTACACAGGATGAGATCGCGGAGGGGATTACCATGCTGCGGGCAAAAAATGAGCTGCAGGTGCCTACCTGCCGCGGCGCGGATATCCCGTATACGAAGGGCGTGAACTATACCACGGTGGTAGACGGATTCCTGGTGTCTGACAATATAAGAGCGGCGGCAGAAAACATAGACACGGATTTTGCGTACAGCGACCATAATCCGGTGAGACTGGAGTTTGAACTGCTGGAATAGCAGATGAAGGACGGTTTAGCGTTGGATTTACAGGGGATCATTAAAAAGGGGGATGCGGGTGCATCCCCTTATGTATTACAGCCGGTCAATGATCTCAGAGGCCCGAAGCGCACGCTGGATAATATAGCGGGTCTCAGCGCCTATTTCTGGGCTGGCTCCGATGCGGTACGGCATACCGTCAAGAAACGCCCGGGAGAGCTGATAAACGTAGTATTCGTCGTCGGTCTGCTCCTCCGCAAGAGCTTCCCCCTTGACGCTCATTTCCTTTGTGGTGGTCTCCTTTCCGAGGCTTAGCTCGGTCAGGGTCTCTAACAGGACGCAGAAATGCTTTTCATCCCAGGAGGACAGGTAGACGCATTTGCAGAGCCCCTTTGTAAAAAAAGGATACCCGGAGAAGCAGTCGATCAGCTCCTTGCAGCGTGTCCTGTGCCCGGAATTTTCAAACATTTTTTCCGCATCCAATGCCGCAAAACATTTTTCTTTCCAATCCATAACATTCCCTCCACTCAATAAAAATATAATAAAACGATTTTATTGCGACTGAATTTTCTCATACAGCTCATTCAGGTACATCCATCGTTCCATTTTCTCATCCAATTGCTGCTGCGCCTCCTCTTTTTCCCTGAGGATCTGATTCAGGCGGCCATAATCCCTGGCAGCGTCGGCCATGTCCTTTTCCAGGCAGGAAAGACGACTTTCCAGAGCCTCGATCTCGCTGTCGATGACCTCAAATTCCTTCTGCTCTTTATAGGTAAATTTTAGCTTCCTTTCACCGCCCCAGGTTTTTTTGCTGTCATTTTCAGGCGCGTGGGAGTCGGCGCCGGATGTCCCGGAAGCAGCAGAGGGATTGTCAGCGCCGGAGGCAGAGGCGGCTCCTGAAATAGAGGAGTCCTCCTGCGGCCGTGCATTCAGGTAATCGGAGTAGCCTCCCTCATACTGCCGTATCCGTCCGCCGCCTTCAAAGGCAAAGATCCGCCTTGCGATGCGGTCGAGAAAATAGCGGTCATGGGATACTGTAATGACGATCCCCTCAAAGTGATCGAGATATTCTTCCAGGATTTCCAGTGTCTGGATATCCAGATCGTTGGTGGGCTCGTCCAGAATTAATACGTTGGGCTCGCTCATCAGGACCCGCAGCAGATAAAGCCGCCGTTTCTCACCGCCGGAGAACTTTTCTATTTTGGACCACTGCATCGTACCGTCAAACAGAAAACGCTCCATCATCTGGGAGGCAGTAATACGCCCGTCGGAGGTTTTGATATATTCCCCCACCTCTTTGATGTAGTCGATGGCGGTGAGAGAGCAGTCCATGTCCGCGCTTTCCTGGGAAAAATAGCCGATGCGGATGGTCTGGCCGACGGTAACGGTACCGCTGTCAGGGGCAACGATGCCGTTGATTATGTTCAGCAGCGTGCTTTTGCCGCAGCCATTGGGCCCGACGATGCCGATGCGGTCATTTTTCAGGAAGATATAGGTATAGCTGTCGATCAGGCATTTTTCGCCGTAGGATTTGCAGATGTCCTTCAGCTCCACCGTGGTGCGTCCCATGCGGCTGGTGACGGAGCTGATCTGCACCGCGGCCTCCTCCGCCGGCCCCTGCTTTTCCTGCATGGCCCGGATCCGGTCGATATGGGCCTTCTGCTTGGTGGAGCGGGCCCGTGCGCCTCTTGACAGCCACTGAAGCTCTGTGCGCAGCAGGCTCTGGCGCTTGCGTTCCGAGGCGATCTCCATGTTCTGGCGTTCGGACTTAAGCATCAGGTATTCGGCGTAATTTCCGGGATAGCTGTAGAGCCTTCCCTTATCAATCTCTACGATCCGTGTTGCGATACTGTCAAGAAAATAGCGGTCATGGGTGACCATGACGATGGCGCCCCGGAAATCGCTCAGATAATCCTCCAGCCATCCGGCCATCTCGCTGTCCAGGTGGTTCGTAGGCTCGTCCAGCACCAGAATATCCACCGGGGCCAGGACGGCGTTGGCCAGGGCAATCCTCTTTCGCTGGCCGCCGGAAAGCTGCGCCACCTTTTCACCGGCCTCCGGCAGCCCCAGACGGTTGATAGCGGCCATGGCCTCGCTTTCGACGCTCCATTCATTCAGGCTGTCCACGTTATTTTTCAGAATCGCTTCCAGGACGGTGGCTCCTTCGTCAAAAACAGGAGTCTGGGGCAGGTAGCGGATGGTCAGGTTGCGGCCCCGGGTCACGGTGCCCTCATCGGGCTCCTCCAATCCGGCGATGATCCGCAGCAGTGTGGATTTTCCGGTGCCGTTGATGCCGATGACGCCGATTTTTTCTCCTTCATTGATTGAAAAATCAGCGTCATCCAGAAGACGCCGCTGTGTGAATACTTTTGTCAAATGCTCTGCAGTCAGTAAATTCATATCAAAATCTCCCGATGATCTTTTATAGCATGATATCATAATTTATTGAAAATGTGTATTGAAAAATAGATGTGCGTATGCTATATTTCTTATTAATTGAATACAGAAAGCAACAGGTGTCAGATTCGGCAAATGCCGTATCTGGTGAAAAGGAAAACAGGTGTGAATCCTGTACGATCTCGTCACTGTAATTAAGGAGTGCCGGCCATGGCGCCACTGGGAGACCGGGAAGGCGGCCGGATGCGTTTATCACTTATAAGCCAGGAGACCTGCCTGCTGTTGGTACGGGAGCTGATGCTCTGGACCACGAGGAATTGGTTGTGCCGCCTGAATGAATTCTGAATACTTGCAGGAATTCGCTCTCCGTCATCCTTTTACTTTTCGGTAGAAGGAATTTTTTTACATTTGTTTTGATGCCGGGAAATCCACAGAAGCAGCAGAGGCAGTCGGGGAGCCCGCGGAGGCTCAATTTTCAGAACCTTGCCAAAAAAGAAATATAAATACAAGGAAACCGGAGGGACACAGCATGGAGACATGCTGTGTTTGTCTGTCTAGGAGGACATTATGAAGAAAATGAGAAAAAGAATGGCTGTAGCTTTGATGTTAATGACTGTGGGAAGCATGGCGCTGCCTGCGCTGGCTTCTGAAACGGAGACAGCCCGGGAGGAGACAGCGGCTCAGGCGGCTTCTGATCGGGAGACCGACCTCGAAGACGGCAGATATACAGTTGAGGTGACGCTGGAGGGCGGTTCCGGCAAGGCCTCCGTGGAGAGTCCGGCTGTGCTGTCCGTGGAGGATGGCCAGATCACTGCCGCAATCGTATTCAGCAGTCCATTTTATGATTATGTGCTGTCAGACGGTGAAAAATACATGCCGGTCAATACGGATGGCAATTCAGCCTTTGAGATCCCGGTTACGGTATCCGACTGGAAGCAGCCGATTACAGCGGATACCATTGCGATGAGCACGCCGCATGAAATTGATTATATACTGGATTTTGATCCGGCAACAATAAAAAAGGCAGCGGAGGAAGCCGGAACAGAAGCAGAGCCGGAGGAGAAGACGGAAAAAGCCGGAGCAGAGGCAGAGCCGGAGGAGAGGACAGAGGAAGCCGGGGCAGAGGAGAAGACCGGAGAAAAGTGGTGCGGCCTGACCTATGATCACAGCATGGAGCTTCAGTATGCTCAGCAGTTTCAGGTGGATTATTTTGAGGGAGATTATACCCGGATCACGATAGCAGACGGCGACACCTTTTTGCTGGTGCCGGAGGGGGGCGAGGTACCCTCTGAGCTGGAGTCCGGGGTGATCGTTCTTCAGGAGCCGGTACAGAATATTTATATGGTCGCTACCTCTGCGATGGATCTGCTTTGCTCTCTGGATGCGCTGGATTCGGTTCGTCTGTCAGGAACGGCTGCAGAGGGATGGTACGTGGAGGCGGCAAAAGCCGCTATGGAGGATGGAAGCATCGTGTATGCCGGCAAATACAGTGCGCCGGATTATGAGCTGATCCTTTCGGAGGGCTGCGGCCTTGCGGTGGAGTCTACGATGATCTACCACAATCCAGAGGTAAAGGAGAAACTGGAGGAGTTTGGTATTCCTGTTCTTGTGGAGCATTCCAGCTACGAGCCGCATCCGATGGGACGGACAGAATGGATCAAAATGTACGGCGCCCTGCTGGGGAAGGAAGAGAAGGCCCAGGAGGTATTTGACGCCCAGGCTGCCCGGGTACAGGAGCTGGAAGCTTCTGAAAAGACGGATAAGACGGTGGCATTCTTTTATATCAGCTCCAACGGATATGCAAATGTCCGCAAATCAAATGATTACGTATCGAAGATGATTGAGCTGGCGGGAGGCACCTATATTTTTGACGATCTGGGAGACGATGAAAATGCGATGTCTACGGTCAATATGACGATGGAAGAGTTTTACGCCCAGGCGAAGGATGCCGACTGCATCATATACAACAGCACGATTGACGGAGAAATTTATACGCTCAATGAGCTTCTGGGCAAAAGTGCGCTTCTGGCAGATTTTAAGGCTGTGAAGGAAGGCAATGTATGGTGTACCGGGAAAAACCTGTTTCAGGAGACAACGGGCCTTGGAGATATGATCGTGGATATTCATACTGTTTTGAACGGGGAAAATGTTTCGGATTCAGAGCTCAGGTTCCTGCATAGGGTGACGGCAGAGTAGAAGCGGAGGATGAAAAGGAAGCCTGGAGGAATTTTGAGCGGATACGTCCCAAAAGCCAGGAAACGGGCTTTGGAACAGGGTTTAAGAGGGAGAAGAACATGAATAAAAAAGCGTACGCCCGGTATACGGCATCTTTTGTCATACTGTTTATTCTGGCAGTTGTATTGCTGGTCTGGAATATCAATTCCGGCAGCGTGAAGCTGTCTGTCGGAGAAATTTTCCGTATTATTTTTCAGAAAAGCGGAGATGAGACGGCCTATAATATCATATGGCAGATCAGGCTGCCGAGAATCCTGGCCGCTATTATTTTAGGAGGGGCGCTTTCTGTGTCCGGGTTCCTGCTCCAGACATTTTTCGGCAACCCCATCGCCGGGCCCTTTGTGCTCGGTATCTCCTCCGGCTCTAAGCTGGTGGTTTCTCTTGTCATGGTTTACTTTTTGGGCAAATCCATTGTGATCAGCTCTGGGGTTATGATTGTCGCGGCCTTTGTGGGGGCGATGATCTCCATGGGCTTTGTCCTTCTGGTGTCCAGGAAGGTAAAGAGCATGTCGATGCTGGTTATCAGCGGCGTTATGATCGGATATATCTGTTCGGCAGTCACGGATTTTGTCGTTACCTTCGCGGATGATTCCAATATCGTCAATCTGCATAACTGGTCTTTGGGAAGCTTTTCCGGTATGACCTGGAGCAATGTGGCTGTCATGGGAGTCGTGGTAGGAATCGCCATTTTGATTACGTTTTTTATGTCCAAGCCCATTAGCGCTTACCAGCTTGGGGAGGTGTACGCCCAGAACCTGGGAGTCAATATCAAGGCGTTCCGCGTGGCGCTGATTCTGATTTCCAGCGTCTTGTCGGCCTGCGTCACTGCATTTGCCGGCCCGATCTCTTTCGTGGGGATCGCGGTTCCGCACCTTGTCAAAAGCCTGCTGAAAACGGCCAGGCCCATACTCGTGGTTCCGGCGTGCTTTCTCGGCGGCGCTGTTTTTTGCCTGTTCTGTGACCTGATCGCCAGGACAGTGTTTGCGCCGACGGAGCTTTCCATCAGCTCTGTGACAGCGGTCTTCGGCGCGCCGGTGGTAATTTACATTATGATACGGAGGCAGAAATCGGTATGACACGGCAGGAATATTATTTTTGTACTGAGAAAATGACAGTGGGCTATGATGGAAAGCCCTTGATCCGTGAAATCGAAATGAAGGTAAACCGCGGTGAAATACTGACGCTGATCGGGCCGAACGGCAGCGGCAAATCAACGATCCTGAAAAGTATTACGCGGCAGCTGAAGACCATCGGAGGCACGGTGTATCTGGACCGGACGGCGCTGCAACAGCTGTCTAATAAGGATCTATCCCAGAAACTTGCAGTGGTGCTCACGGAGCGGATGCGTTCAGAGCTGATGACGTGTGAGGACATTGTCGCCACGGGGCGATATCCGTATACCGGCAGACTCGGCATATTGACGGAGGAGGACCGGAAAAAGGTATGGGCGGCCATGGAGATGGTGCACGCTCTGGAGCTGAGGGAGCGGGATTTCAATGCCATCAGCGACGGGCAGAGACAGCGGATTCTGCTGGCCAGGGCGATCTGTCAGGAGCCGGAGATCATTGTTCTGGATGAACCTACCTCATTTCTGGATATTCGCCATAAGCTGGAGCTTCTGGCAATTTTAAAGCATATGGTTTCTCAGAAGAACGTAGCGGTGATCATGTCCCTGCATGAGCTGGACCTGGCGCAGAAGATCTCTGATTTTGTAATCTGTGTTCACGGAGAATACATAGACAGGGCCGGAACGCCGGAGGAGGTATTTACCTCGGACTATATTCGTGGGCTGTACGGGATTACGGAGGGCGTCTACAATGCGCAGTTCGGATGTGTAGAGATGGCCGGGGTTAAGGGTGCGCCGGAGGTTTTTGTGATTGCCGGGGGAGGCAGCGGGATACGTACCTTTCGGAAGCTTCAGAGGCTGAATATTCCCTTTGCGGCGGGTGTTCTGCATAAAAATGATGTGGATTATGAGGTGGCCAAGGAACTGGCTTCAAAGGTGATCGCAGAGCAGGCCTTTGAAGCGGTCAGTGCGGAACGGACAGAGGAAGCGCTGGAGGTTCTGAGAACGTGTAAAAAGGCTGTCTGCTGCCTGGAGTCCTTCGGAACGATGAATGCCGGGAATACCAGGCTGGTGGAGGAAGCAAAGAGGCTGGGGATCCTGGAGAACCCTCAGGAAAAATCTGTTTTGTAGCTCCGGCGAAAAAACGTTTGGGTTGATGGAGAGCAGGAATTGTATTATACTGTAAGCACCCTTTTCTGTCCCAGACAGGGGAATGATACAATAAAATGGTTGACACTTAAAATAATTTGTGATATTATAAAACAAAACAATACATATGATAAGCTGATAAAGAGGAAGAATAGACGAGGAGGAACTAAGATGTCGTTAACGAAAAAAGATTTATCAGCAATATCACAATTGCTGGATGAAAAACTGGAGCAGAAGCTGGAAGAAAAGCTGGAGTCAACGATGACTTATGGCAGCATATCGGAGTGTATCAGATCACGCTGTCAGATAATCCCGTATCACTTTATCCAGACCCTGCCACATTGGCAGGGTTTTG
>JAUNGD010000075.1 GCA_030524705.1 Lachnospiraceae bacterium | reverse complement strand
ACAGGCAAGAAGCAGAAGCGGAAGAGCAGAGCCGTCAGGAGGAAGAGGACAAGCAAAAAGCAGAAGAGGAAGAAGAGAGGCGGAAAGCTGAGGAGGAAAGGCAGCGAAAGGCAGAGCGGTACCGTCAGGAAGCAGCTGAATGGAGGCGTCAGGAGGAAGAGCGGCAAAGGGCAGGCATCCAGGAAAGGAATAATGGAATAAAGTGGATGTTCCTGGGTGGGCTTATCGGAATTTTGCTGATAGGCGGAATTTGCGTACTGCTTTTTAAGAACCAGATCAGCGGGTATGTAACGCGGGTCCTGGAAAGCAGGCAATCTTCTGAAGATAAAAGTCAGGGCGAGATCACGGAGATACCGACAGAGAACATAGTAATCATTACGGAGGCAGATTTGCCGGATTCGGGGGCTGCTCCGGAAAATATGTTTCTGTCTGAATCAGAAGCGCAGGAAGAGACCGTACTTCAGGAAGAAACGATACCTCAGGCAGGAACGCCGGGGCAGCCGGAAACAGCAGCTCTGGTGGAAACGCTTACCTGGAAGGAGCTTTCCAACGCGACTATCACAGATTCCCGAAATGTAAGACAGTATAGTGATTCAGATGAGGTGCGGGACAATTTGGGAATTTTGTATGAACCGTATAATTCCTTTGAGATGTCAGCACAAGATGATGAACCCGCATATCTGGTGGTGTACAATGGGGAGCAGTTTGCGAGCATGGGAGGAATGATTGCAGTTTTGGATACGACTGCGGCGGATACCACGGCCAGCGGATGGATGGAAATCTACGCGGATGATGAATTGATCTATGCCTCAGATGAAGAGATAACGTGTACGACAAGACCGCAGAACTTTGGCGTTGATATCAGTGGCAGCGAATGGATAACGATAAGAGTGGTTCAAAGAGAGGGCGGGAGCGGCGATCTGAATATATTTCTGACCAGCGTAAGACTGGATATCACGGACGAATTGGTATTGGAGGGATATTCCAATGAAATTCCGCAGTCGAAGGGCGATACCAGCTTTTACAAGGATGGGACGCCGGTACCGCTGAACGGATATATTCTGCCTGACAGCAATGAACGATATCTGTCGGAAAGCGATTTGTCAAACCTGACGTTAAAAGGGCTGTGCTATGCGAAAAATGAAATATATGCCCGTCTCGGAAGAAAGTTCAAGGCGGCTGAGCTAAGGGAATATTTTGGAAAGCAGGCATGGTATAACGGAATATATGAGCCGACGGATGAAAATGATGCAATGCTGGTATCGCGTATGAATGATTACGAGTACAGGAATAAGGATGTTCTCTCGGCGATGGAACAGAAAATAGGTCCGTATGATGTAAAATAATTTGCAGTATTTTTATATTGCATCTCCCGGGAAAGTATTATATGATTAAAAAAAATTCGCAGTCGATGCTGTTGTCTATCGACTGCGAATTCTGTTCGTGTCATGGAAAAGAATATTGAGAAAGGAAGGATGAAAATGAAAAACAGGATCGGAGCTCTGATTTCGGCAGGCTCAGGGCATTTGTCTGCGTGCATGGCGCCGCTTATTCCGCTTATCACGGCCGGAAGCCTGATGAAGCTGGTATGTCTGTTGCTTGGAATGACCGGTGTGCTTTCGGGAAGCACGGAGACTATTTTGCGGGTCATTGGAGATACGCCCTTTTATTTTCTTCCGGTACTGGTATCCATTACGGCGGCCGGGCATTTCGGCGCGGACCTGTTCTATTCGGTGGGAACCGCCTGTATGCTGATGATGCCTGATTTCGTATCGATGATGGGCGGAGATGCCGCTGTGTCCTTTATAGCCGTTCCGGTGGTGAGGACGACGTATGCCTACAACATTCTTCCCATTATTCTGCTGACATACCTCATAGCAAGGCTTGAGCCTGCGGCAGCAGCACGTTTTCCAAAGGCGCTGAAGGGCACAATTTATCCTCTTCTTGTATTTACCGTGACGTGTGCCTGCGGCTTCCTTGTGGTGGGACCCTTAGGGACGATTGTGAGCATGGGCTTTTCGGAGCTTTTGACTTTTTTGTCTGTTCACGCCGGTGTTCTGGCGTGGGCGCTGTTTGCGTGCATTGCGCCGCTGCTGATTCCGGCCGGGATGCACTGGATATTTGTGACCACCGCAATCACGCAGATCAGCACAAACGGGTACGATACGGGAATCATGGCTGCATTTATGATTGCCAATCTGACACTGGCAGGGGCGGACTTTGCGGTCTGCCTGCGCACGAGAGACAAAGAATTCCAGAGCCAGGCACTCAGCGCCGGTATCGTGGCGCTGCTTTCAGGGGTATCGGAGCCTTCGCTGTTCGGGGTATGCCTGAAAGAAAAAAAGGCGCTTCGCTGCGTGATGGCGGCAGGAGCATTGGCGGGTATCTATGAAGGAATTGTCACCATCAAATGCTATGTGTACTCCTTCCCGGCAGTCTGCTCGATTCTGATGTTCCATGGCCCGGAGGGGATGGCAAACCTTTGGAAGGCGATCGGATTGGCTGCGCTGTCAGTGGCGCTGGGATTTGTGCTGACCTTCTTTGTGCTGCCGAAGGACTCCGCGGGGCAAGCTTTCGATAGGAGCGGTCCAAAACTGACTCCGGATGAGGCGTCTCAGGGCTGACATGGAATGTGGGCGGCCCCAAAAACTGATTGAGCAGGTTTTGGTTTTATGATAGACTGATGTATACGAGCGAGAATCAAATTCTGATACAGGAGGTATTGATAAATGGAGTTGAAAGAAGCATTGCAGCAGCTCGAACTGCTGCAGAAAAAAATGTATGCGTATACGTGTGCCGAATCAGCGCTTTATCTTGACAGCGTGACGGTGGCTCCGAAGGATACGGCGGAGGGCCGGGGCGTTGCATTGGGAATTCTGGCGGGAGAAAGCCAGAAGCTGATCACAGCTTCGGAGACAGGAGAGCTTCTGGAGTTTCTTCGGGAGCACCGGGAGGAGCTTGGGGAGCCGGAACGCCGGGAGACAGAAGAATTGTGGCGCAGTTATCAGCAGATGGTGCGGATTCCGGCGGACGAGTACATGGAGTACGCGATGCTCACCAACGAGGCCAGCGACGTTTGGCACAGGGCAAAGGAAAACAGTGATTTTGAACTGTTTCGCCCGGTACTGGAACGGCTGGTAGAATTTAGCCGCAAATTTGCAGGATACTATGATGAGACAAAGAAGCCCTATGACGCACTGCTGAATGAGTTCGAGCGGGGCGCCGATATGGAATATCTGGATGCTTTTTTCGCAGAGATTCGGGCGAAGCTTGTTCCGCTGATCCAGGAGATCGGACGGGCGCAGCAGATTGACGACAGCTTTCTGCACCGCTATTATCCAGTGGAAGCACAGCGCAGATTTTCGGATTATCTGATGGAGGTCCTGCAGCTTGACCGGGGACATTGCACCATCGGCGAGACGGAGCATCCCTTTACGCTGGAGTTTAATAATAAGGACGTCCGTATCACCACAAATTATAAAGAAAACAGCGTGGCGGAGTCCATGTACTCGGTGATCCATGAGGGCGGACATGCGAAGTATGAGCTGGGGATCCGGGATGACCTGCAGTATACGTGCCTGGCGGGCGGGGTGTCCATGGGAGTCCACGAGAGCCAGTCCAGATTTTATGAAAATATCATCGGCCGATCCAGAGAATTTATCGGGGCAATTTTCCCGAAAATGCAGGAATTTTTCCCGGAGCAGCTCAGTGACGTTACGGCGGAGCAGATGTACCGGGCGGTTAACCGCGTGGAGCCGTCCCTGATCCGTACGGAGGCGGATGAGCTCACCTACTGCCTGCACGTCATGATCCGCTATGAGATTGAGAAGCAGCTGATCGGGGGCAGCCTGGAAGTTAAGGATGTGCCGGAGGTCTGGAACCGTCTTTATAAAGAGTATCTGGGTGTTGACGTGCCGGATGACAGGCGCGGCTGCCTGCAGGACAGCCACTGGTCAGGCGGATCCTTCGGCTATTTCCCGTCCTATGCGCTGGGAAGCGCTTACGGCGCGCAGATGCTGAAAAACATGGAGCAGGATATTGACGTATGGGGGCCTGTGTCCAGAGGCGATCTGTCTGCGGTGTCTGGATGGCTGCGGGAGAAGATACACCAGTACGGCAGCCTGATGGAGCCGTCAGAGGTGGTGAAAAATGCCTGCGGAGTTTTTGAGCCGTCGGCGTATACAGAGTATCTGACAAAGAAGTACAGGGAGATTTATGGACTGTAGGAGTCAAATCAATCGGCCGGAAACAGTGAAAGAATGGAGATAAGACAGATGCGGCAGAGTAATTGTGAAACATGCGCATATTACAGCTATGATGAGGATTACGAGAGCTATATGTGCGATATCAATATGGACGAGGATGAGCTGATCCGCTTTCTGTCGGACAGTCATTACAGCTGCCCATATTACCGCAATGGGGATGAGTACGCGGTGGTACGTAAGCAGATGTGATGCACGCACAGCGGCCAGGAACCGCCGGGCAGGCTTGTAGACGCCGCCGCATAGGTCTGTAGGAATATCGCCGTGTAAGTCTGTAGGAATATTGCCGTGTAAGTCCCGGTTGACATTGGCAGATGTGTGATGTATGATATTGAAAAATGAATAGGTCAGTAAGTGAATTTTGCTGTTTGTGGATGAATAGACGATCAGAATTGACAGGCATCAAAATGAGAGGGAATCAGGTGAAAGTCCTGAGCGATACGGTCACTGTAAGCAGGAGGAAAACTCATTTTTCCATTGCACGAAAGTGTGAGAAGGAGAGTGGACTGATGAACTGCGAGCCAGGAGACCTGCTTGCTGGCGAACCGTGCTTCCGATTAAAGTAGAAGGTTCTTTCCAATATGCGCTGTCATGCTTTCAGGCATACGGTCTGTATGCGTATTTTTGTTGGCTATGAGTAAGCTGACGATCCCGCATGCATGATTTTGATTTTGCTGCAGGGCGTTTTTGTCTGATTGTGGGATGCTGTGCTATGCCAGAGTATGTTGTTTATTGACGTTTGCTTTAGGGAGAAGCGGACGTCATTTTTTTATGTCATAGAAAATATCTTGTCACGCTAAAGCGTGAAAGCTCTTTCCTATGACGCAAAAAGCGCATGTTATAAAAAGGGCGGGAGCGGGAAGCAAATTTCAGCTGTTGCCTGACAGCAAGTCTATTTAAAAACAACAGGAGGAAGGCAAATGAAGAAGAAACTTGTGTCATTACTGATGGCGGCAACACTCTCTCTGGGAATGGTTTTCGGCGGTGTGACTGCAATGGCGGCAGAGGCTGAGCAGGAATCCCCGGTGGGAAACGGTGAGACGATTTATGTGGGGCAGACAAATATTGTAAAATCAATGGATCCTACAGATTCCAGCGTGCCCTGGGCGTTGACTGCGCATGGCGTGAGCGAGAGTATTTTTATGCTGGATGAAGAGGGGAATACGTATTCACGCTTTATTGATTCCCTGGAACAGACTGATGATAATGACTGGACCCTGAAAATGAAGACCGGGGTGAAGTTTTCAGATGGAAGCGACGTGACGGCGAATTCTATCTGTGATTGCATGAATGAAGTGATCGAGAAAAACGGCCTTTCCAATGCAACGGCGGGCAAGCTTGAGTTTACGGCTGTAGATGATACTACGTTTACGGTTCACACAGAGAGAATGACAAAGCAGATGGTTTCTGTGCTGACTGAGTGGACAAATATTGTATTTAAGCATCTGGATAACGGAGAATACGCATTTACCGGCCCGTATATGATCGAGAATCTTGATCCGGGCGTGGAGATTTCCATGACTCCGAATCCGTATTATGACGATCAGGCAGAGAACCGCCCGAATGTGGTTATCAAGGCGTTTAAGGATACCAGTGCGATGCAGCTGGCCTTTGAGGGCGGAGAAATCGACATGGCATTCACCGTTACGCCGGACGTAGCGGAAATTCTCGAGGCAGAGGGCTACACGGTCAAGAATATTGATGCAGGTTATCAGTATTTCGGTATCATGAATCTGGAGCGCGCACCGCTGGATGATCTGAATGTCAGAAAGGCCGTAAATGCTGCACTGAACCGTGAGGATATGCTGACGGCTCTGAAGGGCGGAAGTGTTGCAACAGGATTTTTCGCACATTACTATTCTTTTGCGGGAGATGTGGAAATCACCACAAGTACCGATGATGCGGCAGCTTATCTTGAGGAAGCCGGATGGACCCAAAATGACAGCGGCAATCTGGAAAAGGACGGCGAGGAGCTTTCACTGAAGCTTGTAACGTACGCATCCCGTCCTGACCTGACGATTATCATGCAGCTTGCCGCAGCACAGTTGAATGAGCTGGGCATTCAGACGACGACAGAAATCGTGGACAGCATTGATGAAACAGGACGCTCCGGTGAATATGACATCATGTTCTATGCACAGCATACGGCGCCCACCGCTGATCCGGCTTTTGCTCTGAATCAGTTCTTCCGTCAAGGCGAAGGAAAGAATTTCAACAATTACTCCTCTGATAAGGTGGTAGAGCTTCTGGATCAGATGGGAACTATGGAGCCGGGAGAGGAAAGAGACGCTCTGGCAGTAGAGGTACAGGATGTTGTATATGAAGATCTGCCGGTACTGTTTCTGGTAGACCCGCAGTGGCATATTGCAGTTTCTGACAAGCTGGCCGATTACACTCCGTACTGTGGAGATTACTATGTAATCAATCCGAAGCTGGGTCTGGAGTAAGGACTGCGGCGCGTAAAAGCATAAGAGAGAAGCAAAAACTGCAGGCAGAAGGGCGCCGCCTTTCTGCCTGTTTTACACTGGTGCGGCAGATAACGCAGATGCCAAAGGGCCGCAGCAGAATTCTCTGAATGGAGAGGAAAGCAAATGAAACAGGTACTGAAATTTCTGGTAAAATGGTTTCTGTTTTTCTTACTGGCTTCCGTGGCGATTTTCTGGTTTGTCAGACAGATGCCGGTGTCCCCGGCGGAACAGATGCTGTCCTACTATCAGCTTCCGGCTACCCCGGAAAATATTGCAATAGTGGAAAAGGATATGGGACTGGATAAGCCTTTGCCGCAGCAGTATGTACAGTGGATCGTGAATTTTGTCCGGGGAGATTGGGGCGTATCCTATGTCTCGCATATGGACATCCGCAGCCAGTTTATGAAGAAAATGCCGTATTCTTTTGGGATCGGTATAGGAGGAATGCTGATTTCCGCTGTGATTTCTTTTTTTCTTGGTTATGGCGCCGCACTAAAGCCGGGCAGAATCTGCGATCGGCTCAGTGAGCTTTTGGTTATCCTGTCCAGGTCCTTTCCGGAATTTTTGATGTCCATTGTGGTCATTTATGTGGTGGGGGTTAAATTTAAGCTGGTTAAATTTTTTACCGGCAATGGTTTTTTGAGCTTTTTCATTGCAATTCTTATCACGGCGGTTTATATGACGGGAACCTTGTCCAGGGTTTGTAAGGTGCATTTTGAAGAACAGCTTCAGCAAAGCTATGTGAGATTTGCAGTTTCCAGAGGATTTTCAAAAGGATATGTACTGCTGCACCACAGCTATAAGCCGGTGCTGTACGGAATGTTTTCTGCCATGATCGCAAAATTCGCATGGATTCTCGGAGGAAGCTCTGTGCTGGAATTTGCATTCACGATCCCCGGCATCAGTTATTTTCTGGTGGACAGCATGAAAGCCAGGGATTATATGGTGCTTCAGACGTATGTTCTGGTGCTGCTGATCTGGATGTTTTTTGTGCATCTGGTTTTCCGGGTGCTGCTGCAGTTTTTGGATGTGAGGTCGAGAGCATGAAAAAACGTTTATTACTGTTTCTTATATTCTGGATGGCGGTGGCCTTCGTCTTTTCGTTTTCCAGCGGCGATATCGCGCCCCATGTGGAACAGCCCTTTGCAGAGATGTCATCGGAGCATCCTCTGGGGACGGATAATCTTGGGAGAGATCTTTTTTCTCTTATGGCCCAGGGCGGTCTGCGCATGCTTGAAGTGATTGTGATTGCAACCTCTATTTCCTGTATTGCAGGGACTCTTCTGGGACTTTTTGGCGGATATTATGAAGGAATTTTTGGAAATCTGGTACAGTTTTTAACAGATTTTTTGCTGACGATTCCATCTTTTGTTATGGCGCTGATCTTTTCTGCGATGTTCGGCTTCGGCCCGGTAACGGCGGGAATTGTATTTGGCATCGGCAATATGGGGGAGTATGCGAATCAGGCGTCTGCATTGACGCTCAGCATTAAAAAGAAGGATTTTGTCGCGGCGGAGAGAGTGCTGGGGGTCTCTGATTTCAGAATCATTCTCCATCATATCCTCCCGCATATGACGGAGCCGTTGTCTGCTTTTATGGCAAACAAGGCCAGCAACGTGGCGCTGCAGTATGCGTCTTTGGCCTTTATCGGTCTGGGGACAGATGTGACGAATCCTGATTGGGGAACCATGCTGTATCAATACCGGGTCTATATTCTCACGTACCCGAGGCTGGTGCTGATACCGGCAGCTATGATATTTCTGATCGCTTTTATGTTCCATGTGTTTTTTGAGCAGAAGAGTCAGAAAAACAACGGGGAGGTGACTCTTTTTGGAGACTGAAAACGATAAATATGCGATGAGGGTAAGGAACCTGTGCATGACCATCAAAAATAAACGGCGGTCTGTCACGGTGGTAAAGGACATATCCTTTGACCTGGAAGCGGGACATATCTTAGGAATCGCCGGAGAATCCGGGGCCGGAAAAAGCATGACGATGTATGCCCTGACCGGCCTTCTGTCCGCCAAGGCGGCGAAGGTAGAGGGAGAAATCCTTATGTGGGGCGAGGATATCATGCAGATCCCACCGGCGAAAAGGCAAAAGTTTTGTTCCTCAAGAATATCCATTATTCTGCAGGATGCCATCAATGCGCTGAATCCCTATGAAAAAATAAGAAATCAGCTAAAGGAGACTATTTGGCTGCACCGGAGCCTGAACAAAACAGAGCTGGAAGCATATATGATGAAGCTGCTGGAGGATTACGGGATTTATGGCGGGCAGGACACGCTGAACAAATACCCCCATCAGCTTTCCGGCGGTATGAGGCAGAGGATCGCTATTGCGCTGGCATTGGAATCGGAGGCCAGAATTCTGGTGGCGGATGAACCGACTACCTCCCTGGATGTTATAAACCAGCAGCAGTTTCTCCGGCTTTTCAAGGAGATTGTGGAAAAGAGAAAACTTTCGGTAATTTATATCAGCCATGACCTGGCGCTTTTGGGAATGCTTTGCAATGATATTATGGTGCTGAAGGACGGCGGCGTCGTAGAAAAAGGCACCATGGAGCAGGTATTTTTTGCGCCGCGGGAGGCGTATACCAGGACACTGCTGGAAGAGACAAAGAAGCTGTCCTGGCAGGAGTAAAGCAGAAGAAAATGGAAGTATAAAGCAGCAGGATTGCAGGCAGTATGCAGCGGGAGCTGCGGCAGTCAGAATACAGGTGTGATATGGAAAGCAAGATAGATTCAGAAAAAAATATATTGACAGCGGAGCATCTGGTCAAATCATATCAGGTAAAAAACGGTGCTTTTTACGCTGTGAATAACTGCAGCCTTTCGGTCAGAAGAGGGGAAACTCTGGGGATCGTAGGCGAATCCGGGAGCGGAAAATCGACGCTGGCCAGGCTATTGGTGAGGCTGGAGGACTGCGATTCGGGAAGAATCCTGTTTGACGGAAAAGAACTTACGGGGCTGAAGGAACGGGAGATGCGCCCTCTGCGTACGGATATTCAGCTTATTTTTCAAAATCCCTTCAGTTGTCTGGATCCCAGAAAGACGATTTCGGACAGCCTGACGGAGGTATTGACGGTGCATAAAATTGCCAGAGGAAAAAGCGATGCCCGGATGAAAATGGAGAACATATTGAATGAATGCGGGCTGACCGGAGAAATACTTGGCAAAAAACCGGGAGAATTTTCGGGAGGGCAGCTGCAGCGAATTGCTATTGCAAGAGCTGTGCTTATGAGGCCGAAGCTTCTGATCGCGGATGAGATAACCTCGGCGCTGGATGTGTCGATTCAGGACCAGATTTTGAAGCTCCTTCTGAAGCTGAAGGAGGAATATGGAATGAGCGTGATTTTTATTTCTCATAATCTTTCCGTTATTCGGAAAATCTCAGATCAGATTTGTGTGATGCAGAAGGGGAAAATTGTGGAAACGGGCAGCGCGAAGGAGCTGTTTATGAATGCCCAGGATCCGTATACGAGGCAGCTGATCCAGGCGATTATTCCGTTTCCGGGGCAAGACCGGCTGAGAAAGAAATAAAAAGCAGAGGCTATAAAATGAAATGAGGGTGCAGATTTGATTCTGTCCCTCCTTTTTTAAATTTGAAATAGAGCTGTTATTTCACAGTAACTATGCATTTTGCTTTTATGATTTTTGTGTTGCTGGTCTTCCAGAAAACGATATAATTTCCTGCCGCCAGATCGCATACGGTACAGATGCGGGGGTTTACGCCGGCATTTAGTACAGGATCATGCGGCGTATGAAGTTTATTTCTTAAGAAAATAAAAATATGGATTGTTAGAAATAATTCTCCTTGACAAAATGAATGACATAGTGTACTATTTAACTAGTACACAGATACACAAGAGCAGGAGGAACTATGGAATTTAATTCAGCGCTTCCTATTTATTTACAGGTAATGGCATCAATCAAAAAGGATATTGTTACCGGCAGACTCATTCCGGGAGATAAGCTGCCCTCTGTCCGTGACCTGGCGATCCAGTATACGATCAATCCAAACACAGTCAGCCGGGTATATCGGGAGCTTGAGTTGGAGGGTGTTTGCTTTACGAAGCGCGGTATGGGAACGTTTGTGACGGAGGATGAAGGGAAGGTGCAGCAGATGCGGGATGAGATGGCAGAGGAGTTGGTGAACCGTTTCCTGGAAGGAATGCATCAGCTGGGGATTTCTTCGGCGGAGGCATTGCGGCTGCTTCAGGAGCACAAGACGAAAACACAGCAAAGCAATGACACTTAAAGAAGCAGGACGGCAGCTTTTAAGGAAAAATCCGGCTGGGGATATTTCGGGAGATTTTAAATTTCAGTGAGTAGAGGAGAAGCAGATATGTTAGAGTGCAGGTATATTACAAAGGTTTATGGGAGAAAGACGGCGGTAGATCACGTGTCTTTGAAGATAGAGCCGGGACGGATTTATGCGATGCTGGGACCGAATGGCAGCGGTAAAACGACACTTATGAAGATGGCGGTGGGGCTTGTGAAGCCAAACTCCGGCGGCTTTTACTATAAGGATCAGCCGGTGGGGACTGAGAGCCGGAAGGAAGTGGCGTATATGTCCACAGAGCCTTACTTTTATTCCTGGATGACCATTCAGGACGTGGGAAAATACTACGAGGACTTTTTTGAAGACTTTTCAATGGAAAAATACAACCAGCTTCTGGAACGGATGGAGCTGACACCGGATATGAAGACGAAATCTCTTTCCTCCGGTATGATGGCGAAGCTGAAAATAGCAGTCACTATGGCACGGCAGGCGAAGGTTTATTTGTTGGATGAGCCGCTGAACGGCATTGATCTTCTGGCCCGGGATCAGATCATAAGCAGTATTCTGGATGCAGTGGGGCCGGAGGTTGCCCTGGTAATATCGAGTCATCTGGTGGATGAGCTGGAAAAGATTGTAGATACGGCTATTTTTATGAAGGACAGCCAGCTGGTGGAGGTTTGCGAGGCGGAGGAGCTGCGTATGCTTCAGGGAAAATCAATTGTAGACAAATATCGTGAAATCTATGGACACGGAGGGGAAGAGTAATGTTAAAATTGATGAAGTATGAATTTCGGAAGACGATGTTTTCTAAGATGGTTCTCTTGGTCATTACGGCTTTAGCCGAGATTTCATATCTGATCGGTGTATTTTTTGAGCTGGATAAATTTTTGGCCGTTGGCCTGGTGGGCCTGGTAATGTGCGCTATGATCGGGATTTTCTATATCGGTATTGACAGCCTGATCGTTTTTCACCGTGATCTGAATACCAAACAGAGCTACATGCTGTTTTTAACGCCGAAGAACAGCTATCAGGTTCTGGGAGCAAAGGTGCTGGAAAATGGCGTCTCAATTTTTCTGGCAGGAGTTTTCTTTGCGGCCCTGGCTGCCATTGATACGACGATTGGAGTCCTTCATATTGGAGGGATAAAAGAATTTCTTGATATGCTGGATCGATTCATGATCAGCATTCGGGTGGATATTAACGTAGCGCCGCAGGATATTCTGATGCCTTTCTTTGCAGTGCTTGCTTCCTGGCTGATGACGGTGGTGACGGGCTATCTGGCCATCCTGCTTTCGGCAACTGTACTGGCGGGGAAAAAGTTCAGTGGATTTGTCAGCTTTATCATATTTTTGGTTTTAGGATATATTTCCGGTAAGGCCCTGGATATGCTTCCGTCACTTTCAAATCATACGGCAGAATTTTGTATGATAATAGGCGCATCCATCGTTATTGTGGCAATTATGTACGCCGTTACCGGATGGATCATGGAGCGGAAGCTGAGTGTGTAGAGAAAGCTGTGGCGGAGGATGTGCGTGCAGATGAATCAGCAGCAGAGACAGAGCACATAGAAAAACTGCATCGGAGAATGTGCGTGCAGATGAATTTTCTGCGCAGTTGACGAAACTGAAGAAAACAGGAGTATAAAAAATAGAAGAAGTGCCGCAGAATATGTGAGACGGAAGCCCGTCGGAAGTATTCTGCGGCATGTTCTTTATTATGCATTTCATTTTTATGAACGGAATCCCTGTACGTACCTTTGCAGCTCTTCAAATCCTCCGTGGGGATACACGGAAATGTCCTTCTCTTCTTTATTGATCAGACAGTCCGTGAGCAGAAATACGGACATTTCCAGGCTTTGGGCCACCATATCCTCCGTCACATCGTTTCCCACCATCAGACATTCCTCCGGCCGGCAGCCGATCTTCTGAAGAATTTCCGTATAATAAGCCGGGTTGGGCTTGCAATAGCGGGAGTTTTCATAGGTAGTATAAAGCTCGAAGTCCGATGGCTCCAGACCGGCCCAGCGGATCCGGCTCTCTGTGGCAACGGCAGGGAAGATTGGGTTCGTTGCGAGGACGACCCGGTATCCGGCCTTTTTAAGCTCCTCCACTGTTTTTTTGGAGTTTGAATTGAAGCCGCAGGAATCGGCGGCCTTCTGGAATTCCACACTGTAGAATTCTTCAAAAACCGGTTTGTCCTTCAGTGCAGCCTCTCCGTAAACCTGGCGGAATAGATTCCAGAATGCGTCTTCATTCGGGCAGGCGCCGTTGTTTTGGACCATGGCCGCTGTCCCGGCCCAGATGGTCTTAATGAGCTTGTCCGGTTCGTAGCCGAGAGGGATCAGCTTCTTTGTCAGCTCCCGGAAGTAGGACTGAACGAAAATATCCTGATCCATGGGAAGAAGCGTGCCGTCCAGGTCGAATAAAATTGTAGTAATCATATTATTTTCTATCATACAGCCACAGCTTCCGGCTGTATTTTCCTTTCCTGATTCATTGTGATACATACATTCTTAGCCGTGCACTACAGGGCGCGAATGTCTGTGACGAGGGCGTCGATTTCCTCCTGCTTCGTACTCCAGCTGGTGCAGAAGCGCACGCAGCTATGGGTTTCGTCCACCTTCAGCTCATATTCAAAAATGTAGTTCTGAGCCAGTTTTTCCATCACACTGTTTTCAAGGACGACAAACTGCTGGTTCGTATTGCTTTCGATATAGAAGGGGATGCCCTTTTCTTCGAAGGCCTGTTTGATCTGCATTGCGTAGCCTACAGCCTTTTTTGTGATATCGAAATACAGTCCGTCGTGAAAAAGCGTATAAAACTGCAGGCCCAGCAGCCAGCCCTTTGCCAGCATTGCACCGTTTTGCTTGATATAGCTTCTGAAATCCACTGCCAGCTCCGGGGTAGGGAAGACCACCGCCTCGCCGAACAGCGCGCCGCATTTTGTTCCGCCGCAGTAGAATACGTCGCAGAGACGGGCGATGTCCTTTATGGTGACGTCAATACCGTCTGCCGCCAGACCGTAGCCGAGGCGGGCGCCGTCGATAAAGAGATAAAGACCGTATTCCCGGCAGACCCTGTGAATCTCTGTCAGCTCCTGAAGGGTGTAGACGGTACCGTATTCCGTCGGGAAGGAGAGGTATACCATTTTGGGCTGGGTGATGTGCTCCTGTACCCCGCTGGTACGGTAAAGCTCCGCCTCCGCCGCGATCTGCTCTGCGGTAATCTTGCCGTCTTTGGAGGGAAGGACCTGAATCTTATGCCCGGTATTTTCCACCGCGCCGGTTTCATGGGCGTGGATGTGGCCGCTGTCTGCGCAGATAACGCTCTGATACGGACGGAGCGCAGCTGCGATTACCGTGAAATTTACCTGCGTTCCGCCGATCATGAAATGCACGATGGCTTCAGGACAGTCCAGGTATTTTTTTATTTCCAGGGCGGCTTTTTCGCACCAGGAATCCAGGCCGTAGCCGCCGTAGCTTTCGTCGTTTGTCGCTGCGAGGGCCTCCAGAATATTCGGATGAGCGCCGTGGTTGTAATCATTATTGAAACGAATCATGAGTTTACTCCTTTGCTGTAAAAAATGCTTAAACGTAAATTATAAAATGTATGCTGGCCTTGAGAGCATGGCAGGGTAAGCCCTGGCAGAAATTATTTTGCGTACCGCTTTACGATTCCAAGTAGGATTTCTACCACCGCATCCATTCCCTCGGCAGTGATATGCTCGTAGGGGCCGTGGAAGGCGTATCCGCCGGTACCGAGATTCGGACAGGGAAGACCGCGGAAGGAAAGCTGTGCGCCGTCTGTACCGCCCCGGATCGGAGAAACGTCAGGCTCCATGCCAAGCTCCCGAATGGATTCCTTTGCATGGTCCACCAGATGCATACAGGGGGCGATCACCTCGGCCATGTTGCGGTACTGCTGGCGGATCGTCAGCTTTACGGTGCCTGCGCCGTACTTTTCGTTGATGATTTTTTCGATATGGCGCAGCATTTCCTGACGGCATTCGAAATGTTCACTGCTGTGATCCCGAACAATATACTGAAGCTTTGCGTGCTCTACCGTGCCCTGCATGTCGGTTAGATGGAAAAAGCCCTCGTACATATCGGTGTGAGCCGGGGTTTCGGCGGTGGGAAGCATACTATTGATCTCCATAGCCACCAGCGAGGCGTTGATCATTCTGTTCTTGGATTCGCCGGGATGAATATTAAAACCGTTTACCTCAAATTCCGCGCCGCATGCGTTGAAATTTTCATAGACGATCTCATTTTCACAGCCGCCGTCCACGGTGTAGGCGTATTTTGCGCCGAATCCCGGAATATCAAATTCTGCGGCGCCGCTGCCGACCTCCTCATCCGGGGTAAAACCGATACAGACCTTTCCGTGGGGCATGTCGCCGCTGATGAGGCGCTCCGCCAGGGTCATGATCTCAGCGACCCCGGCCTTGTCATCAGCTCCCAGAAGCGTGGTACCGTCGGTGGTGATCAGTGTGCGGCCCTTAAGATTTTTCAGGTACGGGAATTTGTCAAGGGTCAATGTCCTGCCGCTGGTTCCCAGGGCGACCTCACCGCCGTCATAGTTTTCGTGAACCTGGGGATTTACATGTTCACCGCAGAAGTCCGGGGCAGTGTCCATATGGGCGATAAATCCGATGCCGGGCCTGTCCTCGTATCCCGGTGTGGCAGGAATCGTCCCGTAAACGTAACAGTTATCCTCCATCCTTGCATCTGCGATCCCCAGACTCTTCATTTCCTCCACCAGCACCTGGGCCAGATCGAACTGGCGCTCAGTTGTCGGTACGGTGGTGCTGTTTTCGTCGCTGGTGGTGTGGATTTTTACGTAATTTAATAATCTTTGATATGCTTTCATGCAGCAGACCTTCTTTCTATAAAATTCAGGTTGAAGGGGCCCAGAACGGGTGCCGTGGCAAAATCCTGCTTTGAGCCCTGTTTTTGTAACAGCTTGTAAAGGCTACAGCGCCGCAATTTCCTTCAAACGCTCGATGATCGGAAGATGCTGTGTACACTGGCTTTCACAGTTGCCGCACTGGATACATTCGCCGGCTTTTTCTGCCGGAATGTTCCAGTGGCCGCTTAACCGGGAGGCAAGGCGGTTCTCCTGCCTGCTCAGGATTTTCTGGTTGTAGGCGTCCATAAATTTTGGAATTTCAATGTCCATAGGACATCCCTTGCAATAACCGCAGCCGGTACACAGATTGTTCAGCGCCGGGCCCTTTGCAGCATATTTTTCAACGATTGCCTCAGCGGGCTCCTCCACGAGGTTTTCCACCGCCTTTACCGCATCGTCTACGTGAGCCTTTGTAGTACATCCCGCCAGGGTGACGGTGATCTCCTTGTGGGAGGCAACGAAGCGGAGCCCGGCCTGGGCCACCGTCAGATCCGTGCCCTCGGTCAGGTAGGAGAAGGCGTCAGGATTCTGCGGGATCATTCCGCCGCCCAGCGGATTCATGACCACGACTCCCATGCCGTTTTCGTGCGCCTTTTTGATACCGCTCTGGCGGAAACGATAATTCAGGGCATTGTATCCGATGAGCATACCCTTGAATTTTCCGGTTTCTACGACTGTTTCAATATCATTTCCCTGCATGTGGGAAGAAAATACGATATTTCGGATGAGGCCCTCTGATTTTGCTTCTTCAAAAAATCCATACAGTGCATCGACATGCTTCTGCCATGATTCCAGATTCAGCATGCACCACATATGGTAAAAGTCAATATAGTCGGTCTGTAAACGATCAAGGGATGTTTCCAGTCTGCGGCGGAAGGTATCTCTGTCCGGGGTTTCTGTTCCCAGTGTGCCGAAGTTTACTTTGGATGTGACATAGACCTTGCTCCGGTCTATCTGGGAAAGAGCCATTCCGGTGATGATCTCACTTTTGTCATCACAGTAGAGAGGTGCGGTATCCCAGTAATTGATACCCTTTTCAAAGGCGTAAAGCGGGATTTCCGCACATTTCTCCAGCCGTCCGGCTTTGACGTCCTCCATGTCGTAGCGCATGGTGCCGAGTCCTATGGCTGAAACCTTCATATCAGTATTGCCATACTGCTTATAGTACATGTCCGTGTCTCCTTTTTCTGAAAGATAGAAACAGTATAACATTGGAAAAAAAGAAAAACAATGAAAAACTAAAATAATATGATAATAATTATTTACAATAAGATAAATATATGATATATATAATATATTCACATCATAAATAAATTCCGGCTGATGCATTTCATAGACTTCTTCGGAGTTCTTCGGGATATAAGGGCTGCTCTCTTCCAGGGTTGTTTCATGAATGATTTTTAAAAGTATAGGAAGATCAGATTTTATCGAG
>JAUNGD010000140.1 GCA_030524705.1 Lachnospiraceae bacterium | reverse complement strand
ACAGAAATGCGAGTGCGAATAGAAATATGAGCGCGGACAAAAATGAGGTTGCAGATGAAAAATGCACTTTACAAAGAAAGGATTATAGAGTATACTCAAGAAACAATATATGGTTTTTACAAATCAAAAATCAGGAAAAGTACACTATATATAGTTTTTTGAGAAAAGGAGCAAGTACGAGATGTATGTAATTAAAAAAGACGGAACTCACGAGGAGTTCAATGTGCAGAAGATTATTGTTGCGGTGAATAAGTCTGCAGCACGTATTCTGTATAAATTTACGGATCAGGAGCTGGATTTCCTGTGTGATTTTGCCAAGGAAAAGGCTGAGTCCTTAAAGAAAGAGGGCATCACGATTCAGGAGATGCACAATATCGTGGAGGGAGCCCTGGAGGCGGTGAATCCCGCCGTGGCAAAGAGCTACCGTGATTACCGCAACTACAAGCTGGACTTCATTCATATGATGGATGACGTGTATACAAAGAGCCAGTCCATCCGCTATATCGGCGACAAGAGCAACGCCAATACGGACAGCGCCCTGGTGGCGACGAAGCGAAGCCTGATCTTCAATGAGCTGAACAAGGAGCTTTACCGCAAATTTTTCATGACCCGGGACGAGCTGCAGGCCTGCAAGGACGGTTATATTTATATTCATGACCAGTCTGCCCGTCTGGATACGATGAACTGCTGCCTGTTTGACGTAGGGGCAGTGCTGAAGGGCGGCTTCGAGATGGGAAATGTCTGGTACAATGAGCCGAAGACCCTGGATACGGCCTTTGACGTCATGGGAGATATTATCCTCAGTACGGCGGCGCAGCAGTACGGCGGTTTTACCGTTCCGGAGGTGGATAAGATTCTGGCTCCGTATGCGGAGAAGAGCTTCAAAAAATATCAGGAAGAATTTTTGAAATATGCGGATCCGTCCTGGGAGGGCGCGAAGGAGACTGCGCTGAGATACGCTCAGGACAAGGTGAAAAGAGACTGTGACCAGGGATGGCAGGGAATTGAGTACAAGCTGAATACGGTGGGCTCTTCCCGGGGCGATTATCCTTTTGTGACGGTGACGCTGGGTCTGGGTACGAGCGAGTTTGCCAGACTGATCGCCATTTCCCTTCTGGAGGTACACAAGGGCGGCCAGGGCAAGAAGGACAACAAGAAGCCGGTGCTCTTCCCGAAGATCGTTTTCCTTTACGATGAGAACCTCCATTGTCCGGGAGGCGCATGCGAGGATGTTTTTGAGGCAGGTATCCAGTGCTCTGCCAAGACCATGTATCCCGACTGGCTGTCCATGACGGGAGAGGGCTACATTTCCAGCATGTACAAGAAGTACGGAAAGGTCATCAGCCCGATGGGATGCCGTGCGTTCTTAAGTCCGTGGTATGAGAGAGGCGGCATGAAGCCGGCGGACGACAAGGATGCTCCGGTGTTTGTGGGACGTTTCAATGTCGGCGCGGTCAGCCTGCATCTTCCGATGATCCTTGCCAAGTCAAGAGCTGAGAGCAGGGATTTCTACGAGGTGCTGGACGAATATCTGGAAATGATCCGCAATCTGCATATCAGGACCTACGAGTATCTTGGAGAAATGAGAGCCTCCACGAATCCTCTGGCTTACTGTGAGGGTGGTTTCTACGGCGGACATCTGCAGCCCCATGACAAGATCAAGCCGCTTTTGAAGCCGATGACCGCTTCCTTCGGTATTACGGCGCTGAATGAGCTGCAGGAGCTTTATAACGGTAAGTCGATTGCCGAGGACGGACAGTTTGCTCTGGAGGTACTGCAGCATATCAATGATAAGGTAAATGAGTTTAAGGAGCAGGACGGATGGCTTTACGCGATTTACGGAACTCCGGCAGAAAGTCTCTGCGGACTTCAGGTAGAGCAGTTCCGCAAAAAATACGGCATCATTGAAAATGTTTCCGATCGTCCGTATGTCAGCAACAGCTTCCACTGCCATGTGACGGAGGATATCACGCCGATCGAGAAGCAGGATCTGGAGGGAAGATTCTGGGAGCTCTGCAACGGCGGCAAGATTCAGTATGTGCGGTATCCGATTGATTACAACATCGAGGCGATCAAGAGCCTGATCCGCCGGGCGATGAATCTGGGATATTATGAGGGCGTTAATCTCTCTTTGGCATACTGTGACGACTGCGGTCATCAGGAGCTGGAGATGGATGTTTGCCCGAAGTGCGGCTCCCGCAATCTGACGAAGATCGACCGGATGAA
>JAUNGD010000074.1 GCA_030524705.1 Lachnospiraceae bacterium | reverse complement strand
TCAAATAAAATCGAGCCGCTCTCTGGAAGGAGCAGCCCGGAAATTAAAGAGAGCAGCGTGGATTTTCCACAACCGCTCGGTCCTACAACAGCGATGAATTCCCCTCTCTGCACCTGAAAGGATATATCCGCCAGAGCCATCGTCTCACCGCTTTTACTGTGATACGCATAGCTCACATGCTTCAGTTCAAGTAAAGGCTTCATTTCTTTCACCTCTGGTCAATTGTCTCAATATATCATATGTAAAACAATGACTTCAGTTCCTGAACCTTTCCGCATACCTCCGCACGATGAGCTATACTGTTTTTCTATTCATCAAATACAGCTATTATTTCAGCTCCTGATACGCCTCCATATCAATCTGCTCAAAGGTGCTCATGCTGTGATAAATCTCCGCCGCCATCTCAAGCAGATGAAATACGGCAACGGCTCCGCTTCCCTCTCCGAGGCACATTCCCGCATCCAGGGCCGGAGAAAGCCCCAGCTCCTGCAAAACCATATGAGCCGCCGGTTCCTTTGATACATGCGATGCAATCATGTATCCTTTGCATTCCGGGCAAAGGCGTACCGCCAGCAGCGCCGCCACCGACGAAATGAATCCGTCGATCAGAACCGGCACATGATAATAGGCGCCGCCAAGGAACATACCGGCGATGCCCGCAAGATCAAATCCTCCCACACAGGAAAGTATGGTCAACGGGTCTGCCTGGGTCAGATCCCACCTTTCGATGGCCTCCTCAATCACCTTTACCTTCTTTTTGAGGCCTTCGCTGGAAAGCCCTGCGCCGCGGCCCGTCATCTCCACAGCCGGAACCTTCATCAAAGAAGCAGCCACCGCACTGGAGGTCGTCGTATTGCCGATGCCCATTTCTCCGGTGGCAATCAGGGCATAGCCTTCCTCCTTCAGCTCTCCCACCAATCGGATTCCGGTTTCCAAAGCCTGAACGGCCTCCTCCCGGGTCATTGCCGGCTCCTTCGCAAAATTTTTTGTGCCATAGGCTACCTTGCGCTTTTCAACCCTCGGGGTATCTACGACCATACCGATGTCAATGGGACGTATGTCAGCGCCGGACATTCTGCACATCACCGCGGCGCAGGATTTTTCATCCAGAAAATTCTCCGCCACAAGAGCGGTGATCTCCTGTCCCGTCTGGGTCACGCCCTCTTCCACCACGCCGTTGTCCGCACACATCGGCACGAGGATTTTGCGGTGGGTGACCACCTCACTGCTGTGCTGCGCCCCCGCAATGATGGCAATGGCTTCCTCCATCCATCCGAGGCTGTGCAGCGGCTTTGCGATGCTGTCCCAGCGCCGCCTGCACACCTCCATTGCTTTTTTATCACACGGTGAAATATGTCCTAATACATATTCCAGCGTCATTTCCGCATTATTCATATCAAAGCTACATTCCTTTCTCCCTGTGCTCCGCAGCCTCTCATCCCAAAACAGAAAACTGCCGGCGCGCTTTTGCATACTCTGAGGCGCGTTTTAAAAACGCTGCCGCAAACTCAGGGTTTGACCAGTAGTAAAGATGCGGATACCCCGCCGCACTCCGGACATTCCCGTGAATGCAATCCCAGCTCCGCTTTCCCGCCGGCTTCTGGGCCAGATAATCCTCTCCGGCATTGGTACTGTCAAAATAATGAAACTCATGGCCGTGGATGGTCTGTCCTGCCAAAAGGAGCTGCTCTCCCGCATCTTCCTTTACTTTAAGCTCAATATATCCAAACCGAGAGAGCTTCGGTGTTCGGAAGGATTTTCCCGGAATCACGCCGCACATATCATGGGAATGGCTCTCCATATCCTCCATCTCTTCGTGAAGGTACATAAAGCCGCCGCACTCCGCAAGATACGGCATTCCCCCCGTCAGCGCTTCATAAATCTGCCTTTTCATGGAACAGTTTTCTTCCAGCTTCTGTGCATACAGCTCCGGGTAGCCTCCGCCGAGGATCATCCCGTCAAGCAGCTTCGGAAGAGCTGCATCATGAAGCGGCGAAAATATCACCAGCTCCGCTCCCATCTGCTTTAGCAGCTCGAGATTGTCCTGATAATAAAAGCAAAAGGCCTCATCCATCGCCACGCCAATTCTTGGACGGATTTTCTCTGCCGCCGGGTCTGACCCTGTACTGCTTCCCAATGCTTCCGGCAGATATTGCTTTATTTTTTCCGGGGCCTGAAGCTCCCGGTCCTCATAATCCGGCGCACCTTCTGCGATTTCCAGTATCCCCTCCAGGTCAAGGCAGCTCTCCAGCTCCGCGCTGAGGCGGTGCAGCGTCTGCTTCAGATCCGTGATCTCGTCCGGCGTCACCAGCCCGAGATGACGGCTTTCAATGGTACAGCCCTCCAGCCGGGGTACATATCCCAAAAGGCGGGTTCCGGTCTGCTGCTCTATCTTTTCTTTAAGCATCAGATACGTCATTTTCGTCATCTGGTTCAAAATGACTCCCCGGATCACCTGTTTTCCAAGCTGCTTTTGATATTCCAGATAGCCCTGGATCATTGGAATGACAGACAGGCTCATGCCCCGGGCATTCACCACGAGAATCACCGGCGTGTCCGTCACGGACGCCAGATCATAAGAAGACGCTCTGGGCGAGGTGCCTCCCAGACCGTCAAAAATCCCCATAACACCTTCCAGCACGGAAATTCCCGCCTTCGCAGCAGTTCTTGCAAACAGGTGCCGCGTCACCTCATCCTCCGTAAAAAATGTATCCAGGTTCCGGGATTTCGCCCCGATCACCTTTGTGTGAAACATCGGATCTATGTAATCCGGCCCGCATTTAAAGGACGCCGGTGCAAGCCCCCGGTTCACGAAGGTCTGCAGAAGTCCGCAGGTAATCATCGTTTTTCCGCTGCCGCTGGCAGGGGCTGCCAGCATGATTCTGGGTAAATGGATCATAAATCAAGCAGTGCAAAGGTTCTCATTGCACTCTTTACATTCTCCTTCATTGCAGCGATCGCACAAAGCGCCGCATCGGAGTAGAATGCAGGCTTACCCTCCTCCAGCTTATTCAGGTATTCTACCATTGCCGCTCCGGCTGCCTTGTCCATATAAGTAAAGTAATTGATCTTACGTACTCCGGCCTGGATTGCCTTGTGGAAATCCTCTGCACTTACGCCGGAACCGCCATGCATAACAACCGGAAGTCCGTCACATTCTTTGCGTACATTTTCAACAACAGAAAAATCCAGCTTCGGCTCAGTGAGGTAAATGCCGTGGGTCGTTCCGAAGGAGCATGCCAGAGCATCCACACCGGTCTCTGCGACGAACTGCTTTGCCTGTACCGGATCTGTGTAAATCTTTGTCTCGTCATTGGCGCCTGTGCCTTCTCCTGTTCCGTTTTCACGGCGTCCCATACTTCCCAGCTCAGCCTCTACGTAAGCGCCTGCTTTTCTTGCCAGCTCAACGGCTTTCTTTGTATTTGCCACATTCTCCTCATACGGAAGAGTAGAACCGTCATACATAACTCCGGTAAATCCAAGGTCCAGCGCCTTCTGTACAAATTCCAGATCCTCGCCGTGATCCAGATGTACGCACACCGGAACGGAGGCCTTCTTCGCGTGATCCACCATGATCGGTCCGATCTCGTCCAGACTGATGTGTGTCTCATGGCTCTGTGCGAACTGAATGATGATCGGAAGATTTAATTCCTCTGCTGCTGCGATCTCTGCCTGAATGCACTCCAGGTTCGGAACGTTAAATGCACCAACTGCAATTTTCTTTTCCTCTGCGATGTCGAGAATCTCCTTCAAAGTAACTAACATGTTTCTTCCTCCTTGAATATATTTTATGAAACCAATGGTCTCACTGCCTCATATAATTTTTTGTACCGCTCATAATGCGGCTCATACGCCCTGTGCGCCTCCGGTCTCGGATCGTACGTTTCTTTCTCCGTAATCATCTTCTCCGCCGCTTCGTCAAGGCTCTCAAACACTCCGGCGGCAACCCCCGCCATCATAGCTCCCGCCGCTGCTCCTGCTTCAGCGCTTCCCAGAGAAGTGACCGGAAGGTTCAGGATATCCGCCTTCATCTGCATCCAGACGCCGGACGACGCCCCGCCGCCGCTGGCCCGGAGCCGCTTCGGACAAATACCTGCCCTTGCCAGATATTCCAGATTCAGCCTCATTTCGTATACGACGCCCTCCATCATCGCCCGGTACAGATCCGAAGTCGTATGCTCTACGGTAAGTCCAAGGACAGCGCCTTTGGCTCCCACATCCATATAAGGCGTGCCTGCCCCCGCAAAATGCGGCAGCACCAGGATGCCCGTGGGCTCATCCTTCATTCCCTGCTCGAGAACCTCATAAACGCTCCTGCCCTGCTTCTTTGCCAGCGCCAGCTCCGCCTTTGCCATCTGACTGATAAACCATGAAATCAGCGCTCCGCCCGTATAGGTAAATGCATACGTCACATATTTGCCGGGAAGCGCAAAGGGAATCACGGCATATTTTCCTTCCGCCATGGCATGGCTGTCGGGGATCCCGGAAAAGACAGGCGTGATACATTCCACCGTCCCGGCGCCGTCCACTGCGCTGTCCGTCTCAAAAACGCCGGCCCCCACTGCTGCAGATACCTGGTCATGGGCGGCCGGAACGACCATCGTGTCCGCCGTAAGCCCCAGCTCCCTTGCAAGCTCCGGCTTTATTGTACCAGCCGCCGTGCCGCTGAGCACAGGCTCTGAGAAAAGGCCTCTGTCAATTCCCGCAGCTTCCAGAATCGTATCGCTCCAGGTATATTCGGAAATGTCAAACGCCATGCTCCGGGCAGCCAGAGAATAATCTATGACCGCATGCCCCGTCAGCATATAGACAATATAATCCTGCATCAGGAGAATCCGTCTGGTTCTTGCGAACTCCCCGGGACGGTGCTTCTTCATCCACATAATTTTCGGAAGGCTGTACATACTGTGGGGCTCCGTCCCCACGATGCGCTCAATCGTTTCGCGGCCCAGCCGTTCGGTCAGCTCCGCGCACTCCTGCGTCCCCCTGGGATCTGTATAGAGCATCACCGGACAAAGCACCTTATCGTCCTCGTCCAGCATCACGAAGGATTCTCCAAAGCTGGTGATCCCGATCGCATCTATATCAGGATAGCGCTTTGCCGCATCCGCAATAATATGCCGGATCGCATTCCAGATATCGGCAGCCTCCACCTCGTGCTCTCCTGTCGTTCTCGAAGCAGGATAATCATGATAGGCTCTGTAGCAATATTCCCCTTCGTTCGTATAAACCGTGATCTTACACCCTGTCGTCCCAATGTCGATTCCGCCAAGCATGTCCGCACCTCCCGTACCATCATACCAAATTCTGAGAATTTTTGATACATGATTTTACAATATTTTTCATTCGAAGTTTTATGGTACTTTCCTGCCTGAATTTTGTAATATTATATTTTCGGTCAGAAACTTGCGATATTTTCCGCCGGAATTTTACAATATTTTTCCTCCGAAGGATATGATATATACAGGATTCAGGCCCGTCATCATATGATACCGTCCCAGCACCCGGGACTTGGCCGCGCTGACCTGAACGATGTCTGCATCCTGAATTCCAAGCTCCTTCAGAACATTCAGAACCTCCGCAATGCTTTCCAGGGCAATGGTATTTATGACGATACGCACCTGCGGATTTTTGGAAAGCAGCAGCTCAACGATCTGCTTCATATTGCCGGAGCTGCCCCCGATGAACGCATGGGTCGGCACCGGAAGAGCTTCCATGGCTCCCGGAGCCAGCCCCTCCACCGTCACAATATTGGACAGGCACATCCGCCGGCTGTTCTCCCGGATCAGCTCGATCCCTTCATGATTGCGTTCCACCGCATAGACGGTTCCCGCCGTACAGAGCCTTGCCGCCTCGATGGACACAGAGCCGGTTCCGGCTCCCACATCATAGACCACCGCATCCTCCGTCAGGCGCAGCTTTGCTACAGATAAAATCCGAATCTCTTCCTTTGTCATGGGCACCTTGCCCCGCACAAAATCATCGTCCGGGATACCCGGCGTAATCACATGCTCCGCCGCCGGATTTTCCAGCATCATAATATGAAGTCCTGTGGTGCCGCATTTCAGGAAATCAGCAGGCGCGCCGCTCCTGATCGTCTCCTCTGGATAAGACAGATTCGTTCCCACCGTCACCTTCACCTGGCTCTGTCCCGCCTCGTGGAGTTCTTTGCAGATGCGCTCCACATCCTCTTTTCCGCTGACCAGCATGATCAGCTTCGGATACCGCTTCACGTAATTTAATACGGCAAGCTGCTTTCCGTGAGCGCTTACCAGCTTCGCATCCTGCCATGCAGTGGGAATCCTCGACGCAAAATAAACCACCGACGAAATTCCGCAGTAATAATGCACCGTTTCATCCGGGAAAGCGTTCTGAATGCCTCTGGCTCCGCTGTAAAAGCCCACATCCCCCGACATCAGAATGATGATATCCCGGTACTGCGGAAGTTCCGCAAGGTACTCCGCAATCCTCGTCCCGCTGTACTCCGTAACCGCAGCGGCTGCCGGAGCGATCAGGCCCATTTTCTGCACACTCTCAAGGATCCGCTTTGCGCCAAAGACAATATCCGCTTCCCGGATGGCCCGGGCCGCTTCATGGGTCAGCGTGTCCAGTGTCCCCATACCGATACCGATACAGCCAATGCGGCGCGCAGTCCTGGATACGGCTGCCTCTGTCTCTGCTGCTTCTGGCCCGGCAGCACACTTCTTTTCCTCCTCCAGGATCAGCTTCAGCCGCCGCACCATTTCTTCCCAGTCAAACCCGGCTTCCTCCGGCCTGCGGATAATAACCGTCCGTATCCCCAGCCGCGACGCCGCCTCTATTTTTTCCGGGAAGCCGCCGGAGGCTCCCGTATCCTTCGTCACAAGAAACGACGATCCTGCCTGGCGCATCATCGCCTCATTGATGTCCGCGGAAAACGGCCCCTGCATACCGCAGATCTGTTTCCCCTCCAGACCAAGAGCCCGGCAGGAGGCGATGACCTCCGCCGAGGGCAGTACCCGGGCAAACAACCTGGTTTTGTCCGAGATATGCTCCGTAAACACGTGCAGCTCCTTGCTCCCGGTGGTCAGGAAAATCTGTCCCTCCTGGGTTTCCAGATACTGCGCCGCCTCCCTTGTGGAATTTACAAAAATACAGCTCTGTTCTGCTTCAGAAGCTGTTTTCTCCATCGAAGCTCCGGCCGCCCCGGCCCGGGGCCGCAGATAGCGCAGATAAGGAAGCCCTTCCTTTTCACATGCGCTGCGGACATTTCTGGAAACCTCCACCGCATAGGGGTGGGTAGCGTCCACCACCGCGCAGAAATCCCCCTCCTGCATAAACCGCTGCATTGCGTCCACATCCATACGTCCCTGATGGATGTTCAGATATCTCCGGGGCGTCAGCACCTCCTCGCCGTACTCCGTAGCCACAGACAGCGTATGATAGATGCAGCTTTCGTTCAGGTAATCCGACACCTGCCGGCCTTCGATCGTCCCGCCAAAAACGAGAACTTTTTTTTCTGTCATATCCGATACCCTCTCGGCGTCACCATCCGTCCTCCGATTTCCTTCGTCATAGAATTTCCGATAAACACTGTCGTAAACATATTCACCTGCGTATCCCGGAGCTCACCTAACGTATACAGCTTCGCGGCCTCTCCTTCCCTTCCGATGTTTTCCACCGTACCGCAGATACGGTCTGACGGAAGGATGTTCAAAAGAATATCGCAGGCGCGTTTCAGATAATCGGGCCGTCCCTTGCTGGAAGGATTGTAAAGGCAGATAGAAAAATCTGCTTCCGCTGCGCACTGCAGCCTTTTTTCAATCTTATCCCAGGGGGTCAGCCGGTCGCTTAAGCTGATGACCGCAAAGTCATGAGTCAGAGGCGCTCCCAATACGGCTCCGCCGCTCAGCGCCGCCGTAATCCCCGGCACCACCTCCACCGCGATGTCTGGGTAATCCACGCCAATCTCCATCATCAGCCCGCTCATTCCGTATACCCCGGCGTCGCCGCTGCAGACCATGGCAACGTGCTTGCCCCTGGCGGCCTCCGCAAAGGCCATCTCACACCGTTTTGCCTCCTGGGTCATCGGCGTTGTCAGAAATTCTTTCCCCGGATATATCTCCTTCAAAAGATTCACATACACCGTATATCCGATGATCGTGTCACATTCCCGCAGGATCCGGTCTGCTTTCACGCACATCATTTCCGCATCTCCCGGTCCCATTCCTACTACATACAATTTATTCTTCAAAACGCACCCTCCATTTCTGCACCGCAAGCGCTGCGGTCACACCATTCTCTGCGTATTTTTTTCGAATCAGTTTTGCGTCCTTCCCCGCCGCCAGCAGGGCCGCTCTCTCACAGACATTATCAACTCCCGTCGTCCTTTTGACAAATTCTGAGGGCTGAAAATCTCCCTGTACCTGTGCAAGCTCCGGAGCCGGATACGTCATAAAATCAATCCCGTACCTCCGGCACAGCGCCAGTATTCCCGGTTCTTCCTTTTTCAGGTCGATGGACGCCGCCAGCTTCAGCGCCCTTACCGGAATCCGCTCCTGCTCCAGTACCTTTGATATTCCATCAAAAATTTCTTCTGCTGCCTTATTCTTCCTGCAGCCGATTCCCAGCACGACCGTCCTGGGAATCAGATGAAGCACCGTCCCCTCCGGGCTTTTTAAATACTGCTCCAGCTCCCGGGAAGAAGGTGCGGCCTCCGAAATCCACAGGATATGATCTGCTTTCCCTGCGGGCTGTTTCCAAGAAGATCCCGCCGCTTTTTGGTTCAGCAGCCTTAGCTCCGCCGGGATATTTCCCTCTATCTCTCCGGTGCAGTATACCCCGACGTCTTCCCCCCGGAGAATCGCCGCCGCAATCTTTTTTGCCGCCGCCATCGAACCGATGGCCAGATGATTTTTCTTTGCAAAAACATCCACGGCAATTTTCCCATTGACATCAGAGGCCGTGGTAATTACCGGCGCCGCGCCTATGCAGGACGCAACGTCCAGGGCAAATTCATTGGCTCCGCCGATGTGCCCGGACAGCAGGGAGATCACAAACTGTCCCATCTCGTCAATGACCAGCACCGCCGGATCCGAGGTCTTGCTTTTCAAAAAAGGAGCAATCGTGCGCACCGCGATCCCGCAGGCGCCGATAAAGATGATTCCGTCAGCCCTCTCAAAGCATTCGGCACACCAGCTTTTCAGATTTTTTTCATACCACAGGATCTCGCACGCAGCCTGAGCCTCCCCGCCGTTTTCCTTTGTTCCGGCAAGCTGCCCTCCGATCTGCGCCGCCAGCGCCTTTCCCCGTTCTGTAAAAGCGGCAATTCCTATTCTATGCATCCCAACGTCCCTTCTGTCCAAATCCTGTCAGAGCCTTGACATTGCTTTTTCTTCCATACTGCCAAAGCTCTGATATTGCTTCTTTACATCCTACCGGAGCTTAAATTCCGCTATCCTCCCGGCTCTGTGTCGCCTGGCGGAACTCCGTCGTAAACGCCGGATGGTACAGCTCAGATCTGTTGTATCCCGCCTGTGCCACGGTATCTCCGACTATGATTAGAGCCGTTTTCGTCACATTGTTATCCCTTGCACACTGCGCCAGCGTCCCCACGGTACACGTATAGCTGCGCTCGTCCGGCCATGTCGCTTTATAGACAATGGCCGCGGGCGTATTTTCCGTATAACCGCCCGCAATCAGACGCTCGCTGAGCTTTTCCAGCATCCCTGTGCTCAGAAAGATCACCATGGTAGAGCCGTGAGAAGCCAGCTTTGCGATCTCCTCCCGCTCCGGCACCGGCGTCCGGCCCGCCATCCGGGTGATAATAACCGTCTGGGAAATCCCCGGCAGCGTATACTCAAGATTCAGCGCGGAGGCCGCCCCGCAGAATGCGCTGACCCCCGGGCAATAATCATACGTGATACCCGCCTCATCCAGCAGATCCATCTGCTCCCGGATCGCACCGTACACACAAGGATCTCCCGTATGGAGCCGCACCGTGGTCAGTCCTTTTTTTTCGGCGTCCTTCATAACGTTAATCACTTCTTCCAGCGTCATTTTTGCGCTGTCATACACCTCACAACCTTCTTTTTTGTAATCCAGCAGCTCAGGATTTACCAAAGAGCCTGCATAAATGATCACGTCCGCCTCGCCCAGCAGCCTGCTGCCCCGTACCGTGATCAGATCGGCAGCGCCGCTTCCTGCTCCTACAAAATGAATCATTCCTTTGCCTCCTTTGCAATGATCAGTGAATAATATCCCGCATCGTCTGGAATCTCATCGACACTGTGATAGATGTGCTCCGTTTCCATTCCGCAGTTCTCCACCATCACCACATCTCTGCCGCTCTTCCTGAGAATCTCCTTCACCTGTCCCATTTTTTTGCCGGATTTCATCAGTACATAATTTCCCGGAAGCTCCAGCTCGCAGTCCAGCCTGTGCACCGCCGGAAGTACATGGAGCTGTTCGCTCCACTCCACCAGAGAAACATTGGCCCGGGCTGCTGCGGCACAGAAGGAGGTGATGCCGCTTACCAGCTCCGTCGTGTAGCCCCTGCCCTCGATCCGCTTCTGGACATACATATACGTAGAATACACCGTAGGATCTCCCAGCGTCAGGAACACTACATTTTTCCCCTGCTTCAGGCAGCTTTCTATCGTATCCGCCGCCTTCTCGTGATTGCGTTCCAGCTCGTCCCGGTCGTGGGTCATCGGCATCAGAATCGGCAGCAGCTCTTTTTCTGCCAGCTCCGGCACTGCCTGTACTGCAATCTGATAGGCCACCGTCTCCTGCGCCACGGCCCCCGGCACCGCGATCACTTCATTTTCCCGGATCAGCCGCACCGCCTTGAGGGTCATATACTCCGGGTCTCCCGGTCCTACGCCTACTCCATATAAAATTCCCGACATTTTCTTATCCTCCTGTATTTGCTTATATTTCGTCTTATTTCTATTTCATCAGCCGGCCCGCCGGCTATCCCTTTTCAGTTTCCTCCGGCATTTTCTGAGCAGCATGCAGCCTGTCATTCTGCTCAATTATTTTTTCCATCATTTCTTCGGCTCCCTCCGTCTCTCCGAGATACCCATACTGATTGGAAAAAAGAATTACCTCTGTCTCAAATGCCCCCTGGCATCTTTTCTGCAGATGAAAATGAATCCGGTCCAAAACCTCCGCCATTGTTCCTTCCAGCAGATTTTCCTCCTTAAGAATCCCGACGGCCTCCTCTGTGGTGTTCGTGCCAAGCAGCCGCCGTGCAATCTCCATCATCTCAGCCGCGTCTCTTTTACCCGGCGCGCCGCCGCAGCGCATCGCCTGGGCCGCGATCAGCTCCGCCCTGCAGTCCGCATGGGCGGAGTGGGTGTTCATGACCCCGCCGGAAACCTTGATAAATTTTCCGATGTGCGCCACAAACAGAATGCCTTTTACGCCTAGCTCCGCCGCCATATCCAGGGTCTCCCCGACGTAATTGCTGCACTTCATGGAATTTTCTGCATCTAAAGCCCGGGACAGCTCCCTTCTCCGAATGAAATCCGCCCCGTAATTTCCCGGCGTAATCAGAAGATAATCCTCTCCGTTTTCGTATTTTTGCCGCATCTCTACCCGGATACTGGCGATCAGGGCCTCCTCGCTCATCGGAACCACAATTCCGCTGGTGCCCAGGATCGAAATGCCTCCCATAATACCGATATGCGGGTTAAACGTTTTTTTTGCAATCTCCACCCCGGCAGGAACCGAAATCGTGATTTTAAGCCTGCCGGAATATTCATATGCCTCGCAGACCGCTTCCGCCTCCCGGATAATCATCTCTCTCGGGACGCGGTTGATCGCTGCGGCTCCCACGGGCTGCTCCAGTCCCGGCTTTGTGACCCGGCCGACACCGATGCCTCCGTCAAGAAGCACCCGGCCCCCCGTCTGCATGCCGGCTGCAGCGGTGCAGGGCTCCCCTAATGCCCCTTTGTCTTCCTCCCCGCATATCCGCCTGGCCGCTGCGTACACAAGAATTCCGTCCGTTGCATCCGGGTCGTCCCCGGCGTATTTCCGAACCGCGCACACAGCCTCATTCTCCGAAATCCTCTGCTCCAGGACCGGCAGGTGCAGCGGCACGCCCTTCGGCGTCATCAGATCCGCCCACCGGCAGACCCGTCCTGTCAGAAGCATTTCCGCCGCCGCCTTCGCCGCTGCCGCAGCACAGCTCCCGGTGGTATACCCGCAGCGCAGCTTTTTATTTTTTTTCATTACAAACTGTTCTTCTATGCCCGTCGCATCCGTCTCCCGTGGAAGCGGAAAAAGCTTTCCGATCTGCAGACTGCTCCTGTCCGCCACAGCCTCCGGTATCTCCCCGGAAAATCCCTGCGCATTTTTTACCTGCCAGTCAAAATAGTCCTTATGCGGCGCGGAATACCGGTCCAGCACAGCCATGATGGTTCCGCCATGCACGACAAAGGCCGCCGAAGCACAGCCTTTTTCCGCCGCCTGACGGCACCCCTCCCAGAAGGCAAGACTGCACCGTTCGATGAATTCCTCCCGGCTTTCTCCCCCCGGAAAAGCCATCGTACCGCCGCTGTCAATCCATCTCTGGTAATCCTCATTTCCCTGAAGCTCCTGATAATTCCGGTATTCAAATTCCCCGAAATCACATTCTCTGAGTCCCGGAAGCGCAATCTTTTCCGCCTCTGGAAACAAAATATCCGCGGTCTGGCGGCAGCGCTTCAATGGGCTGACAAGCACGAGCTCCGGCACCGGATACCTGCCCCTGACCAGCCGAAGCTCCTGTACCGCCTCCGGCGTCAGCTCCTCATCCGTCGTCCCGACATAGCGGTGCTCCAGATTTCCGGCAGTACTTCCATGCCGGATCAGAAAAACCTTCATCCTAATGCATCCTTTCCCTGAGATATTTCAGACTGTCCTGCGTGTATTCTTATCCCCGGCTTCCGTCCAGCTGGTACAGCAGTGCATTGCAAATGCATGCCGCTACATTGCTTCCGCCCTTTCGTCCCCGGGCAACGATGTACGGCACATCCGTCTGCATGATCAGCTCCTTTGACTGCACCACGTTGACAAATCCTACCGGTACGCCGATGATCAGCTCCGGCCGGAAGGTTCCCTCCTGGATCAGCTCATACAGGCGGATCAGCGCAGTCGGCGCATTCCCCACCGCATAAATAAGCGGCCGCCCCAGTCTTGCCGCCTTGTCCACACAGACCGAAGCCCTGGTAACTCCCAGACGCTTTGCTTCCTCCGCCACGTCCTCATCGCCGATAAAGCAATGAGCCTCTCCGCCTGCCAGCTTCAGGCTTTTCTTATTGATACCGGAAAGCGCCATCGTCGTGTCCGTCACGATCCATGCTCCATTTCGCAGCGCTTCCTGTGCACGTTTTACCGCGCCCTCAGAAAAACACAGATTATCAATATATTCAAAATCAGCCGATGTATGGATGACCCGTTTTATGATCATCGCCCGTTCATCCTCCGGAATCCGGCTGCCCGCTTCCTCTGAAATAATCTCAAAGCTCCGTCGCTCAATCTCCATCGGCCCAAGACGCTCAATATCATTTAAAGTAATACCTTCCATAATGCTCTCCTCCTGTCCTTAACAAATCCACACTGCTCTCTGCTTTCGATACTGTTTCTGAAAATATGCCTAAACGCCTTCCTCCAGTATCCGGTAAATTGCCTTCATATCAAGATGCTCCCGCAGCCCTGATGCCAGCAGGTCGTACTGCGTTTCCTTAAAGGCCGCAAAATCAACTGCCATTCCCATTTCTTCTGTAATTCCCTTCGCCGCCGCCAGCGCATGCACGATGCCGGAAGCAATCGCCTCATTGTCAAAAATCCCATGCACATAAGAGCCGTATACGTTTTCCCCGCAGGCTCCCTCCTGCTTGCGCTCGCCGGTAATAGAATCTTCTATCTCCGTGAAGGATCTTGTCCCTTCATGGACAAGGGTCCGTCCCATGTGAATCTCATAGCCCGTAATTTTTGTTCCCCCCAGCGGCTGCAGCACGCCCTCCGGCTGCAGAATCCTGCCGTCAACTCTCGTCCTCGCCTTCTCCGCTTCAAATATGGTTTCCGTATCCAGCAGCCCCATGCCGCGGATCGTTCCGCCTTCCTCAACGCCCTCCGGGTCTGAAATACATTGTCCCAGCATCTGATAACCGCCGCAGACGCCGAAGATCACGCTGCCTGCCCTGTGCGCCTTCAGAATCGAAGCCTCCAGGCCGTTCTGCCGCATCCAGAGCAGATCACGCATCGTATTTTTGGTTCCCGGAAGAATGATCAGATCTGGATTTCCGAGCTGATGCGCCGCGGAAACATATCGTATGGAAACGCCCTCGATTCCCTCAAACACATTAAAGTCCGTGAAATTCGAAATACGCGGCAGACGGATCACGGCAATATCAATCAGTCCCACCGTCTGGGGCCCATCCAGACGCTCACTTAAGCTGTCCTCATCCTCAAGGCTGACATGCAGATACGGCGTCACCCCGATGACCGGCAGTCCTGTCATGCTTTCCAGCATTTCCACACCTGGATCCAGGATCGTCTTATCTCCCCGGAATTTATTAATCACCAGCCCCTTGATCAGCTTCTTTTCCTCTTCCTCCAGAAGAGCCACCGTACCGTAAAGCTGTGCAAACACACCGCCGCGGTCGATGTCTCCCACCAGCAGCACCGGGGCCTTCGCCAGCTTTGCCATGCCCATATTTACAATATCATCCTGCTTCAGATTGATCTCCGCCGGGCTTCCTGCGCCCTCGATCACGATAATATCATACGCCTCATCCAGCTTCTGATACGCCTTCATGATCTGCGGCACCAGAGATTTTTTCATTTTAAAATAATCCCGGGCGCTCATGGTTCCCAGCACTTCACCGTTTACGATCACCTGGGAGCCGACGTCGTTGGTGGGCTTCAGAAGAATCGGATTCATGGATACGGAGGGTTCCACCCCCGCAGCCTCCGCCTGCATGACCTGGGCCCGGCCCATCTCCAGCCCTTCCCGGGTAATAAACGAGTTCAGCGCCATATTCTGTGACTTAAAGGGCGCCACGCGGTACCCGTCCTGCTTAAAAATCCGGCACAGTCCCGCCGCCACCACGCTTTTTCCGACGTTTGACATGGTTCCCTGAATCATAATTACCTTTGCCACCTATGTATCACCTCTTATCCTGTATCTCTATTTTCCTATCTATTTTTAATGGTATCCTGCATTTCTTCACCGCCGGCTTCTTCCAATATCTTCAAAAGCTTATTGTTCTCTTCCTTGCCGCGGATGCAGATTCGGAAAAAGCCTTTTTCCAGTCCCGGAAAATTGCTGCAGTCCCGGATCAGAACGCCCTGCCGCAGACAAAGCTCCTCCAAATCCTCCGGCCCCTGAAACAACAGAAAATTCGTATCCGATGGAAACACCCTGTATCCGAGACGCTCCATCTGCCGTTTCATCGTTTCTCGGTTAACGGCGGTCTGTCCGGCGGTCTCCCGGGCAAAGTCCAGCTCCCCGGCCGCCGCTTCCGCTGCTGCCTGAGCCGGAACCGATACATTCCAGGGCTGAACCACCCTGCGCATCTGTTCCAACAGCTCTGTATCGCTGCATATACCGTAGCCGAACCGCAGTCCCGGCATGGCATACATCTTCGTAAAGGATTTTATGACAAAAAGCCTGGGATTCTCCCGGATCCTCCGAACTCCCGAAAAGGTTCGTCTTCCATCCTCCCCGCTTAAAAAGTCAAAAAAGCTTTCGTCCAGCACCAGCAAAATCCCGCGCTCCCGGCAGATTTCCAGAAGCTTTTCCAGAAGCTCCGTCTCAACCAGCCTTCCGGTGGGATTGTTCGGATTGCCGAGAATCATAATATCTGTCTTTTCATCTATTTCATCCAGAAAATCCTCCGCCAGGACAAAGCCGCTCTCCTTTTCCATATAAAAACGGCGGATGCCGCACCCAAAGGAAGCCAGCGCCTGCTCATATTCAAAAAACGAAGGTGCAGCTAACAACGCCTGTTTTGGCCGGTACGCCGCCGCAAGTGCGAACATCAGCTCCGCCGCACCATTCCCGCAAATGATGTGCTGCGGGCCGACCTCTCCTCCCGGGTATCCCGGCAGACTGGCTCCCTCAGTCCCCGGCTCCTTTGCAGCGCCGGCTCCGGCCATATCTGTCTCCTGGCAAAGCAGCGCATTTTCCCGTGCCGCCAGAGCTCTTCGAAGGCTCCTGTATTCCGGGTCAGGGTAATGCACGGAGCGGGCCACCGCCGCCATTGCCGCCCTTTCTACGGATTCCGGCATTCCCCGAAAATTGATATTTGCCGAAAAATCCCGGATTTCATTATATTCATAAATGTCCCCGCCATGCTTATGAAACATCTTTGTTTTCTCTCCAAATAATAAATACTTCTTCTGTTCCCATTACATCATGATATTGTGGTCAAAAAGCACCTTACGGATCGCACCGCCACAATCCGGTTTCTTATTACTGCACTAAAGCAGCAGGAGCACCGCCAGCTTTACGGCTCCCATTACGATCAGGGACAGCACGGAGGCCGTCACCATCATCCGGTTCATTCTCGCAATATCTTCTATCTCCACAGGACGCAGATCGTCTCCGATAAACGGCTTTTTATAAAGCTTTCCGAAATAATACGCATCCCCCGCCAGCCGGACATGCAGCGCTCCGGCCGCAGCGGCCTCTGTCTGCGCCGAATTCGGGCTGGCATGGTTCCGGCGGTCCCGCCGCCAGATCCGAAAGGCCGCCTTTGCATCCTGGCCGCAGACTGCCGCAGACACGATCAGAAACAAGGCGGCCAGCCTTGCCGGAATGTAATTCACCACATCATCCAGCTTCGCCGCAAAACGCCCGAAATACAGATAGCGGTCGTTTTTATATCCTGTCATGGAATCCATCGTATTGATGCTCTTGTACGCAAATCCCAGCACGCCGCCGCCCAGCAGCAGATACAGCATCGGGGCAAACACACCGTCCGAAAAATTCTCGGCCACCGTTTCCACCGCGGCCTTTACGACGCCCGTTTCCGATAATGCCTGCGTATCTCTTCCGACGATGCGGGCTACCGCCTTACGTCCGGCCTCCAGCCCTTCCTCCCGAAGCGCCCTTCCCACATTCATACTCTCACGCTTCAAGGACTTTACTGCAAATATGAAAAAGCACATCACAGCTTCCACCGCGGCACCGAGCCAAAAGCTTACCCGATAGGACAAAACCAGCAGTACCGCCGGAATTCCTGCGGATATCAAAACAACGAGAACCGCCATGACGCATCCGCCCGCCAGCTCTCCTCGCCGGGTCTTCGGAAACAGCCTGCGTATCCCCTTTTCCAGTTTTGCGATCAGATTGCCGATCAGGCAGATCGGATGCCAGGATACCGCCGGATCTCCGAAAATCAGATCCGCAATAAATCCGATCAATACGGCTAACAATGAGCCTGCCATATAATTATTCATAATAACTGTCCTCTGGTACTTATATTTTTAAAGCATTTATTTTCTAATGCTTATTTTTTAACGCTT
>JAUNGD010000073.1 GCA_030524705.1 Lachnospiraceae bacterium | reverse complement strand
CGTACCTCGGCGGCCTCTTCGCCATCCTGTTCGTAAAGTGCTTTTTCGGCGGCCTAGGCAAAAACTTCATGAACCCCGCTGTCACGGCAAGATGCTTCCTACTGATTTCCTTCGGAAGCATTATGACAGACTATTCCGTAGACGGCATCAGCGGAGCGACTCCCCTGGCAGCAATGAAAGCCGGCGAGATTATCAATGTTTCCGATCTATACCTCGGCTATACCGGCGGTGTGATCGGCGGCTCTGCCCTGGCTCTCCTGCTGGGCGGTCTGATTCTCTGGGTTTCCGGCGGCATTACAATGGAAATCCCGCTTTCCTGCATTGCTGCTTTTACTGCATTTATGGCAATCTTCGGCAGCCAGGGCTTTGATCCGGTATTTCTGCTGGCGCATATCTGCGGCGGCGGTGTCCTGATGGGCGCCTTCTTCATGGCGACAGATCCGGTCACCAGTCCGGTCACCTCAAGGGGACAGATTATATACGGCGCGCTGATCGGTATTCTCGCCGGGCTCTTCCGGGTGTTCGGTACAGCGGCTGATTCCTTCAGCTATGCGATCATCATTTCCAATATGATTGTGCCGTTTATTGACAAGCTCCCGATTCCGAAGCCTCTGGGATACAAGAGCGGTGAATACAAAGAACGTGAATTCCCGAAAGCCGCTGTCAATCTGACCGTCATCACACTCGTTGCCGGCCTTGCCCTCAGCAGCGTTTATATGCTGACCAAGGACAAGATTGACGAACAGAATATGGCGGCCAGCGCCGCTTCCTATCAGGAGGTATGCCCGGATGCAGCTTCCTTCTCTTATGACGATGCAATCATGGCGGCAGTCGATGCATTGAACGGTGAAATCTACGACGAACAATTCGGTAAAACATACATAAACGAAGCGGTAGTCGGAAATGCACCTGACGGTTCCACAGCCGGCTACGTAATCAGCGTAACAAGCGCTGACGGCTTTGACGGAAACATTACCCTGTCCGTCGGTATTTCATCGGAGGGCACGGTACTCGGTATCTCCTTCACGGAACTGAACGAGACAGCCGGTATGGGTATGCGCTGCGGTGAAGACGAATTCAAGAATCAGTTTGCCGGTGTAAACACAGATGCATTTGTTCTGAACAAGGCCGGAGGCTCCACTGCCGACAACGAAATCGACTCTGTATCCGGCGCGTCCGTTTCTTCCGGAGCAGTTGTAAACGCAGTCAATACCGCACTTGCCTTTTATGCGGCAAATATACAGTAAGGGAGGGACACGAAAATGAATCAATATATGGAACGAATTTATAACGGCATCATAAAAGAAAATCCGTGTATCATCCTGATGCTCGGTATGTGTCCGACACTGGCAGTCACGACCTCTGCCATCAATGGAATCGGAATGGGGCTTTCCACACTGGCAGTACTGATTTTCTCCAACCTGATCATCTCCATTATGCGCAATGTTATCCCGGATCAGGTCCGTCTTCCTGCTTATATCGTCATCGTTGCCTCTCTCGTAACGGTGGTGGACCTGGTTATGCAGGCGTACGTGCCAAGCCTTTACAGCGCGCTGGGCATCTACATCCCGCTGATCGTTGTAAACTGTATCATCCTTGGACGTGCGGAGGCTTATGCAAACAAGGTTCCCCCGGATCTCGCGGTCATGGATGGCGTCGGAATGGGCCTCGGCTTTACAATTGCCCTGACTGTAATCGGTCTCGTCCGGGAATTTCTCGGAGCCGGTACGGCCTTCGGCTTCACCGTACTGCCGGAAGCATGCGAACCCATCGCCATCTTCGTCAAAGCGCCGGGAGCTTTCCTAGTCATGGCGGTTCTCATCGCCATCCTGAACGCCGCCAGCATCTCCACCGCGGCCAATAAAAAGGTAGAGGGCTGCGACGGGTGCTGCGCATCCTGTGCCAAATCCTGTGATGCAGAAGGAAAGGAGGAAACAAAAGCATGAATACATCTTTGCTCTTGATCATTATTACGACTGCCCTGGTAAATAACGTTGTACTCAGCCAGTTCCTCGGCATCTGTTCCTTCCTGGGAGTGTCAAAGCAAATCAAAACCTCTGCCAGCCTGGGAGCTGCCGTTATCTTCGTTATCACGATTTCCTCCGGCGTGGCAAACCTGCTTTACACCTTCCTTCTGGCTCCGCTGCACCTGGAATATCTGGAAACGATCGTATTTATCCTGGTTATCGCAACCCTAGTTCAGATGGTCGAAATGTTCCTGAAAAAGACATCCCCTGCCATCTATCAGGCGCTGGGTATTTATCTTCCGCTGATCACGACGAACTGTGCCGTTCTCGGCGTCGCTCTCACGAACGTTCAGAATGGCTACGGCTTTATGGAAAGCGTTACCGCCGGTTTCGGTACGGCTGTCGGCTATACCATCGCCATCGTGCTTCTGGCCGGTATCCGCGAACGGATCGACGAATCCAGTATCCCGGCTCCGTTCCGGGGCGCACCTGTCGTTCTTTTGTCTGCCGCCCTCATGGCAATCGCCTTCATGGGCTTCGGCAGCCTGTCCCTGTAAAGGAGGTAACTTATGCAAGCAATTATTACTGCCACCGCTCTGGTGGGTATTATCGGCCTCCTGATGGGCTTGCTCCTGATCACGGTCGACAAAAAATTCAAAGTAGAAGTAGATGAAAAAGAAATCGCGGTCCGGGAATTCCTGCCGGGCAACAATTGCGGCGCCTGCGGCTATGCCGGCTGCGACGCTATGGCATCTGCCATTATCCATCTGGAAGCTCCGGTAAACGGCTGTCCCGTGGGCGGCGCCGCCGTCGCGGAAAAGATTGCTCATATCATGGGAGTAGAACCGGAGGACGCAGTAAAAATGGTGGCCTTCGTAAAATGCTCCGGCGACTGTGAAAATGCAGCCTCCAGAGCACATTATGTCGGTATCAACGACTGTTCCTCTGCCTTCGCCAGCGGCCTTTCTCCCTGGACCTGCGATTACGGCTGTCTTGGCTTCGGCACCTGCGCATCGGTATGTCCCTTCGACGCTATCACCGTAGAAAACGGCGTGGCCCGGGTAGACCGCAATAAATGTCATGCATGCGGCAAATGCGTTTCCGCTTGTCCGAAGCGACTGATTGAGATCCTGCCTGATACGTCAAAATACGCAGTCCGCTGCTCCAACCATGACCGCGGCGCTGCCGTGAAAAAGGTCTGCAGCGCCGGATGTCTGGCCTGCAAGCTGTGTGAAAAGCAGTGTGAATTCGATGCAATCCACGTAGAAGACAGCGTAGCTCACATCGACTATGAGAAGTGTACCGGCTGCGGCAAATGCGCTGAGAAATGTCCGGTAAAGGTAATCAAGCTGCGTTCCTAGGCGGCAGCTCATTCCTATCAAAAAGGTCCGGCTCACCGCCGGACCTTTTCTCTGCAGGAATCTCATGATCTCCTGCACACGTGCAAAGCACGCTTAATTTCATTTCAAAGCTTATTATTTAGAACGGATAAAATCAGCAATCGCTTTGTCCCAGTTCTGGATATGATTTACCAGCCACTCGGTAATGTTCTTGTTTACTGCGCCTACAAAGGCGTCGCTGGGGCCTTCCTCTTCCTCAAGCATTTCCCGCAGCTCACAGACAGCCTTCTTGAACTCCTCATGCTTTTCATGATGCTGATCCAGCTTGTCATATCCAACTTCCTTCTGAAGCTTTTCCTCGTCAGCAAAATGGAACTCTGTATAATCCATCAAAAAGTCCAGCGTCTTAACTGCCGTTACCTTCTCGGTACCCTTTTCAATGCTTTCCACCAGTTTATTTACCCGGTCAATCAGTTCCTTGTGCTCGCCGTCAATCAGCTCGTTGCCTGTGTACAGGCTTTCGTCAAATACGATTTTCATGTTATTATCCTCCTGTTTTTATTCGTTATGTAGCTCTCCCATTAGGAATATTATACAAAATGCCCTATGTATTGTCAACAATGAGAAGTACTCCCAATGCAAAAGTCCCCATGCAAAAGGGAAGGCAGTAAACGCCTTCCCTGAAAAATTCTGCCTCTGCGTGTATTACTCTTCTACTGAATCCTCAGCAGCATCCTCGTAAACCACATCTGCTTCTTCCTGTACCGGAGCGGTCTCCAGAACCTTCATGCTCAGACTGATCTTCTTATCCTCGCCGTTGAAGTCTACAACCTTAGCCTCGATAATCTGACCAACATTCAGGATATCAGACGGCTTGTCTACATGCTCGTGAGAAATCTGTGAAACATGAAGCAGCGCGTCAACGCCCGGCTCCAGCTCAACAAAAGCACCGAAGTCTGTCATTCTGGCAACCTTTCCTTCTACGATGTTGCCGACTGCATACTTCTCAGCTGCTGTCAGCCACGGATTCTGATCCTCAAACTTAAGGCTCAGCGCAATCTTGTCACCGTTAATGTCCTTAATCAGAACTGTCACCTGGTCTCCTACTTTGAATACCTTCTTCGGGTTCTCAACGTGTCCCCAGGACATTTCTGAAATATGAAGCAGGCCATCTGCTCCGCCGAGATCAATAAATGCACCAAAGTCCGTAACGTTCTTTACAACACCGTCTACCACATCGCCTACAGCGATTCTCTCAAACAGTGCCTTCTGCATCTCTGCCTTCTTAGCTACGAGAAGCTGCTTGCGGTCACCGATGATTCTTCTTCTTCTCGGGTTGAACTCTGTGATGACGAATTCAATCTCCTGTCCTGCATACTTCTCAAGATTCTTCTCGTAAGTATCAGAAACAAGGCTTGCCGGAATAAATACTCTAGCCTCTTCTACCACAACGCTGAGACCACCGGAAAGAACCTGTACAACTGGAGCTGTAAGTACTTCCTGTGTATTGAATGCTTCCTCGAGTCTCTTGTTGCCCTTTTCTGCTGCGAGACGCTTGTAGGTAAGTAATACCTGTCCGTCTCCGTCATTCACCTTCAGAACCTTTGCCTCCATTGTATCATTCACCTGAATGAGTGTACGAAGGTCAACGTTCGGTTCATTTGTATACTCGCTTCTGGTAATAATACCATCGGCCTTATATCCAATGTTCAAGATGATTTCATCTTCTTTGACATCAATAACAGTGCCTTCGACTACCTCTCCATTGTGAATTGTTTTTAATGATTCTTCCAGCATTTGTTCAAAACTCAAATCTGACATTGTTTTGAAACCTCCTCAATCAAATTATTTGGGGTCGATGCCCCTGCTGTAATACCTACGCAACCCCTGGATGGCAATAGCCGAATATCCAAATCTCTAAGTGTTTGTATATAGTAAGTATTTGCACATTCTTTTTGACATATCTCATACAGCTTGCGAGTGTTCGAACTGTGACTGCCTCCAATCACGATCATGCTGTCAACTTTGGCCGCTATTTCCCTGGCCTCTGACTGCCTTTCTTCGGTAGCACTGCATATCGTATTCAAAATATCCACCTTATCATAACGCATTTCTGAAATAATTTCAACTAATTTATCAAATTTCTTGTAATTAAATGTCGTCTGAGACACAATGCAGAGAGGTTTTCCGCCGTCATGCCGGAACTTCCGGGCCTCCTCCTCCGTTCCCAGAACGGTCACCTTCCCGCAGCACCAGCCTTTGATCCCTTCCACCTCCGGGTGGCCCTCATTGCCGATGATCAACACATCTGCGCCGTTTTTGCTGTGCTCGTATACGATCCGGTGAATCTTCTTGACAAAGGGACAGGTGGCATCCACCACATTCAGATGCTTTTCTTCCATAATGCAGTAAACCCGTTTTGGGACGCCGTGGGAACGGATGATAACCGTCCCTTCTGAAAGATCAGACAGCTCCTGCTCTCCATTTATGATCCGGACGCCATGGCCGGCAAGTTCGCGCACTACTTCCTCATTGTGGATGATAGGCCCGTATGTATAGATGGGGCCTCTTCCTTCTTGAATCTGCTTATATACCTGATCCACAGCCCTTTTTACGCCAAAACAGAAGCCTGCTGTCTTTGCTACGATCACTTCCATACTTGATTCCTTTCCCGTATTCACTGTTTCAAAAACTTCCTGAGCCTCAGCCGTTCAAAAACGCCTGCTGCTCCCGGAATTACATTCTCTCCCGGGCCAGAGATACGATCTGCGCTACCACCTCGTCCACTGACAGATCGGAGGAATCCACCAGAACTGCATCCTCTGCCTGCCGCAGCGGAGCGGTCTCACGGTGCATGTCATTGAAATCTCGCGCTTCAATATCTTTTTCAATCTCCTCCAGGCTGCAATGTTCTCCCCGTTCCAGATATTCCTTGTATCTTCTCCCGGCTCTGGTCTTCACACTTGCAGTCAGGTAAATCTTGAGCTGCGCCTGAGGCAAAATCACGGTTCCGATATCGCGGCCATCCATCAGAACATTTTCACGGCGCGCCAGCCCCCGCTGCAGATCAGTCAGTTTATTGCGCACCAGAGGCTTTGCTGAAGATACGCTGGCCATTCTGCTCACTTCCTCCGTGCGGATCAGCCCTGACACATTTTCTTCATTCAGATATACCTGCTGTTCCCCATTCTCATATCGGATACTGACCTCTATCTGTGTAAGCGCCTCCGACAGTTTGCCCTCGTCTTCGACATCTATCCCCGAACGGAAAAGCCCCAGGGCAATGGCACGGTACATTGCTCCCGTATCCACATAGACAAAACCTAGTTCTCTGGCTGCCCTCTTTGCAATCGTACTTTTCCCGGCGCCTGCCGGACCGTCTATCGCTATATTAAAACTCACTTTTATCCTCCTTTAACTGCTGTAATCTGTTATCTGCTGCAAGTCAGCATCCGCCGTTAATCTGTCCGCTGCCACGTCCCACCGTCTCTGAATCAGCGTTTAAGCCTCACACGGTATGCCTTTGCCTGCCGCATACCCCGTGGCCCATGCGATCTGAAGATTGAATCCTCCTGTCACCGCATCAAGATCCAGAACCTCTCCGGCAAAGAAAAGCCCTTTCACCAGCTTCGACTCCATCGTCGCCGGATTGATCTCTCTGACACTGACACCGCCGCGGGTAATGATCGCTTCATTATAATCCCGGAGACCGGTAAGAGTCAACGGAAAGTGCTTTGTAAGAACAATCAGTTTTTTTCGTTCCTCCCGGGAAATATCATGCACCGGCTTATCCGCCGGCACCTCCGACCTCTGCACCATAACCGGGATCAGCTTTGCGGGGAAGAGTGCGGCAAGTACTGTTTTGAACTGTTTATTTTTTCCTGCCTCAAACTCCCGCAGTATTCTGGCGTCAAGCTGCTCCTCGCTCAGAGCCGGCTTCAGATCTATATACATCTGCAGCGGATGCTGCCGGAGCTTTTTCTGTACAACGGTACTCGCAGTCAGGATCAGCGGCCCGGTCACGCCGAAATGTGTGAACATCATCTCTCCAAACTCCCGGTACAGCTCCTTTTTCCCATCCAGAACCGCGACCTCAACATTTTTCAGAGACAGTCCCTGCATCTGCTGCGCCCAGCCGTCTGCCGTCTCCATGGGAACAAGAGAAGGAGACAACTCTGTAACAGAGTGTCCAGCTGCCCTCGCAAACTGATAACCATCTCCCGTCGATCCCGTGGTCCGGTAGGATATGCCCCCGGTAGCCACGATCACGGCGTCTGCCGTCACATTTTTCCCGGATGCCAGCCGCAGGCCTGCTATCTGCAAATGTTCCTTTCCGGCAGGAGCTTCGCTGTCTGCATGCTGCCCGTCCACATTTCTGCCGCCTTTCGTCCTGCCATTTTCACCGCTGTCCTCCGTCTTCCTCTGATCCTGCCGGTACAGCAATTTCTCCGCTTCTTCCCCCAGAAAAACCTTCACGCCGCTTTTCTTCATCCGGGCCGCCAGAGCCGCAATAACATCGGAGGAATGATCCGAGACGGGAAAGACTCTTCCGCCCCGCTCCGTCTTCGTATGCAGCCCTGACTTTTCAAAGAAATCAATGGCATCCTGGCTGGTAAACCCATAAAAGGCACTGTACAGGAACTTACGGTTCACGCAGACCGCCTGCAAAAGCTCCTCAACATCACAGTTATTCGTCAGATTACAACGGCCTTTTCCGGTGATATATATTTTTTTCCCAAGCTTTTCGTTTTTTTCGTAGAGGCTTACCTCATGCCCGGACTCCGCCGCCGCCACAGCCGCCATCATGCCTGCCGCACCGCCTCCGATCACTGCTACCTTACTCATACTCCTTTTTCCCTTCCTGTGCGAGTACGCTGCCGCTTTGAAGCTCAAACCAGAACCTCACACCGTCCCCGCAGTTTTCTACTCCGTATTTCTGATGATGCGCCTCCATGATCGCCTTCACGATCGACAAGCCTACGCCGCTGCCGCCGTATTCCCGGGTCCGGGCCTTGTCTACCTTATAGAACTTATCCCAGATCAGGTCAATATCCTCTTCCGGAATCTGCTCCCCTGTATTAAACACAGAGGTACGCACCACATTGTCCTGCTCCTGTACGGTCACCTCAATCCTGCGCTCCCCGTCGATATGGTTCAAAGCATTGCTCAGATAATTGGTCAGTATTTCCTCAATCTTAAACTCGTCCCCCCATACATACACTGTCTCACCGCCATGATAAGTAATCCCTGCGTCCTTCTGCTGCGCCAGAATCGCCACCGACTGTATTTTATTTCTGATCAGATCAGCCAGATCAAACCGTTCTATTTCCGTCTTGTCATTGCCGAACTCCAGCTGGTTCAAGGTCAGCAGCTTCTGTACCAGACCATTCATCTTCGACGCTTCGTCCATAATGACTTCACAGTAAAATGCCCGGCTCTCCGCATCGTCATTGACGCATTCCTGCAGCCCCTCCGCATATCCCTGAATCAGGGCGATGGGAGTTTTCAGTTCATGGGATACATTTGACAGAAACTCTTTGCGCATATCGTCAATCTGTTCTTTCCGTTCAATATCCTTTTGGAGCTCATTATTTGCCGTCAAAAGCTGTGAATACGCTTTTTCAAGCTTTTCCGACATCTGGTTGAAATGCTCTCCCAGCTGCCCTATCTCGTTATTTCCGCCGCTGGTATATTTCACGTCAAAATCAAGATCTGCCATACGCTTTGATAATTCTGTCAGCTCTCCCAACGGCTTCGTCACCTGCCTGGAAATAAACCATACAAGCACCGCCGCCAGCAGCGCGCCCGCAAGACAAATGTACGTGATAAACTCGTTGGAAATATGAACACTCTCCAGAATGCCTGCCATGTTGATACGCATGATAAAATAAAACCCTTTATCCAGCGTCCCCCACATCTCCAGATAATCAATCGCCACAGCCGAATCGTATTTCTTCTGGATCGTATACTTATCCGTCTGCTTCAGGATGGCATCATCGTCCACACGATCCAGCCCCAGCATATATCCATTCAGCCGCCCTCGCATGTTCTTTGTATAATCTGTCTCCTTATAGGTCGTATCAGTCCAGATCAGCCTCTGGTAATTTTCATCTGTCACCATGGAAAATATACTGTTCGTATTGCAGATATCCTCATAAGCCCGGAGCTTGTCAGCCGCCATGCTTCCGTCATCCATAATATTCTGATTCAGCATCTCATACGCTTTTACCAGCGCCTGCTGCTTCCGCACCGAATAAAATCCTCCGAGAAAGAAGGTATTGACCAGGTAATTGGCCAGAAACATTACCGCCATCAAGCCGATCAGTATGACTGTCAGTTGCTTTCTTATAGAAACATTCATCGCTCATCAGCCTTCCACTTCGAATTTGTAGCCCATACCCCAGATTGTCTTGATATAGTCCCCCCGGCCGCCAAGCTTGCTGCGCAGCTTTTTCACGTGTGTATCAATCGTCCGGGCATCGCCGAAATAGTCGTAATTCCATACACTATTCAGAATTTTCTCTCTGGACAGTGCGATCCCCTGATTTTCAATAAAATACGTAAGCAGCTCAAATTCCTTGAAACTCAGATCCACGCTTTGTCCGTCGATCATGACCTCATGTGCTGCCTTATTAAGTTCAATCGCACCGGCGCGCAAAACGTCATCCGCCGCGAAACCATTGGTACGGCGCAGTATCGCTTCCACCCGGGCCACAAGGATCTTCGGGCTGAAGGGCTTTGATATATATTCGTCCACGCCCAGTTCAAAGCCCAGAAGCTCGTCTCTCTCATCAGACTTTGCCGTCAGCATGATGATCGGCACCTGGGAATAGCTCCGAATCTCTCTGCATACCTGCCACCCATCCATCTTCGGCATCATGACATCAAGAATCACCAAAGCAATATCCTTATTATCGAAAAAAACATCCAGCGCTTTCTCCCCGTCCTCTGCCTCCAGAACTTCAAAATCCTTTTTTACCAGGAAATCCCTGACCAGCTTCCGCATCCTGCTCTCATCATCCACTACCAGTACTTTTAATCGTTCCATATATGTCTTATCTCCTTCACTTTGACTATAATATTCATTCTTATGAACTGAGAGTAACACATATTTATGTCGAATGTGTGAAAGATCTTAATACATCATATTATATTTGCGAAGGTTTCGCAAGGTATTTTTTATATAATTTGAGAACTTTTCCTGCAAAATAAGAAGCATGCCGTTTTTCGACATGCTTTCTGAATTTTCTCAGTCTGAATTATGTGTTTTCTAGCTTTCGCACCAGTCCACCGTGGTTCCCAGCTCGCCGACCAGGTTTGTTTTCATGACCTCGCTTATCTGTTCCCTGTCATCGTACTGTCCCAGCACCCACATAAGCTTCGTCACTGCGGCCTCCGTCGTCATATTCCCGGCGGTAATCACGCCGCGCTCCAGCACCTGTCTGCCAACCTCGTAAACGGTAAAATCACTGCCCTCGTACAGGCACTGGCTGCCCACCACCACGATCATCCCTCTGCGGATGGCCTCACCAATCGCCTCCGTAATATTCCGCTTCCAGAAGGGCAGGCCGCCGATGCCGAAGGCCTCCACATAAACGCCGCGGATCCCCATATCGGCAAGCTTCGCAAAAATATCCGGTGAAATCCCCGGAAACAGCTTCAGCAGAAAGACGTCCGGGCAGAATCTGTTCTGAAGGCAGCAGCCCCCGTCCCGGGAAACCGGGATCATTGGATTGACCACAAGCCCGTTGCTGTTGATCCGGGCCGCATACGGATAGTCGATGCTCTCAAATGCGTCAAAGCTTCTGGTCCTGATTTTGCTGGCCCTGGTCCCCATAATAATCTTACGGTTGAAGGCCACATAAACCCCGGGGCAGCCGCTGGCCGCCATGTGCAGCGCCGCCCGGCAGTTCTCCGTTGCGTCCGCAATCGGATTTTCAATGGAGACCTGACTTCCCGTCAGCACCACCGGCACCTCAATATTCTGAAGCGCATAGGAAACCGCGCTGGCAGTGTAGGCCAGCGTATCCGTACCGTGTATCACCACAATACCGTCATAATCCAGCCTGCGCTCATAGATCCGCTGTGCAAGCTGCGCCCATTCCTCCGGCTGTATATTGGAGCTGTCCATCATGAACAGCTCCTCCTCTTCCACGCAAAAGCTGGCGGTCAGTCCCGCTATCCTGTCTAAAATATCGCTGCCGTGCAGTCCCGGAGCCAGACCGTTTTCGCTGTGCGAGGAAGCCAGCGTACCGCCGGTGCTTATCATCAATATGTTTTTCATTGATCAGTCCAGACTGGCCGCGTGCTGCTCAGAGCAGTAGTTCCAGCCGATCGCATCCAGCTCCTTGATCGTATCAGCCACACATTTTACGAGAACCTCTGTCATCTTCTCGCCCTTTTCTGCCGTAGCCTTTGTGGCATCTCCGGTCTGAGCCGTATTTGTAATCTCCGCAAAATCCCACTTCATCTCAACATATTTCGGAAGCTTGTCCGGTACGACGCAGGTTGCCTGATCCGGCTCGCAGAACTGCGGGAACAGGTAGTATGCGATAGAGGTTTCGCCCTCTCCTGCATGTCCAAGACCATCCCAGACCTCAAAGGTACCTTCTGGAAGCAAATCGCCTGCTGTCACCCACCATGCCGGAAGCGCTGCGATTCTCACATCAGGATAAACCTCTTTGAGCTTTCTGGATGCAATTTCCATCGGCGCAATGTTTCCGTCATGACCGTTCATAAGGAAAATCTTATTGATTCCGTTGCGCACAACGCTCTCCATGATATCGTAGATTACCTGTGTTACTGTGTCATACTGCAGGGTCAGTGTAAAAGGGAATGTATCATAGTGTCCGCTGTAACCCACTGTGATGGGCGGAAGCACCAGAAGTCCCTCAACCTCATCTGCCACCTTTTTGCTCAGCTCGTAGGACACGATCGTATCGCAGCCCTCTGCGATGTGCTGTCCATGTGCCTCACAGGAACCGATGGCCAGGATCGCCTTGTCGTATTTTCCCTCTTTTACCTGATGTGCTGTCAGTTTCAATAATTCATGATTTGCCATACCTGTCTTCTCCTTTTCTGCAGAATATCCCTGCTTTTTTATAAAGACTGACAGGCCGCCGCATCCCCGGAAGAGTTGCGGCAGCCTTTCAGTCAAAATGAATGAATTTATTCCTCTGTAACGAAGTGGAATTCTCCGTCTGAAAGCTCCAGAATAGATGCTGTCTTATCCGGCTTGTGGCTGTCTGCCGTGTAAGAAATTGTACCGGTTACACCCTTAAATTCTGTAGTTGCTTCGATGGCGTCCTTGATAGCTGCTGTGTCCGTCGGATCCTCTACGGTTGCAAGAGCCTGGCCGATCAGATCCATAGCGTCATATCCCAGACCTGCGAATGCATTTTCCGGTGCTGTGCCGTATGCTTCTGTATAAGCGGCTACAAAATTCTGGATGTTTTCTGCCTCATTCGTGTAGGAACAGTGTGTAGATACGTATACATCATGAGCCTGGTCTCCGGCTACCTCTGCGATCAGCGGAGTATCAAAGCCGTCGCCGGAAACGATCGGAAGCTCTACGCCCTTGTCTCTGTACTGAAGTACGAGGGGGCCTGCATCATCCGGTACACCAGAGAAGAACATAAACTCTGCTCCTCCGTCATTGTTCGTGAATTTGTCGATCTGTGCCGAGAAATCCGGGTCTCCGTTCATATAGTTGTCTGTTGCAACAATTTCACCGCCCAACTCTTCGAAACGCTCCTGGAAGCATTCTGCCAGAGTCTTGGTGAACTCCATGGACTGATCGATCAGCAGATAACACTTTGTACCCAGCTCAGCGTACGCATACTCAGCCGCAGCATATGCACAAGTATCATCACCGAAGGGTATCATGAAGGAGTAATCTCCGATCTGCTCGCACAGATCCGGAAGTGTTGCGCCCGTAATTACAAACGGAACCTGCTTCTCCTGTGTGATCGCACCTGCTGCCAGAGCGTAGTTCGAATCCGAAAATCCGCTGATTACCACGCAGTTGTCTACGTCGATCATCTTCTTTGCATTGTTTGCGCAGGTAGCCTGATCCGTCTTTCCATCGTAGGAAACAACCTCAATCATTCTGCCGTTGATGCCTCCTGCGGCATTGATTTCGTCCGCCTTCAGCTTGAAGCCCTGATAAGACGGTGTATCAATGGATGCCTGTCCGCCGGTAAGATTGAACAGCGCACCAATCTTAATGGTATCCTCTTCCGCCATTACTGACATGCCTGACGTCAATAATGCTGCTGTCAACAATACACTTACAATCGCTTTTTTCATAGTTTCTTCCTCCTTTTAATTATCTATATGAACTCATATTTGAGTGCATATCCTCTTATTTTGTCTCCTGCTTTTTGCTCTTTCCCGTCAGCCCCGCCAGCTTTGCCTTCGTAATATCCGCGAGATTGCGGTACGTTTCCGCCTTAAAGATTCCTGTATATGTACTTTTTGAAAAAATACTCTCTACGATGATTTCACTGTCTCCGAGGATTCCCTGACGCCGGAATATAATAAGCAGGATCAGCAGCACCGCCATGATCAGGTTCGATGCCCCGTAAAGCTCTGGAAGCTGGATGCCTCCGATCATAATACCCGTCTCCAGGGGAGCCAGGATCTCCGGCAGAAACGTCATCACCAGCGCGCCGACGATACCGCCGCTTAAGGAATACATACCGCCGATAATTGACATTTCCACGACATTGAAGCTGTCAGTAAAATAGAAAAACTGTCCTGATATTACCGTCTGAAGATGTCCCCACAGAGCGCCGCCGATGCCCGCCGCAAAAGCGCTGAGACAAAAAATCGAAATTTTTTTGGTCACCAGCCGGACTCCAAGGGTCTGCGCCGCCACGTCGTCGTCCCGCATCGCGATAAGACCGCGTCCATAGGAGGAACAGCGGATCAGCCGATACATAACGTACAGCAGAATCAGTCCTGTTAAAAATACGGTAAAAATCGTAGAGTAAGACGGAAGTCCCGTGATACCTCTCGCACCGTTCGTAAACTGGTCTTCATTGTCCAGAAACGCCCGGACGATTACAATCAGCCCCAGGGTCGCAACGGAAAGATAATGGCTTTTCAGCCGCAGCACCGGGAAGCCGATCAGCAGAGCCAGAGCCGCTGCCACAAGTCCAGCGCATATCAAAGCAAGCGGAAACGGCAGTGTGAATTTCTGAAACCATTCCGGCAGGCCGGATATTCTCGCCTTCTGAGTCTCTGAAATGGTCAGCAGTGCAGATGTGTACGCACCGACGGCCATGAACGCCGCATGTCCCATAGAAAACATACCAGAAAATCCATTTACCAGGTTCAAGCTCGCCGCCAGAATCAGATTGATGCCAAAAAGACAGATCAGGTCCGAATAGTAATGACCGCGGTTGAGCGCGCTGTATATCAGTATAATCAAGGGCAGCAAAACGAAACAAACAAACCGTACTGCCGCGTTATCTCTGTATTTCATCAGCTTCTTCCTCCTTCCGAGCTTCCAAGGATACCGTTTGGCTTAACAAGAAGAACCACGATCAGCAAAAAGAAAATAAATGCATCACGGTACGGAGTAATATCAGAAGGCATCAATCCGGCAAACAGTACCTCCGCAATACCGATGATAAATCCTCCCAGTACCGCTCCGTTCAGGCTTCCGATACCGCCCAGAACGGCCGCACAGAACGCTTTCAGGCCCGGTACGAATCCCATCAACGGTTCGATGGTCTTATACTCTCCGGCAAGCATCAGGCCGGTCAGCGCCGCAAGACCGGAGCCGATCACGAATGCCACTACGACAACGTTGTTGATCTTGATTCCCATAAGCTGGGACGCCGCCAGATTGTCTGAACAGGCCCTCATCGCCATGCCGATTTTTGTTTTTTTCAAAAGAAGCGTCAGCGCAATCAGTATTACAACAATCGAAATCAGTGTCAGAATATTGATCGTCGACAGCGAAATCGGTCCAAAGCTGTAATTCACGGTCAGAAAATCCGGCAGATGAAATGCTTTTTTCTGCGGTGTGAAGATTATGCTGATCAGATTCTGCAGGAAAACCGATACCGCCAGGGAGGAAATCAGTGTGGTCTCCTCACCGGACCCCCGCAGAGGCCGGTACACCAGACGCTCCATCGTCATGCCCACCATAACCGAGACAATGCAGCCTGCAAGGATCACAAGCCAGATCGGCAGTCCTGAAAATCCCATCAGCACCAGCATCGTATAGACGCCCACCGTCAGCAGATCGCCGTGTGCAAAGTTGATCAGTCTCAAAATACCGTATACCATAGAGTAGCCTATGGCGATAATCGCATAGATGCTTCCAAGCTTTATGCCGTTTACAAGCTGTCCAAGTATGTAATTAAAACTCATCTCTAATCACCTCCAAGATATGCACGCTTGATGGCAGGATCCTTCATCAGGTCGCTGCTCTTTCCTTCCCGCGTGATCACGCCGTTTTCCATTACATACGCCCGCCCGGAAATCTCCAGCGCGTCATATGCGTTCTGCTCTACCAGCAGGATCGTTGTCCCGCTTTTATTCAGAGAACAGATCGCATCAAATACCTGCTCTGTCATAAGCGGTGAAAGCCCCATGGAAGGCTCATCAAGAAGCAGCATCTTGGGATTGCTCATAAGCGCCCTGGCAATGGCCAGCATCTGCTGCTCCCCGCCCGAAAGCGTCCCGGCAAGCTGCTTTCTTCTTTCTTTGAGGATCGGGAACATCACAAATCCCCGTTCCATATTTTCTTTCTGCCGGGCAGCATTTTTTTCTGTATATGCTCCAAGAATCAAGTTTTCCTCAATCGTCATTTTCGAAAAAATCTGTCTGCCCTCCGGCACCTGCACGACGCCCAGCCTGACGATCTCATCTGTGCTGGCCTTCGTAATATTCTGGCCATTGTAGATAATCTCGCCGCCGAAGGAGCGCTTTACTCCTGAAATCGTCGTCAGCGTCGTCGTCTTTCCGGCTCCGTTTGCACCGATCAGAGCCACCAGCTCGCCATCCTGAATCTCCATTGATATGCCGTGGAGAACCTGAATATTATCATATTTTACGTTCAAGTCTTTAATCTGCAGCATGCTTTGCCCTCTTTCCTAAATATGCTTCTATTACCCGGGGATTGCTTCGAATCTCCTCCGGCAAGCCCTCTGCGATCACTTCTCCCGCCGCCATACAGTATATGTATTCGCAGAGATTCATGACTACCTTCATGTCATGCTCAATCAGAAGGATCGTCAGGTCAAATTCCTTTTGGATACCGCGGATAATATCTACCAGTTCACGGCTTTCCTGGGGATTCATGCCGGCTGCCGGCTCGTCAAGAAGCAGCAGCTTCGGATCACTGGCAAGAATCCGGGCAATCTCAAGCTTTCTCTGATTGCCGTATGGAAGAGACCCTGCAATCTCATTTTCGTATGCGGATATGCCCATGATATCCAGCATCCTTCTTGCATGCTCCCTCATGCTCCTCTCAGACTCCCGAAACCGCGGCGTCTGAAGTACGGACTCCCATGCGCCGCAGGTATTGTGCATCTGCGCTCCCATCAGCACATTGTCCAACACCGTCATCTTTTTAAACAGCCGGAGATTCTGGTAAGTTCTGGTCACTCCCATTTTTGCGATTTTGTCGGGCCGCATCCCTGTTATATCTGTTCCCTGGAAGCTTATCGTCCCCGAGGTCGGCTTTAATACGCCTGAAATCATATTGATAATGGTGGTCTTACCCGCACCGTTCGTTCCTATCAATGCGTATAATTTTCCTTCTTCCAGCTTCATGGATACATTCTGCACCGCCTTTACGCCTTTAAACTGCATACCCAATCCGCTAATATCAAGACACGTCTTCAATGCTTTCTCCTTTCCAACTCTGCGTCAAATGTCCTGCGTATTTTCTGATCTGTTTTCCCAAACCTTCCTGTAATCTGTACTCTGCCCTCGCTGTTGATAAAATTCCATAGTGATAAAAAAAACAAAGGCCGTATTTAAAATGACGCCTTTGTCCTTGCATGTCTATTTCGGATTATCTTTTCAGAACACGATCCTTCGTTCTTCGAATATGTTCCCTCATATAGTCACAGGCACCACTCTTGTTTCCCTCTATCATCAGTGCCACCAGCTCCATATGCTCCGTGCGAATCGCGTGTACCTTACTTTCCTGAGTATCCATCAACAATACTCTGTACAGCTTTTCCATTACTCTCGCATGCGTCTGCATAAACAGAGAATTGTTGCTGATAGACACCAGATACGAATGAAAACGATCATTTACCGGGGTATTTACCTTGATATAGCCATTGTCAAAATTTACCTCCGGCATTTCCTCTGACAGCTCCTTCAACTGCTCAAGCTGCTCTTTGGTAATACGCTGCATAGCCAGCTCAACGGCCGCTACCTCCAGAATCTCTCTGAACTGAAATATCTCAAGTAACTCTCCGTAAGATATCTCCGTCACTACGTAACCCTTGTGAGGCAATACCGTGACAAGCTCGTCTGCCGCCAATCGGTTCAATGCTTCCCGAACAGGAGTCTTGCTCATCTGATACTGCCGGGCAAGATTCTGCTCTGTAATGAATGCTCCAGGCTTGATGGTCATATTAAGAATTTCCCACTTCAGTCTGGAGTAAATTTCCTGTGACAAACTCTTTGTTTCTACGCTTCCCATGAAAAATCTCCTTTCTATACTGAATCGAATATGCCTGGAGATTCATACAGGAATACTTTTGTTTAAGAAAACAAATAATTGAAATATCAGTAATATATTACCGATATTTTTATTGTATTCTACTACGTTTACTTTTTTACGTCAACACTTTATTATAGAAAATATTATCTGTACCAAAATCCCGCCTTGACAAGACCGCCTTAAGCAGATATGATACCTGACTTTAAGAGTTGAATGGTAAAAAATGGTGCTAAGCCGCAAATTAAAA
>JAUNGD010000072.1 GCA_030524705.1 Lachnospiraceae bacterium | reverse complement strand
AGAACAGTCCGAAACCGACGGTACTCCAAAGTATCCAGGTGGCGGGCTGTTTTTTGATATCCGATAATACCGGAGAAAACTTATCGCCGGGTAGCCGCCAGAGCAGAATGGCCAGCATGGGCAGCATGAAAATATAGCGGAGAGCCGCGCTCCACATCCAGTAGCCGCCGGCCAGGTTCATGCTGCGGTTGAGCAGAAAGGTAAAGGCGAAAAACAAAGAGGCTAAAATTCCATATATCAGAGCTTTTTTCATTATGTAAGGTCTCCTCTCGAAATATTTCAATGCAGGCCGCCTAAAGTCAGCAGCAGACAATACACCTTGCCTGATCAGCGGCAATAGCAGTATTTAGTATAACATGATTTTCTGACAGATGGAATTATGAAATGGGGTGTGCTATACTCTTCCGTAAGAATACGGAAAAATGCAACGAAAAATAAAAATATTTTGGAGGAATATATGAAGAAAGACCAGATTTTGAAGATTTACGGGACGGATTATAAGAAAATGACGATCCGTTTGCTGGAGAAAGCGGGGCTTAAGGATATGATACCGGATAAAAACTGCCGCATCGGGATCAAGCCGAATCTTGTTTCTCCAACCCCGGCTTCCTACGGTGCGACGACGCATCCTGAGGTCGTTGCGGGGATCATCGAGTATCTGCAGGAATACGGTTTTCGAAATATTATGATTGCGGAGGGCTCCTGGGTGGGAGACCGCACATCAGAAGCGATTGAGGTGTGCGGCTACGATGCGCTGGCGGAAAAATATGGGGTGACGATGCATGATACGCAGAAAGATTCTTCCTTCCCGACGGACTGTGCCGGATTGGAGCTGAACCTCTGCAAATGTGTCGGAGAGATTGACTTTATGATCAACGTTCCGGTGCTGAAGGGCCACTGCCAGACAAAGATCACCTGTGCCCTCAAAAATATGAAGGGTCTTATCCCCAATTCTGAAAAAAGAAGATTTCATTCCATGGGTCTTCACAAGCCGATCGCGCACCTGAACGCAGGGATTCATCAGGATTTTATCGTGGTGGACCATATCTGCGGCGATCTGGATTTCGAGGACGGGGGCAATCCTGTGGTATGCAACTGCGTAATGGCGGCCTGTGATCCTGTGCTGGTGGATGCATATGTCTGCAGGCTGCTGCATTATTCTACAGAGGATGTGCCCTACGTGGGTCTGGCGGAGCTGCTTGGCGTCGGAAGCACAGATTTGGAGCATGCAGACATCCGGGTCTGCGGCGCTTTGGAAGACAGCAATGCACGCTCCCGGGAAAGCGGACGGAAAGCCGGAGCGGATACGGAAGAAGCCTGGCGGAGTGTCAGAACAGATATGAAAGCAACAGAGCAGGCGCTTTGGCAAATAGAAGAAGAGCTGCCGCTGAATCGGAAGATCGTGGAGCTTCAGGATGCGGTGGAGGAGGTAGAATCCTGCAGCGCCTGCTACGGCTATCTGATCCCGGCGCTGGACCGTCTGCGGGAGGAAGGGCTTCTTGGAAAACTGGATTCTAAAATCTGCATCGGGCAGGGATATCAGGGCAGAACAGGACGAATCGGCATCGGACGGTGTACGAAAGATTTTGAGTACAATGTAAAGGGCTGCCCCCCTACAGAAAATCAGATTTATGAATTTTTGAAAAGATATATTGCAGTCTCCGAAAGCGGGCAGTGATTCTGAATTGCAGCGGTGATTCATAAAATAGTGGAAAGCTGCTGTGATCTCGGAGGTGCGGATGGGAAGTTTGCGGCAGAAGACAGCAATCGCTGTTTTTGTTGTACTGTCCGGTTTTCTGGCCGGAACATTGATTCCAGAATTATTTCGCATGGGGACGGGTGCTTACGCCGGGCTGCTTAGCCTTTACAGTCTGGAAAAATACAAAAGCATTGCGGTATCATCCGAAAAAATATTTCCGTATATTGTGTCAGTGCGGCTGAAAACACTGCTGTTTTTGTGGATGAGCTGCTATACGTCGGCGGGGCTGCTGTTCCATCTGGGCTATGCCTGGTGGCTGGCATCATCGGCAGGTTTGATACTGTCGCTGTTTGTGCTGCGGGATGGATACAGCGGAGTCCTTCTGTTTTTCTGCTGCATATTTCCGCAGTGGATTTTATACGCTTCCATGTGGAAACAGGAGCTGCTTTTCCTGGCCAGACGGAACTATCGGGGGTTGCAGCTGCAGCAGGGGCTTGCAGTTTCGTCACGAAGAGACGAAATTGCCGGACTCGCCCGGATGACTGCTCTGTGTGTGGTAGGATGTGCCGTAGAAGCATTTTTCGGAATCTGGACTTTAAAAATTTTTTTACAGTTATTTACATAATTTTTACCATATCTGGTACAGGAAAAAACAGGTTGGACGAGATGTTGTAAAACGCCGTAAAAACGGCGTTTTTCGGCGTTTTTGAAGGAAAATTTCTCATTGATTTTGACGAAATAATTGAGTATAATCAGGTTACTTGTTTGTATGGGGAGAGAAAAAACAGGAGAGGGGTATCCTGTTTTGGAATGGATACAAAGGAAAATCAGGGAAGTTGAGGAGTTTTACTATGGACATGGAGGTACCCCTTTTTATTGACTATTTAAAAGAGGACAAAAATGCTTCGGAGAGTACAGTGAGTTCCTACCAGCGGGATTTGAAGCGGCTGAATAAATATCTGGCTGAGCATGGAGTTGAGGATGTACAGAGCGTCACTGCGACGAATCTGAATTCATACGTGTTGTATCTGGAAAAGCAGGGACTTTCGACAGCGACTGTTTCACGGAATGTAGCGTCTATGAAGGCGTTTTTTCATTATGCATGCCGCGAACATAAGATAGAAAAGGATCCGACAGAGACGATCAAAGCACCGCATATCGAAAAGAAGCTCCCGGGGATTCTGAGTATGGAGGAGACGGTGAAGCTTTTGGAGCAGCCCTCCGGGGATTCTCCGAAGGAGCTTCGGGACCGCGCCATGCTGGAGCTGCTGTATGCGACGGGAGTCAGAGTGACGGAGCTGATCTCGCTGGAGCTTGATGATATTCATATTGGGGTAAATTATATTGTCTGCCGGGATGCAGGCAAGGAGCGCGTTATCCCCTTTGGAGAGAATGCAAAAGAGGCGTTGGAGCGTTATCTGAAGGAAGGACGGGAAATACTGCTGAAGGGGCAGGAGAGTCCGTATCTGTTCGTGAACTGTTCCGGCAGGATGATGAGCCGACAGGGCTTCTGGAAGCTCATAAAACAGTATGCTGCCAGGGCAGGTATCTCCTGTGATATCACGCCGCATACGCTTCGCCACTCCTTTGCGGCCCATCTTGTACAGAACGGCGCTGATCTCAAGGCTGTTCAGGAGATGTTGGGGCATTCGGATATTGCCACGACACAGGTTTACATGAATATGAATATAGAAAGGGTACGCAGTGTCTACCGTGAAGCTCACCCCCGCAGATAAAGCAAAAGCAGATAGGATAGATGAGTACAGACAAAAAGGATGTATGGATCCGGGATTGCCGAATCATACATCCTTTTTATGATACAAAGAATAACAAAAGGGTTTCGGTACTGCTGTCATTGATCGTAGATACTGGAACGGATCATGGATACTAGCATTGATGGTAGATATCATAGATCAGCGCTTCCGATTTTTCCCAACCAAGACAGGGATCGGTGATGGACTTCCCGTAAATGTGGGGATCGGCGCCGACTTTCTGGCATCCGTCTTCAATGTAGCTTTCGATCATCAGACCTTTGACCAGGGCTCTGATCTCCGGGTTGTAATTTCTGCTGTGCAGGACCTCCTTTGCAATACGGATCTGCTCCAGATAGCGTTTTCCGGAGTTGGAATGGTTCGTATCAATGATAGCCGCAGGATTTTTCAGGCTCCGCTGCTGATACATCTCCAGAAGGAGCTGCAGATCCTCGTAATGATAGTTCGGAATGGAGTTTCCATGCTTGTTAGTGGCGCCCCGCAGGACTACGTGGGCGAGCTCGTTTCCGTCGGTATTGACATCCCAGCCGCGGTAAATGAAATTGTGCTTTGCCTGGGCGGCCACAACGGAGTTGAGCATGACGGAGAGATCGCCGCTGGTAGGGTTTTTCATACCGGCGGGGACGTCCATTCCGCTGACGGTCATGCGGTGATGCTGATCCTCCACAGAGCGCGCACCGATGGCCACGTAGGAAAGCAGGTCGTCAAGATATCTCCAGTTTTCCGGGTAAAGCATTTCGTCGGCGGCGGTCAGCCCCGTCTCTTCAATAGCCATGGCATGCAGGCTGCGCATTGCAACGATACCTGCAAATACGTCCGGCTTTTTCTCCGGATCCGGCTGGTGCATTAAACCCTTGTAGCCCTCGCCGGTGGTCCGGGGCTTGTTTGTGTAAATGCGGGGGATCAGGATGATACGGTCCCCGACCCTATCCTGAACTTTTGCAAGGCGGTTCAGATAATCCATCACGGCGTCCACGTTGTCTGCCGAGCACGGCCCAATGATCAGGATGAATTTGTCTGATTTTCCGGTAAAGACATCCCGGATCTGAGCATCCCTTTCTTTTTTTATTTTAACGACCTTCTCAGGAAGGGGATATTGTTTCTTGACCTCTGCCGGAATCGGCAGCTTTTTCACAAAATTGATAGCCATATGTCACCTCTGCTGTATCTGTATTCGCCGCAGCAGAATCATGAAAAAATCAGAAAATGTATCTGCTCTCATGTCCGCACGGCTCATTGTTTCCGGAGATAGTATATTACAATTATCCGGAAATGTCGATATAATTTTTGGTTTTCATTTCGGATACCTTGTGGTATACTAACCGCAGTGAATGAACGAAAGAATGGGGCATGGAACATGAAAGGCAGAGAAAAACATTACTTTCCGATGTTTGTGGATCTTTCTGACAAAAAGGTCGTAGTTGCCGGTGCGGGAACCATCGCAAAGCGGCGGATACGGTCTTTGATCGAGTTTACGAATCACCTGGTAGTGATAGCGCCTGAGGTGAATAAGGAGCTGAAGACGCTGGAAGCAGAAGGGAAGATCACCATTCTCAGAAAGTATTATGAGCGGGAAGATATTTATGATGCTTCTCTGGTGATAGCGGCGACGAATGACAACAAGATCAATCAGGAGATATACAGTGCATGCAAGTGTCTGGGAATTCCGGTGAATGTGTGTACGGACAAGACAAAGTGTGATTTTTATTTTCCGTCCGTCATTTCCAGCGACCATCTTGTGGTGGGAATCAGCACAAGGGGCCGGGAACAGAAGAAGTCCCGGGAGATGACCGGAATGATACGGGAGCTGCTGGAGCAAAAGGATGTGTCAGAGAGGAAACAGGAATAGATGCTGGTAAAAATATTTACGGATGGAGCGGCCCGGGGCAACCCGGAGGGACCCGGGGGCTACGGAACAATCCTGCAGTATGTGGATTCAAAGGGAGAGCTGCATGAGCGGGAGTATTCCCAGGGCTACAGGAAGACCACGAACAACCGGATGGAGCTTATGGCGGCGATTGTCGGGCTGGAAGCGCTGAACCGTCCCTGTGAGGTGGAGCTGTATTCTGATTCGAAGTACCTGACGGATGCCTTCAATCAGAAGTGGATCGACGGCTGGATACGAAAGGGCTGGAAGCGGGGTAAAAACGAACCGGTCAAAAATGTCGATCTGTGGCAGCGGCTTCTGGCGGCGGTGCAGCCCCACAGCATTCGTTTTATCTGGGTCAAGGGCCATGACGGGCACCCGGAGAATGAGCGCTGCGATCGGCTGGCTACCTCGGCGGCGGATGCGGATCCAAAAGAACTGTTGGAAGACCCGATAGCATGAGCGGGGACAGCCGCCTGTAGCATTGGGCGGAACAGGCAGAAAAACGGCTGAGAGATGCGGCCGGCATAAAAAGCGCCGGGGGAGTTTTACAATTTTGTTGAAATGAGTTTTACGCTGTGCTATGATAATTGATAGGCTTAAGACTCAGAAGGAATGTCCGCTTTGATTAAAAGCAGAGAAAGGAAGGAAGAGGATGGCAGCGATTTTTAGTGAATTTATTCTGGAACTGTTAAAGTTAATTGTTTTAGTCGGCGTTTCTCTTGCGGCAATTTTCTGCGGGAAAAAGCTGCGTGACAGGAAGGATGCGAAGAATGCTTCCGGAACAGAGAGCGAGAATTAAGATCTGAAAGAAATCATGAAAGAGACGTTGGAGGAATTATTGTGAAAAAATACGGAGTGAATGAGTTAAGAAAGATGTATCTGGACTTTTTCAAAAGCAAGGATCATCTGGTTATGAACAGCTTTTCTCTGGTACCGCACAATGACAACAGCCTGCTTCTGATCAATGCAGGCATGGCACCACTGAAGCCCTATTTTACGGGAGCAGAGATCCCGCCGAAGCGCCGGGTAGCTACCTGCCAGAAATGTATCCGTACCGGTGATATTGAGAATGTCGGAAAGACAGCCCGCCACGGTACGTTTTTTGAGATGCTGGGAAACTTCTCTTTTGGAGATTACTTCAAAAAAGAAGCCATCGCATGGTCCTGGGAGTTTCTGACCGAGGTGGTAGGCCTGGATCCGGAGCGTCTTTATCCCTCCGTTTATCTTGAGGATGATGAGGCCTGGGGCATCTGGCATGAGCAGGTAGGTATCCCGGAGGAGCGGATATTCCGTTTCGGCAAGGAGGACAACTTCTGGGAGCATGGCGCAGGTCCCTGCGGTCCGTGTTCTGAGATATACTATGACCGCGGAGAAAAATATGGCTGCGGCAAGCCGGGCTGTACGGTGGGCTGCGACTGCGACCGCTACATCGAGGTATGGAACAACGTATTTACCCAGTTTGAGAATGACGGCAACGGCAACTATGAGCTGCTGAAGCAGAAGAATATTGATACAGGTATGGGCTTGGAGCGTTTGGCCGTTGTGGTACAGGATGTGGATTCCATTTTTGACGTGGATACGATGCAGGATCTTCGTGATAAAGTCTGTGAATTTGCGCATACTGTATACAAGACAGATGAGAAAAAGGATGTTTCCATCCGTCTGATCGTCGATCATATCCGTTCTGCGACGTTTATGATTTCCGACGGCATTATGCCTACGAATGAGGGCCGCGGCTACGTGCTGCGCCGTCTGATCCGCCGGGCCGCCCGTCACGGAAGAATGCTCGGCATTGAGGGAAGCTTCCTGTCAAAGCTGAGTGAGACAGTTATCGCAGGCTCCAGAGACGGATACCCGGAGCTGGAGGAGAAGAGGGACTTTATTTTCAAGGTTCTTGCCCAGGAGGAAGAAAAATTCAGCCGCACCATTGACCAGGGCCTGAGTATTCTTGCAGACATGGAAGCAGAGCTTGCAAAGAAGGACTCAAAGGTACTGGAAGGAAAGGATGCTTTCGTTTTATATGATACGTATGGATTCCCGCTGGATCTGACCAAGGAGATTCTGGAGGAAAAGGGATATACGATAGATGAAGAAGGGTTCCATGCCTGCATGGAAGAGCAACGCCAGATGGCCAGAAAGGCCCGGGGGACAACGAATTACATGGGTGCGGACGCCACGGTATATGACCAGATTCCGGCGGATGTGACCACAGAATTCGTTGGCTATGATTCTCTGGAATGTGAGTCAAAGATCACGGTGCTGACGACTGAGACGGAGGTCACAGAGGCGCTTACGGAAGGACTTCGCGGCACGGTGATCACAGAAAAGACTCCGTTCTACGGCACCATGGGCGGTCAGAACGGCGATACCGGCGTGATTTTCTGTGCAGCAGGCAAATTTATTGTAGAGGATACGATTCATCTGCTGGGTGGAAAATACGGCCATGTAGGATATATGGTGGAGGGCATGATCAAGACCGGAGATGCCGTGACGCTTTCTGTGGATGAGAAGTGCAGAAGGAATACCTGCAAAAACCACAGTGCGACTCATCTGCTTCAGAAGGCTCTGAAGACCGTGCTCGGTTCTCACGTAGAGCAGAAGGGATCTCTTGTGACGCCGGACAGACTTCGTTTTGACTTTGCACATTTCCAGGCCATGACCCCGGAGGAGATCGCGCAGGCAGAAGAAATTGTCAACCGCGAGATCGCAGCAGGTCTTGCAGTTGAGACGAAGGTCATGGGCATCGAGGATGCGAAAAAGACGGGAGCAATGGCTCTGTTTGGCGAGAAATACGGCGACGAGGTGCGTGTCGTATCCATGGGCGACTTTTCCAAGGAGCTCTGCGGCGGTACGCACGTAGGAAATACCTCAGAGATCGCTACCTTTAAGATTGTTTCCGAATCCGGTATCGCAGCCGGAGTACGCCGTATCGAGGCACTGACCGGAGACGGTGTGTTCGCATATTATAAGGCGGCTGAAGACGAGCTTCACGAGGCGGCGAAGCTTCTGAAGACGACGCCCTCCGGTATTCTGGAGAAGATTTCCGCACTGCAGGCAGAGCTTAAGAACGTTCAGAGTGAGAACGAGTCCCTGAAGAGCAGGCTGGCGAAGGATGCCTTGGGAGACGTCATGGATCAGGTGTGCGAGATCGAAGGTGTTAAGCTGCTTCCGGCTAAGCTGGAGGGCGTGGACATGAACGGCCTGCGGGATCTGGGCGACCAGCTCAGAGAGAAGCTGGGCGAAGGCGTAGTGCTTCTGGCCTCTGTGAATGATGGTAAGGTCAATCTGATGGCTGCGGCCACGGAGGGAGCTTTGAAGCGCGGCGCACATGCAGGCAACCTCATCAAGGGTATCGCTGCCCTGGTTGGCGGCGGCGGCGGCGGACGCCCGAATATGGCTCAGGCCGGCGGCAAGAATCCGGCAGGCATCGACGCAGCTCTGGAAAAGGCAAAGGAAGTTCTGAAGGAGCAGCTTTCTTGATGGCGGTACCAGAGGAATCTGCCGGTATATTTGTAAGGAATCAATAAGGTTTTCATCTTTTTCAGGTAAATTCAGGAAAAAGAGTTGACGAAAACTGAAAATATGGTATACTACTTAATAGTGCAATTAAAATACCCAGACAGTTGTATTATGCACAATCTGCAACTGGAGGGAGGTTAGGTGTGAGACAATGTCAAATGTAATCGTAAAAGAAAACGAAACTTTGGACAGCGCTCTGCGCCGTTTCAAGAGAAACTGCGCTAAGGCTGGTATCCAGCAGGAGATTCGTAAGAGAGAGCATTACGAGAAGCCGAGCGTAAGACGTAAGAAAAAGTCTGAAGCAGCTCGTAAGCGTAAATTCAATTAATGTGCAGTAAAATCCCTGGTCATGCATGTGGTCAGGGATTTTTTCGTCAAAGAACAGGAAGGGTGGAGATAGATGAAAAAAACGTCAAAACGTTTGATAGGGAGAATTATTTCCGTGGCATTAGCGGTGTTGTTCCAGGTGCTCTGGATTATTTTTGCAGTTGTGGTACTCAGAAACCGCTTCCCCTTTGTCGCTCCGCTTATAGAACTGATCAGTATTATCGCGATTCTGTGGCTGGTGAGCAAGGACATCAACCCGGCCTACAAGCTGGCCTGGACGATCCTGATCCTGGCGGTTCCTGTGGCCGGCGCCGTTATTTATCTGATGTTTGGAAAATCCAGGCTGGGAAAAGAGATGCAGGATGAGCTTGACGCATCCTTCCGGGAGGCGTCGAAGTACCTCGCTCAGGATGAGGAGGTAAAAACCCGGCTGGAGGGTGAGAGCAAGGCTGCAGGCTGCCAGTCCGCTTACATCCAGCAGTCTGCGGGCTTTCCGGTCTATCAGAAAACGAAGACGAAATATTTTCGTGTGGGCGAGGAGCTTTATTCCACGCTTCTGGGAGAGCTGAAAAAGGCGGAGCACTATATTTTCATGGAATATTTCATTATTGATGACGGGGAAATGTGGCAGGGGATCCTAGATATTCTGGAGGAAAAGGCAAGGCTTGGCCTGGATGTGCGTCTGATCTATGATGATTGGGGCTGCGCCAGCACAATGCCCAAGGAGTTCCAGATGTCCCTGCAACGGAGAGGAATCCGCTGCGAGGTGTTCAATCCCCTGATGCCGATTGCCTCTGTGCTTCTGAACAACCGGGACCACAGGAAGATTACCGTGATCGACGGATATATTGGCTTTACCGGAGGCATCAATCTGGCGGATGAATATATCAACCGGAAGGAGCGCTTCGGCTATTGGAAGGACACCGGAATCATGCTTGAGGGCGAGGCGGTCTGGAGCTTTACGGTGATGTTCTTGCAGATGTGGAGCGTGCTGGCCCGGGACAGGATCGACTACGGCAAATACCGGCCCCACGAATGGCATGAGCAGGAGTTTGAGGATGACGGTTTTGTGCAGCCCTACGGCGACACGCCGCTGGATCATGAGACGGTGGGCGAGTCGGTTTATCTGAATATCATTAACCGGGCAAAAAAATACGTCTATATTTTCACGCCGTACCTGATCACGGATAATGAGATGATAACGGCGCTGTGCCTTGCGGCCAAGAGCGGGATTGACGTTCGGATCGTCACCCCGGGCATTCCTGACAAAAAGCTGGTATTTCTTCTGACCAGGTCCTACTATGATACGCTGCTGGCGGCGGGGGTTCGCATTTATGAGTACAAGCCCGGATTTCTGCATGCGAAGTCCTTCGTCTGCGACGACAGGATCGCCACGGTGGGTACGATCAATCTCGATTACCGGAGCCTTTACCTTCATTTTGAATGCGGCGTCTGGATGTACCATTCGGATGCGGTTATGCAGATCAAGGAGGACGCCCTCAGCATCCTGGAAGAGTGCCGGGAGGTCACCATGGAGGATTGCCAGAACAAGCGGACGGCCACCAGGATCGGGCAGAGTATTTTGAGGCTGTTTGCGCCGCTGCTGTAGCGGGGCCGAACTGTCTGTCATATTTTTTACGATTACTAATATAGTTTTAGTAAAGGGTTGACAGGCGGTAAATATGAAAAAGACAGTATCACGTTTTTTGTCATTGCTGATGTTTCTTTTTTCGGTGATGAGTGCGGAGGCGGCGGGGGAATCCGGCCCGGATCTACAGACGCCCCATGCGTTTGTCATGGAGGTGTCCACCGGAAAGACGCTGTATGAGAAGGAGGCCGATGTGAAGGTGCATCCGGCAAGCGTCACGAAGGTTATGACGGTGCTCCTGATATTTGAAGCCCTGGAGCAGGGAAAGCTGGCGCTGGATACGGAGGTCGTAACCAGCGCCCACGCAAAATCCATGGGAGGTTCCCAGGTGTTTTTGGAGGAGGGGGAGGTGCAGACCGTGGAGACGCTGCTGAAATGCATCATCATTGCTTCCGGCAACGATGCAGCGGTAGCCATGGCGGAGAAGATCGCCGGTACGGAGGAGGCTTTCGTATCTCAGATGAATGAGGAGGCGAAGCGGCTCGGCATGGTCAATACGCATTTTGTGGACTGCTGCGGCCTGACCGATTCCCCGGAGCATTACACCACCGCCCATGATGTGGCGCTGATGTCCCGAGAGCTTTTGCTGAGGTATCCCCAGGTGACACAATACTCTGACGTATGGATGGAGGACATCACCCATGTGACGTCCAGGGGAAGCAGTGTGTTTACCCTGACTAATACCAACAAGCTGCTGCGGGCTTACAGCGGCTGCGACGGGCTGAAGACCGGAAGCACCAGCATGGCAAAATACTGTCTGAGCGCTACCGCTCAGCGCGACGGTATCCGGCTGATCGCCACTGTCATGACGTCGCCGGAGTCAAAAATCCGTTTTAACGAAGCGGGAAAGCTTCTGGACTACGGATTTTCCAGATGCTCCATATATTATGATGAAGAGATGGAAGCTCTGCCGCCCGTTGAGGTGAAGGGAGCTTTAAAAAAGGAAGCGGAAGTAAAATATCAGCATGAATTTTCGTATCTCAGCACGGAAAACGAGGATTTTTCCGCCATCGAAAAGCGGATTGAGTGGCAGGAAGAGATCGCAGCGCCGTTGGAGGAAGGAGCGCAGGTGGGAGAGTACGTTTATACCCTGGGCGGCAGGGAGCTGGGCCGTGTTCCCATCGTTACGGCGTATGCAGTGGAAAAGGCCGGGTATCTTGACTATCTGAGCGAGCTTTGGATACAGTGGGCGCTTTGATAAAGGGGTTTCCACTGAAAAGAAAGTGTGATATGATACGTGTAGATAACGAGCGTGCCGGGTACCGGTGATGCGCGGAGGAAACGAAGCGAAACTGAGAGATCGGCGCTGTCTGTGCAGCAAGAAAGCCGCGTAAAAATAGGAAAGGATAAAGCATTCCATGTCAGATTTCAAAGTGACACGATACCGAATGCGGACAGGAACGGAAACGAGGAGTCTGGAACAGCCGTTTTCTGCTGTGTTTCTCAGCGATCTCCACAACGTCAGTTATGGGGAGAACAACAGCAGGCTGCTTCAGGAGATCCGCAATGAGAATCCAGAGCTGGTACTGATAGCCGGAGATATGCTTACGGCGGGCAGTGAGCCGCAGACAGATGCGGCGGTTGCCCTGATGAATGAGCTGACAAAGCGCTATCAGGTCTATTACGCAAACGGGAACCACGAACGCAGGATGAAAGAGAATACGGAGAAGTACGGCGATCGGTATGAGCGGTATTCCAACGCGATCAAAAGTCTTGGAGTCCATCTTCTGGAGAACGGTAGCGAGCGCGTAGAGATAAACAGAATGGCGTTCCGTATCTGGGGCCTGGAGCTGGACAATACGTTTTTCAGAAGAGGAAAAAGTACTGCGCTTTTGCCGCCACAGATGGAGGAAATGATTGGAAAACCAGACGAGCAGTGTTATAATATCCTTCTGGCACACCATCCGGCTTATTTTGATACGTATGCATCTTGGGGGGCAGATCTGACTCTTTCGGGACATCTCCATGGTGGGATGATCCGGCTGCCCTTTTTGGGAGGAGTGATCAGTCCGCAGTTGCGGCTGTTCCCGAAGTATGACCGCGGATTATATGATCTGAACGGGAAGAAGCTCGTCGTAAGCGGAGGGCTGGGAGATCATACGATTCATCTGCGTATCAACAATCCGCCAGAACTGATTGTGATTGATTTTGTTTAGCGCAGGATGGTCTGATGATAAATTATATTGAAAGAGGAAGCTGTACATGGGTATACCGGTGAAGCTGCAGGCATTTGAAGGCCCGCTGGATTTGCTGCTGCATCTGATTGAAAAGAACAAAATAAATATTTATGACATTCCTATTGTGGAGATTACAAAGCAGTATATGGATTATATTGAGCAGATGCAGAAGGAAAGTCTTGATGTCATGAGCGAGTTCCTCGTTATGGCGGCTACACTGCTGGATATTAAGTCCCGGATGCTCCTGCCACCGGAGGTCACAGAAGAAGGGGAAGAAATTGACCCAAGGGAAGAGCTGGTTCAGAAACTTCTGGAGTATAAGATGTACAAGTATATGTCTTATGAACTCCGGGAACGTCAGGAGGATGCAGCCTGTCATCTTTTTAAAGGGCCGACGATCCCGGACGAAGTGCAGGCCTATCGTGAGCCGGTTGATATTGACGAACTGCTGAATGGAGTAACGATCCAAAGGCTGTATCATCTGTTCCGGGATACGCTGAAACGCCAGGATGACCGGGTTGACCGTGTGAGAAGCAGCTTCGGAAATATCCGGAAGGAAGAGATTGATCTGAGTGAGACGATGCATTTTGTGGAGCGTTACATTGTGGAACACAGAAATTGCATGTTCAGGGAGATACTGTCTCTGCGCAGAGGAAAAATGTACAGGATCGTCACGTTCCTGACCCTGCTGGAGCTTATGAAGGAGGGCAAGGTTCTCGTGGAGCAGCCGGAAACATTTTCAGATATTCAGATCCGGTATACCGGAAAAGAGGGCGAGATGGGTGAACTCGCCGGAGATTATGATTGACACGAAACGAGTTTGGAACGGAGAGACTGAAGTGGACAGGAGAAAAGCAGAGGCCGCGATAGAGGCGATTCTTTTTGCGGTGGGGGATTCGGTAGAGACGGAAAAGATCGCAAAAGCGATTGAACAGGATAAAGAGACAACGAAAAAAATCATATACCATATGATGGAACGATACAGAGAAGAAGACCGGGGAATTCAGATCATAGAGCTGGAGGATTCCTTTCAGCTGTGCACAAAAAGCGAATTGTATGAATATCTGATCCGGGTGGCGAAGCAGCCGCAGAAAATTGTTCTCAGTGATGTGGTAATGGAGACCCTTTCCATTATTGCGTATAAACAGCCCATTACGAAGCTGGAAATCGAAAAGATCCGCGGCGTCAAGTGTGACCATGCGGTAAACAGGCTGGTAGAATACGGGCTTGTCACAGAGCTGGGCAGGCTGGATGCACCGGGCCGCCCCATTCTTTTTGGGACGACGGAAGCGTTTCTGCGTCACTTTGGTGTCAATTCGCTGGAGGATCTCCCTGCGCTTAACCCTGTGCAGATAGAAGATTTTAAGGCTGAGGCAGAAGAGGAGATCCAGATGAAGCTGGATGTGTAGGATGTGTAATGAAATACCCCGCAGGTTTCCCGGAACAGAAGGAACTCTGTGGGGTAATATTATGCATGTTCGGCCGGTTTGTCTCATAAAGATGAAGAAGAACCATTTATGTTTGCAAGGGAGGTTTTTCTTCTTATGTGGAATAGCATTCGGAAATATAAACTGTGGACAGCGGTTAGTCTGTGTTTGTGTCTGGTGCCGCTGAAGACAGGGGCAGAAGAGGACAGCCTGGGTCTGTACGCCCGCAGTGCCGTTTTGATGGACGGTGACAGCGGGCGTATTCTTTATGGAAAAGAAGCTGACACAGAGCTTCCCATGGCAAGTACTACAAAAATTATGACGTGCATTGTAGCTCTGGAGGAGAAAAGCGGGGATACAGTCTGCACGGTGTCGGGAAACGCGGCTGCCCAGCCCCAGGTAAAACTCGGCATGGTAAAGGATGATACGTTTTATCTGAGGGATCTGCTGTATTCTCTGATGCTGGAGTCCCATAATGATACGGCAGTATGTATCGCCGAGAATGTCAGTGGGAGCGTCGAGGCCTTTGCAGAAAAAATGAACCGGAAGGCCAGAGAAATCGGATGCGGGCATACTTATTATATTACGCCCAACGGTCTGGATGCTCAGGATAATACGGCTGCCCATCACACAACGGCCCGGGAGCTTGCACTGGTCATGCGGTACTGCCTGACACAGTCTCCGAAGACGGAAGAGTTTCTGGAGGTGACCCGGACAAATTCTTACACCTTCAGCAATATCAAAGGAACCAGAAGCTACAGCTGTACAAATCACAATGCGTTTCTCTCTATCATGGACGGGGCTCTTTCCGGAAAAACCGGGTTCACTGGAAAAGCCGGATATTGCTATGTGGGTGCGCTTGAGAGGGACGGAAAACTGTTGATCGTTTCTCTTCTTGCCTGTGGATGGCCGAATCATAAAGGCTATAAATGGGTGGATACGAAAAAACTGATGAATTATGGCATTGAAAATTTTGAAAAGCGGGAGATTATCACGACTGACCTGGACACGGAGCCGATACGGGTGATCAATGGGAGACAGGAAGCTGTTTCTACTGAGGTGGCAGTACATACGGACAGTTTTCAGCTTCTCATGAAAGAAGATGAACAGATTGAGACAAGGATAGAGCTGGAACCGTCTCTGGAAGCGCCTGTCAAAAAAGGACAGAAGGTAGGCTGCGTGAAGTATCTGGTGGGAGGAGCAGAGTACGCTGTGAATCCGGTAATTGCGGCGGAAAACGTCTACGTCAGGAATTTTGATTTTTATTTCTGGAAAGTAATCGGATTATTTTTGCTTTGAAAAGTTTATGCAGTAAATGGTTTTCAGGGCCTCCTGCCCTATAAAATTTGGGAAAAAAAGCTATTTTTCATTATCGGAAAAGTACATTCTATATATGCTCCCATATGTGAAATTTGTGACGAAAAAGCTTGCAATTTTCTGTCAAACACGATACTATATACTCGGCAGAAATTGGTTAACACTATTAATATAGCAATGGAGGGCTGAAGAATGAGTAATACAGCACAAAGCTTAGCAAGTAAAAGAATTGTCTCTTTACTTGATGAGAACAGTTTTGTTGAAATCGGCGGATATGTAACTGCCAGAAGTACTGATTTCAACATGCAGCAGACAGAGACACCGGGAGACGGCGTAGTTACGGGTTACGGTGTGATTGACGGACATCTGGTATACGTATACAGCCAGGATGCATCCGTACTTGGCGGTACCATTGGTGAAATGCATGCAAAGAAGATTGCAGGAATTTACGATATGGCGCTTAAGATGGGCGCACCGGTGATCGGTTTACTGGACTGTGCAGGATTGAGACTTCAGGAGGCTACAGATGCATTGAATGCATTTGGCGAGATTTATCTGAAGCAGACGATGGCATCAGGAGTAGTTCCACAGATCACTGCCATTTTCGGCAGATGCGGCGGCGGACTGGCTCTCGTACCGGCACTTACAGATTTCACATTCATGGAAGGCAAGAAGGCGGAACTGTTTGTGAACTCTCCGAACGCTCTTGACGGCAACAGCAAAGAAAAATGTGACACATCCTCCGCTGCATTCCAGAGCGAAGAGGTTGGTCTTGTAGATTTCGTCGGCACAGAGGATGAGATCATGACTCAGATCCGTGAGCTGGTATGTATGCTTCCGGCAAACAACGAGGACGATCTGTCTTATGAAGAGTGTACGGATGACCTGAACCGCGTAAGCGCAGACCTTGCAAACGCGGCAGGCGATACGACAATTCTTCTTTCCAACATCGCTGACGACAACAACTTCGTAGAAGTAAAGGCTGCTTTCGCACCGGAAATGGTGACAGGCTTTATCCGCCTGAACGGTACGACAGTGGGCGTTGTTGCGAACCGCACAGAGGTATACGGCGAGGACGGCACACTGGAGAAGTCCTTCGACTGCGTTCTCAGTGCCCTTGGCGCTACAAAGGCAGCAGAGTTCGTTACATTCTGTGACGCTTTTGAGATTCCGGTACTTTCTCTGACCAACGTTGCAGGCTTCAAGGCAGCGAAATGCTCTGAGAAGAGAATCGCAAAGGCGGCGGCTAAGCTGACCTATGCATTTGCAAACGCAACCGTTCCGAAGGTAAATGTCATCATCGGAAAGGCTTTCGGCAGCGCATACGTAGCAATGAACAGCAAGGCGATCGGTGCAGATGTGACATTTGCATGGAGCCAGGCTCAGATCGGTATGATGGATGCACAGCTTGCAGCCAAGATCATGTATGCAAACGAGGATGTAAAAGTAATCAACGAGAAGGCGGCGGAGTACGCAGCACTTCAGTCAAGTGCGGTGGCAGCAGCCAAGAGAGGTTATGTAGATAACATTATTGAAGCTGAGGATACAAGAAAATACGTAATCGGTGCTTTCGAGATGTTATTCACGAAGAGAGATGATCGCCCGTCCAAAAAGCACGGAACAGTTTAAGCGAGGTGAATCACATGAAGCGTAGATTAAGTGCAGTATTACTTGCGGCAGGACTTACCGTGTCTGCTTTTTCCATGGGCGTATATGCGGCAGAAGCAGAGACAGAGACTACGGAGCAGGTAACAGAGGCAGTGACCGAAGCACCGGCAGAAGCAGCTATGGAGGAGGAAGAGTCAGAACTGGCGTCCGAGACAGGCGACGATGCGGCAGCGGATACAGCGGCCGTTTCTCAGGAGGATGCTATTAAGGGACTTCTGGAATCTCAGCTGGTTCAGATTTCTGCATGGACCGACGACCAGATTGATGAGCTGATCGACGGCAAGGATGCGACAGGCGCGGCTATTGCGGCGAACTGGAAATCCGTGAAGGAGGAGCTGGGCGCATTTGTCGAGGTGACAGACGCTGAGCTGAATGCAGAGGGTACCGAGATTACCGGTCATGCAAAATATGAAAAGATTAGTGACAATATAGAGGTTACTGTTGTTTACAGCGTAAATCCAGATACTCAGACGGCTTCCATGAGCTGGGATGTTGATTATCCGATGAGCATTCTGATGCAGCGGGCAGGTATGAATACGATCATGGGACTTGCTATCGTATTCCTTACTCTTCTGTTCCTGAGCTGGCTGATCGGAAGACTTCATATTATCCCGGATATGATCGAGAAGAAGACAAAGAGCAGCGCTCCGGCAGCAGCCCCGGCCCCGGCTCCAGTGGCAGCCCCGGCTCCGGCAGAGGAGGAAGATCTGACAGATGATCTTGAGCTGGTGGCTGTTATCACAGCAGCTATCGCAGCATCCGAGAATACATCCAGCGATGGATTCGTAGTGCGTTCTATTAAAAAAGCAAATAAAAGAAATTGGCAGAGAGCCTAAGTACAGGAGGACATAT
>JAUNGD010000071.1 GCA_030524705.1 Lachnospiraceae bacterium | reverse complement strand
AACGTATCCACAAGCAAAACAGCCACGACATTTTTCATCACGCCATGAACAAACAAGATCGTAAACACCTCCACCGACAGGGACACAAAACAGATATAATTCGTCAAATATTCTGTAATAAGGGAATTGTACGGGCTTCCCGTCCCCAATTTTGCCCGGATGCACGGCTTCAGCCATAAGTGGACCGCAATGCAGAGTACCGGATAAACAAAGATAAAGCTTTTATTTATCAGGGAGCTGGCCTCTCCCTCACTCCACTGAATCGGGATTTGAGGCGGAAGCTGCCTGTAGGAAAGCAGGCTTCCCGATATGATACTGCGTATATCGTCGATCGTGATTCCCAGCGTCCGCAGATATGCAATTTTTTTAATATCCTCTATATCCTTTTCCGAATAATCTCTGTACCCGTTCGCCTCATTCCGCGCCGGTTCGACCAGCCTTTCCTTCTCATAAAAACGTATGTTGGAGCGCGCCAGTCCCGTCTGCTCTTCCACTTCCTTTATTGTCATATTCCTGCCTCCCTGTCCCGCCGCTCCTCCGGCTGTTTGATTTTCATCGGAAAGCAGCTTTATTTTGGCATATCATACGGTATAAACAAGGTTTACAGTCAAGTATTTTATCAAAAATCCGCACGGAACCGGAAATGAGGCCGCCGGATCACGCTTTTTATCATGACCCGGTATCTCGGATCCTCCGCTTCAATGCTCTGTGTAATGTCCCGGCACAGCTCCGCCTCGTGCTTCTTCTGCCCCGTGGGATAAAGCAGCTCAAAGGCCGCGGTAATGTGTTCCCCGTCTTCCAGCAGCCGGAATTGACAAATCTGTATATCCTCGCTGTACCTGCCTGCGGCGTCATATATTTTTTCTGTAAGCGTTTTCTCCAGAGCCTTGTCCTTCAGAAGATAGTCGATCTGTATGCAGCAGTCACATCGGAACTGCCGGTACAGCTCGTATGCAATATCGCTGACCGCAGCAGAAAGCTTCCCACTGTCCTTCCGGTATCCCTCCGCCCGCATGGAAACCGCAAAATACCCAAAGCCGTAGTCGTGCAGCATTAGATCCTGAACCCCGGCGATCTCTCTGTGGGCCCTGACCCTCTGCAGAATCTGTTCCACGGTATCCTGATCCGCCGCCTTTCCCATGATCCGTCCCAGAACCTCCCACAGGCTTTTCACCCCGTTAAACATAATAAACACCGACACCAGAGCACCACAGTACCCGTCCACCGCCAGCCCTGTGCTACAGCCGATGACCGCAGAGAGGAAAACGGCGGCCGTAGCCACTGAGTCGCTGATGCAGTCTGCGGCAGCCGCCTTCAACGTTTCTGACCCGGTAACTTCCGCAAACCGTTTATTGTAAAAATACATGTAGAGCTTCACGGCGACAGACAGCAACAGCACCGCCGCCACCGTTCCGTCAAACAGCGTCCTCGAAGGATTTGCTATGGCCGCCGCCGAGGTCCCGGCCAGCTTTATCCCCATGAGAAAAACGGCAGCGGACGTAAAAATTCCCATAACCCATTCGAAGCGCCCATGCCCGAAGGGATGCATGCTTCCTCCCCCGTATCCGGCTATCTTAAAGCCCAGCAGCGAAATAAGAGAGGTTCCCGCATCCGACAGATTGTTAAAGCCATCCGCCGTGACGGCGACAGAATGGCAGAAAAACCCGATGACAAGCTTTGCCGTACATAATACCATGTTCAGCACAATGCCGGTAATACCTGACAGCGCGGCATAAGCTTTTTTTACTCTGGGGTCAGAAACATTTTCATAGTTCCTGACAAATAATTTGACCAACAGTGACATCATAAAAATCTCTCCTTTCAAAAATGAACAAAAGTTTAATATTGTTCGATAAAAAAAGGAACCGGTCTTCATAAACCGATTCCTGACAAGTACATTTTTGACAATTTATGCAGCATCATAACTGCCCATTCCTTTCCTTTATAGTGATACATGATCTGCAGCAGCCCATCCACAAAGTTGTTCGCGATAATGTGTACCAGAAGTTCATCCGCCGTCTGATCCCTCCGGTGCTTTTCCAGATGCTCCCCGATATACCGGATCATGCGGTCCTTCTCCTGCCCGTACCTCGTGCCCCCGCTTTTGTCCATCAAAAGAATAAACTCCTGGCGGTGATCGAACAGATTCAGCAGACATTCCTCCTCCGCCCTGCTGAGCCCGTATACCGTATTCCCCGTGTGCGAAGCCTTCGGCTCCCCGTCATCCTGCGATGCCATGACCCGCTCCCAGTCGTACAGAACTGGAGAAAGAACGGCATCAAAAAGCGCCTCCTTGTTCTTATAATAGGTATAAATCAGCCCCGCTGGAACCCCGGCCTTCTTTGCAATACCGCGCATAGCCGCCGACTGGTATCCCTTTTCAGAAAATTCTTCCAGCGCCGCTTTTCGTATTCCTTCCCTTATCTCGTCCTTAAGTACCTGTGCCATTTTCGCCTCCAATATTGAACCTTTGTTCAATTATATTGAAATCCACACGGCTTGTCAATACATTTTTTCTGATATATTCTGCTATTTTTTCTAGTATTTTATGCTTTTTCTGTTATTTTCTGCTTTTTCTGCTATTTTCTGCACGTACCTTCTGCTATTTGCTCACAATCGCCTGCTTCGGACAATTTTCCTTGCAGTGATAGCATCTGACGCAGCGGTCCACCTGAATCGCATAACGGCGTTCTGCTGTTTTTTCCACTGCATTGTGATGGCATGTCTTCGCACACTTTCCGCAGCCCACACATTTATCAGCGTCTATTTTCAATTCTGTTCTTCCTGTAACCTTCCACATAAGCTTTACGATCGGATTCATACGTATATCTCCTTTTCATTTTGACATATGTCAATGTTTGTTATATAATACAAACAGCTTTTACAAATGTCAATGAACCCGGAGCAAGTTATACAAAATGCAGGAAATGTCAATGTTCCCGAGACAAACGATACTAATTCATGGATATGCCGGCGTTCCCGGCAAACGATACTAATTCATGGATATGCCGGCATTCCCGGCAAACGATACGGAAATGGAGAGTCATGCAATGTATGAAGGAAAGAATCCCACAGCTTTGAATTCCCAGGAGTGGCTGGTGAACGCGCTTCTCGACCTGATGGAATCAAAGCCCTACTCGAAAATAACGGTAAAGGATATTTGCCAGAAGGCGGATCTGTCCCGCCAGACCTTCTATAATTTTTTCGAAACGAAGGATGATATTATCGTCTTTTGCATCCAGCAATGCTATCTGGAAATGATGGAGGGCCTGAAAACAAAATCGCCGCTTCTGCTGTCCGACATTACGGAGCAGCTCATTCACACGTTCCACAGCAACCGCAGGACTATCCATCAGATCATTTCGCAGAATCTGGAGCATCTGCTGGAGCGCGAGCTTGCCTCCGCAATCGAAATTTTCGCCGAGCAGATGAACCCGGAGGCCAGCGCCCATCCGTATAAATACGGAACGTCCTTCCTCACTGGGGCGATCGCCCACACCGTCATATACTGGTTCAAGGATCCCGACCCGATTCCTGCCAAGCAGCTTGCTGAGCTTTTGGCCGACATCCTGTCCGGGAATTATTACATTATCAAAAAATAGGAGATACTTATGTCAAACATCATTGAAATCACTGATTTTGCAGCGCCGGAGCTGGATGTGTATGCCCGCTTCACAGAAACGCAGCTTCTTAACCGCCACGAACCGGAAAAAGGGCTTTTCATCGCAGAAAGCCCCAAGGTGGTGGAACGCGCCCTTGACGCAGGCTTCGTCCCTGTCTCTCTTTTGCTGGAACGAAAGCACATCGAAGGGGAGGCCCGGGAAATCATCGCCCGCTGTCAGGACGTTCCTGTCTATACCGCCGGCCATGAAGTACTGAAACAGCTGACCGGATTTCCGATGACCCGGGGTGTGCTGTGCGCCATGCGACGCCCACGCCTGCCCCAGGCCGCCGAGATCTGCAGCGGCGCCCGCCGGATCGCTGTTTTGGAAAATATCGTAAATCCTACAAATGTCGGCGCCATCTTCCGCTCCGCAGCCGCGCTGAACATAGACGCGGTGCTGCTGACTCCGGCCTGCAGCAACCCTCTGTACCGCCGGGCCACTAGAGTCAGCATGGGAACGGTCTTCCAGATTCCCTGGACGTATCTTGGCCGCGAGGGAGATGAAGCCTCACAGTGGCCGCAGCCCGGCGTGAGCTTTCTGCAGAGACTGGGCTTTAAAACTGCCGCCATGGCATTAAGCGAGCAATCCGTCCGCATAGACGATCCCCGGCTCCGGGCTGAGAAAAAGCTGGCCATCATTCTTGGGACGGAGGGAGACGGCCTGTCTCCCCGTACAATCGCTGACTGCGATTACACTGTGCGCATTCCCATGTCCCATGGGGTGGATTCTCTGAATGTGGCGGCCGCCAGCGCGGTTGCGTTCTGGCAGCTCGGTTCCCGATAAAAACAGGGGGCGCATATTCTGCGATCCCCCCTTACCAAAATGTTATTTTAATGAGCTGTAGTCGATTTTCCTGTCTTTAAAATAATACTCTTTGTCATGCTCGTTGATTTCACGCAGAACCCGGCACGGGTTGCCGACTGCCACCACATTTGAGGGAATATCCTTTGTCACAACACTTCCGGCTCCAATGACCGTATTGTCCCCAATGGTAATCCCCGGCATTACAATCACGCCTGCGCCCAGCCAGCAGTTCTTGCCGATCCGAATCGGCATATTATACTGGTAACCCTGCCGGCGCAGCTCCGGCAAAATAGGATGGCCCCCCGTTGCAAGGGTCACATTCGGGCCGAACATCGTAAAATCCCCAACGTAGATATGAGTATCGTCCACCATCGTCAGGTTAAAGTTGGCATACACATTCCTGCCAAAATGTACATGGGCCCCGCCAAAATTAGCGTGAAGCGGCGGCTCAATATAGCACCCTTCGCCAATCTCAGCAAACATTTCCTTCAGCATGGCGCTGCGCTTTGCTCCTTCCGTAGGGCGGGTCATATTAAACTCATAGAGCCGGTCAAGCCGCCTGGTCTGATCCTCCATAATTTCCTCATCACCAGGCAGGTAGAGCTCGCCCGTGTGCAGTCTGTCTTTCATTCTGATCATTTTGTACCTCCTTGTAAATGGAAAAGCGCTTCATAAAAGGTGGAAAATCGGCTGCATCCCTTCGTAGGTGCAAAAATACCGGAAACCGAGATCCTTCAGCAGGCCTTTTGCTTCCCCGATATACGTTCCCAGATGTGCCGGCGCGTGGCTGTCCGTCCCAATCGTGACAATACTGCCGCCCAGATCCTTATACAATTTCAGCAGCTCCGCAGACGGCATGGAGTCCGTCAGTCCATAACGGTGCCAGGAGGTGTTCACCTCAATGCCTTTTCCATCCGCAATGACCATTTTCAGGATCTCGGCAATGACAGGTTTGACCTTATCAAACGGATACAGGCCGGCTTTATCGTATCGTTTGATTAAATCCATGTGCCCGAGTACACTGTAATCCTTGTAGTCCCTGACTACGCGCAGCATTTCTTCATAATAACGCTCGTTGTATTCCTGCTGTGTCCGCCCCTGCTGGAAATCCTGCGTCCAAAATTCCTTATCCTCCACCTGATGGATGGAAAGAATGATAAAGTCAAAGGGATAACGGTGAAACAGCGCTTCGTATTGCGGAATCGTGTGGGTCTGCACACCGAACTCCAGCCCCATTTTTATAACAAGCTTATCGCCATACAGGTTCTGCAGCCGTTTGATCTGTTCCGCATAGCGGGGATAATCCACGTTGGCAAACGGCTCTCCATGACGGTAACGGATTTCCTGTCCGCTGTCCCAGTCCACCTTTATGCCGTAATCCACATGATCCGTAATACAAATCTCATCCAGTCCAAGACGAATCGCGTCTCTGATCACAGCTTCCATCGGATAGACAGAATCGTCGCTGTATTCTGTATGTACATGATAATCCGCGAGCATAACAATATCTCCTTATATTCGTTTTCGCAATGCAATATAATAATACCGCACTTTTCAGTGTATTTCTATCAGAAATCTCTCAAATTTTATAACAATCCTGCGAGGTCTTTCTTTTACACAAAAAGGGCCCGAATCCAACCATGCCATTTCATACACATTGTCTGATTCGGGTTCCCTTTTCATCCTCATAAATATCAATAAAAATATTTTATATCCGGTAAAATGATACCCCTGCGAGACGTCATCCCGCTAATTTGCATTGTCTTTACCAGGTTAGCTCTAAATACAGGTCCTTATACTGCTTCGCCGAATTGTCCCAGGAAAGGTTTTTGTCCATATCCCTCTGAACCATTTCATCCCAGCACCAGCGGTTCGTGAAATACAGAGTCTTCGCCCTGTTGATCGCATCCAGCAATAAGCCGGCGTCATAACGGTCAAAGGTAAATCCATTTCCTGTATTGGAATACATATTGTACGGCTCTACCGTATCCTTCAGTCCTCCGGTCTCACGGACGATGGGCACCGTACCATAATGCATTGCAATCAGCTGCGTCAGGCCGCAGGGCTCAAACTGCGACGGAACCAGCAGGGCGTCCGCACCTGCATAGATCTTATGCGCCCTCGTTTCGTCATACATGATATTCGAGCAGACATTTCCTTTGTATGCGTTTTCATAGTACCTGAAGGAATCCTCATAAACAGGCTCGCCGGTGCCCAGCACGACGATCTGCGTATGCTCGTCCATAATCTGCGGAATAATAGAATTGACCAGATCCAGTCCCTTCTGATCTGTCAGTCTGGAAATCAATCCGATGACAAATTTGCCATCGTCCTGCACCAGTCCCAATTCCTCCTGCAAATTGCGCTTATTTTCCCTTTTCTTGTCCAATACATTTGTAATATCATAATTTGCAAACAATCTGGAATCCGTATACGTATTCCAGATATCATAGTCAATACCGTTTACGATACCTCTTAATTTGCCGGAATGATATCTTAAATGAGCATCCAGTCCTTCTCCGTAGTAGTCAGTCTGAATCTCACCCGCATACGTGTTGCTGACCGTGGTGATGATATTGGAATACGTCAGGCCGCCCTTCAGCATATTCGCGTCCTCGTATCCTACCTTTAATGCATCCTTATTAAATACGTAATCCGGCAGACCTGACCAATAGCGGACCGTCGGAATATTGTAAATTCCCTGGAACCGCAGATTATGAATCGTCAGAATCGTCCTTGCAGAAGCAATCTTTGTATTTTCAAACATGGTCCTCAAATACACCGGAACCAGCGCTGCCTGCCAGTCATGGCAATGAATAATATCAGGAATCCAGTCCATGTAATTCAGCGCCGCCAACGCAGCCTTGGCAAAATAGCAGTATTTCGGAATATCATCCACCAGATTGGTGTATGGATTGCCATTGCTGAAAAATTCTTCATTGTCAATAAAGTCATATACCACGCCGTCCCAGACGTATTCCATAATCCCTACATAAAAGGATTTTCCGTCCGCACACAAATCCATCTCAAAGGAACCCCGGTATATCATTTTTTCCTGATACTCCCAGGGGATGCATTTGTACCGCGGAAGAATTACTTTTACATCACAGTTCTGTTTTACCAACGCCTTCGGAAGCGCATACATAACGTCGCCCAGCCCGCCGGTCTTTACAAACGGATAGCATTCGGAGCCGATAAATGCAACGCTTCTTCTCGGGGTCATATATACCTCATATTTCGGCTCTTCTACAGCCTCCTGGACAGCTTCCTCTGTCTGAGCTTCCTCCGCCTGAACCTCTTCCTCTGCCGGAGCCTCCTCTGTCTGAACTTTTTCCTCTACCGGAGCCTCCTGGACAGCTTCTGCCTGTGGTGCTTCCGCCGCCGCTTCTGCTACAGCTGCTTTCAATGCCTCAGTTTCCGGCTCTTCTGCTTTGGCTTCCTTCACATCCTTAGCCTCAGCTTCCTCTGCCTTGGCTTCTTTTGCTGCCTTAGCCTCGGCTTCCTCTGCTTTGGCTTTTTTTGCTGCCTTAGCCTTAGTTTCTTCAGCCTTGGTTGTCTTTGCAGCCCTTGTTCTCTTCGGTTTGGCAGTCTTCACTTCCTTGGCTTCAGGCTCCTCGGTCTTTTCTTTTTCTGTCTCAGTTTTTTCTGTCCCAGCTTCTTCTGCCTTGACCGCCTTAGATGCCTTTGCTCTCGTTGTCTTCGCTTTCGCTTCCTTTGCAGCCTTTTTCACCGGTGCTTTTGTCTCTTCAGAAGCCTGCGCTTTCTTTTCTTCTGCTTTCACCTCTGGCTCAGCTGCTTCTGCAGTCTTTTCCTCTGCTTCAACGGTCTTTGCTGCTTTTGCAGCTTCTTTCTCTGCTTTAACGGTCTTTGCTGCTTCTGCAGCCTTTTCCTCTGTTTTAACAGCTTTTGCCGCTTCCGCAGATTCTTTCTTCGTTTCCTCTGCTTTATCTGCTTTTGCTTCGTCAACAGCCGGGCTTACTGACGCTACCTCTGCCGGGGCCTTCTTCGCGTCTGTTTTCGCCGGAGCCTTTTTCGTACCTGTAGTTTTGTTTACTTTTTTCTGGGCCATTTGACACCTCCATAATTAATCCTGATATTCTGTTTACTAGGATAGTCACCTACCAGAATAAAGATGAGAAGTTCCTCATACCGTGCTTTAATGCCGAAATATATCAAAGTCCTCACGGATCCTTATATCATTATTCTGAATCTCAGTTAAACCTTCCGTAGAAATTATATCATAAATACGATTCACTGGCAAACATCATAATTCCGATACTGAGTTCACCATGTAATTCTGACGCTTAATTCAATACGGATCCGTTTACTGCTCCATCCTTTTTATGCGCCAATCCGAAATATTGACCGGCCCATTTTACCGCAGGCTTTTGTATTCCGGCTCTCAAAACTGCAGCAGGCCATCCTCGTCATATTTAAAATCCGGCCCCCATGCAACTTCCCAGTAGTATCCATCCAAATCCGCGAAATATGCATGATAGCCGCCCCAGAATACCTCCTGAGGCTCCTTTACAACAGTTCCGCCCGCGCTCCGAACTAATGCAATAATTTTATCAACATCTTCCCTGTTTTCCACATTGTACGCTAAGGTAATACCTCCAAATCCATCCCCGATTCTGGGCGGATTGTCCTCACTTATATCCTTTGCCAGCAAATCCAGCGGATATAATTCAAATTTCGTTCCCGGAGTATCAAAAAAGCAGACCGGCGGATTATCCTCCTGGCAGTCCGTCTTATAGCCCAGGCCGTCCCGGTAAAACTTTATTGCCTCCTCCATGCTTTTTACGCCCAGACATATGCAGGTAATTTTATTCATTACAGTATTCCCTCCGCAAATTCTAATTATGAATTTGATTATATCATCCTCAAAAATAGAATACAATTGCACCTTTTCTCTGTTCCTCTTAAAAAACGGCTGCCCTATTGCAGCTAATCACAACCGCCATCTGATTTTTAAAATGCCGGCGCAGCATGCAAATCACAATCGAAGCCGATAAGGAGCAGTTCACCCTGCAAGCGATATCATTCACGTCACATCGCAAATGGTATGCCCGGTACGTATCAATCTATTTCGAAAAGAAAATCTTCATAGTTTTTTACGTAATACCTGATGTTTTTTCTTCCTTTTTGGATAATGATATGCCCCTCTGCCTCCAGCCTTTCTTTTTGTGCCTCAATACCGCCAGGATACTTTTCGTTCAACTCGCCATTTGCTTTGAGCGTTCTCCAGTAAGGCGTTTTATCATCCGGCCTTTGGTGGCTTGCCCATGCAGCAATGGATACAAAAATCCCGGCCGTTATCGGCTCCGTAAAATCTGCCCCATTTTCCTTTGCAAAAAGCTCTCTAATCCTTCCAACCGTAATCAATTTGCCGTAAGGAACTTTTTTCATCACTTCATCATAGGCCATGGGCGGTGCAAAATACATCCTGCTGCCGCCATATTTCTCAATACTCTTTGTATCCGTGATTATCTGGAATTTCGGCATATCCTTATTATCATGCAGCATCGCATTAAAATCCTTCTTTTCCTCATTAGCCATATCCGCCACCTCCTGATCTAAGAATATACACTTTTTTACCTCTATGCAATGAGACAGTTTAAAAAATATTTTTATTAACCCACCATTGCAGAACGTTTATCTGTTCCTTGGTATGGAACCAATGCTGACCGTTTTCCATTATCTCAAGTTTGCAATGAAATTTTTGCGAAAAATATTCAACCACATCACGGTCAATCAGGTGATCCTCCTCCCCATATAAGATTTTAGTGGGAGCCCTCCACCTCGCAATCGGATGAGATAATACGTATTCCCAATATTCCCAGGAAAGCGTCTGACCAAATGCCGTCGGTATCATAAGCTCTTCCTTTAATTGCTGCTCCGAAACATTGGCCCAGCCCATCATTTTCAGCATAAGCCGCTTCATATCAAGAACAGGTGAAACAAAAAGGCAGCTTTCCAATCTCTCATCGCAAAAACTCAGCATGCTGAACCACGCTCCTATGCTGCTTGCAAACAGGGAAATACTCTCCCAACGCTTCTTTGCAGCCTCCATTATCCCGGTCAGCTCCGGTACGATATGCCAGGGATCAAAGAAATCTATTTCTCTTTCCCTGCTTCCATGCCCTGGTAAATCAATGCTTAATATTTGATAGCCATGCCCGCAGACAATCCCGGCTATGTTATGCGCTTCTTCCTTATTTCCGCCCTGCCCATGAATATACAAATACACCTTATGAGAGGGCGATCCCCAGATGATTGCAGGAATCCCGTTAATGTTAGTTTCTTCCTTTACGACCGCCATTTTCGAACACTCCAATCTCTTTTTTAATTGTCATTCCTGAACACCCCAGTCTTTTTTTCATCATTCCCGGACATCTGAATTTTTTTATTTGCCGTTCCCGAATATCTCAATCGCTTAACTGTTCTATATGTCCTGCTTTTATTGCCTGAATGCTCCGGGCTATTTTTTCTTCCGGCCAATCCCACCATTTCAGTCTGAGCAGACGCGCGACGGTTGCGTCATCAAACCGTTTTCTAATTGGCCTTGCCGGTACTCCGCCTACAATCGTATAGGGCGGTACGTCCTTCGTGACAACGGCGCGGGCGCCGATGATTGCTCCGTCTCCAATCGTAACGCCTGCCAAAATCACCGCTTCATAGCCAATCCAGACATCGCTGCCAATCACAATATCTCCCTTATTATCCCATGCCTCCGCAACCTTCTTTTTCTCAAGGCCCCATTCCTCGAAAAACAGCGGAAACGGATAGGTGGACAGAGACGTCATCGCATGATTTGCACTGTTGAAAAGAAATTTTGCTCCGCAGGCAATCGAACAAAATTTTCCGATTACAAGTCTGTCATGATTGACCGGATACTGATACAGCACATTATTTTGCTCAAATTTCACAGGATCCTTGACAAAATCATTATACATCGTATAATCTCCAACCTCTATGCCCGGCCGGGTAATCACATTTTTCAGATAAACCGTTTGGGTATCTCCCGCTCTTGGATAAATTTTCTTTGCATTCGCCATTTTTATCTACCTCCTGTCATCTGACGGCAGCGCCGGTGTACCAATACTATATTTCAAATTGTATCCCTGTAAAAAATCTTTCTCAATACACCAAACAGTACAGAAGTGTTCTGTAGACCAAAAGAGAGCTGCCCATTTGGACAGCCCTCCGCAATTACTTTTGATATATTACTTTTCTTATGGCATAAACCGAAAGACAGTATTCTTCAGCAAGCGTCTCCATCGAAACACCCTTCTGATATTTATCAATAATATCATCATTCCGCTGGCTGAGCTCTCTTCGGTAACCAGACAATTCTCCCCAGGATTTACGCTGTTCGTCTTTAGCAGGAACGTAGATATAACCTGCCTGAACATACTTTTGCAGCTCCTCCACCAACATCTCAGGGAGAATCGCATTTGCATTGATATATTTCATGCAGGCTTCCTCCTTGATGAATAAAGTCAAGCAGCAAAGCCAGCAATATCCTCTCAGCGACGTATCATTCCTCCATGCAAATGTCGCTTACTGTACTGGCTTTGCATGGAGCCATGCATCGTTGCTCCGTTTTTTATTCTGACACATAATCTCACTTCCTTTTATTCTTTGTCAAGCGGTTCAGCACATAGATATGTAAGGTCTGAATCAGCGTTCCCCGAAGCGGTATCCCTCCGTCTATGGAAACACCTGCCCCCTCCTGCTATTGGCAATCACATCATCCAGGGACACTCCGTCGCTCCATTCTCCGCAGTATCTCAAGGCTTCCGCCTCTGTATTCAAAAAATTCTCGGCATTGGGAGGAAGTATGATCGGTTCTATTACATTTTTTATATAATTGCAGACATAAATCACCTTCACACAATTTAAGAATACCCAATCAAACCGCACATTCACATTTTTCTGCCGGTTCTGCATATAGACAAAAAGCTGCTCCGCATCAATACTGTCTTCCTCCATCGGATGCAAAAAAAGATACAGTCCGTTATAACGCCTGTGCTTATAATTTGTATTCAGCTTTTCCAGCTTCTGCTCAAATCTGTATTTCGCCTTAAACAAATAATCCTGCTGTTTATTTTCTTCCGGTAAAATCGCCCAGAATCTGCCATTGTAAAAGTGAAGCCGATTCCCGTAACGCTCCAGCGCAGAAGCCGGAAGCTCCTCCTTTTTCCATCCCAGATATTGTTCGATAAAGCTTTCCGTCTGTCCATCATCTGGAAGAAGCGCCTGACTAACTTCCAGCCCCAGTTCCATCGTTTCATTAATCCAATCCGGCGATTCGCTTTTCACAAATGACGGCTTATAATCCTGCCACAGATATTTCAGGGAAACTGCCGCATAAATCTCGTTTAGCAGCTTTTCATATGCCATTTTTCCATCTCCCGACGCTTGCCATTTCAGCATGGTATTATTCTTTATTATAGCTTCTTCCGACGCGCACCACAACTCTTATTTTGAGAAGCCGTCCTATATTATTATTTTGAAAAATCGTTCTATATCATTACATTCATATTTATACCTGCATTATCTTATTGTGAATCCTTTCCAAATGTTAGCTCCATCAATTCTGCCGCAATTTTTTTGCTTTGAACCCGCATCATATTATCCTCTATCCTTGTCTTAGCCAAAAGGTTCATACTTCCGTACCATACGATTTCCTGATCCATAATCGCAAAATGCTCACATGTGTCCTCCACCGTTTTCATGTAAAAGCCGGCCTGGCGCATTTCCTCATGTAGCTGCATCCAGAATTCCGCATCGCCAAAACCATAAGAATCCGGTTCCCATGTAACAATTGTAATTTCAACTCCTGATACTTGTTTATCCCGCAATAAATCAATTAATTCGAAGACTTTAGCCCCACTAATCGCCGGACTTGAAATAACAATATTTTTGTTTGCCTCCAATAAATCTCTTCTATAGATTTCTAAATAGTTTTCACTGTCAAAAATAGCATTGGCTGTTTGCTTTTCATGCTTCAGGCCGTCACATACCTCATATCCAATCTGTTTGTATGCTTTCAGACGTTTCGCATACATATTGTCAAACATAGGAATGTGACTGTCTACATAATCATATACAATGACCTCTTCTTTACCTTCATAATCCCGATTTAAACGTCCTGCATATTGCTCTACTACACTTCTAAATGAAACCGGCGTTGCCATAAACAAGGTATCCAATCTTGGATAGTCAAATCCTTCTCCTATTAATGAGCCTGTCGCAATAAGAATCACTGATTCTCTTGCATCTGCCTGATATAGTTGCTCCAAAATCTTCTTGTGCTCTTTTTTTGAATTATTACCTGTCATTAGAAATACATGATCTGCATAACCCTGCATCCGCTCAAACAATTTTTCTGAATGGTCTTTATATCTGGACAGCACCACCGGAGTGCGTCCTGCGGACACGCATTCCTTTATATCTCTCAAAATCTGCTCATCCCGCATATCATTATTATGAATCATATCATATGCCTCATTCGGATGCATTTTCTCTGCTATTATTCCTCTTGGGGCAACCACGCGGGTAAAACGTGGATAAACCAAATGAATTATTCCCTGAGATTTTGCTTTTTCTTTTGCCGTATAGCTATATCGTATGGGGCCAAGCAACATATAATTAATTTTCTCAAGCCCATCGCCTCTTTTGGGGGTTGCAGTGACACCATATACATACTTTGCTTTCGCCTCCTTCAGGACATTTAATATTGTATCTGAGGCCGCATGGTGGCACTCGTCCACAAGAATCATCCCGTATTGGTTTAACAACTTATGAAACTTGCCTTTTCTATAAAGTGAGCCCGCCATTGCAATATCTATAATTCCTGTCATAGAATCATGCGCTCCCTGAAGCCTGCCAATCACTTCTTTTCGCACTCGTATTCTACCGGTTTTTGTCCTGTATTCTGGTAATTCTTCATCTATATCCAAAAACCTTTCCAGGGCCTCCTTCCATTGCTCCATCAATGATGACGATTCCAGAATAATTAATGTATTTACTTTTTTCTCAGCTATCATTGCACTGCAGACTACTGTTTTTCCAAATGCTGTAGCCGCATGCAATATACCATTATCAAACTTAAGCATTTCATTCAGTGCCGGCTTCTGCTCTTCGCGCAATTCTCCCTTAAAATTAACCCTTATATTTCTTCCTGCCTGCCGCTCATCTTCGATTTCATATGGTATTTTTGCCTGTTCCATGTTTTCAATCAGTGTACTGTACAAACCGCGTGGTATTTCTATATAACCACTCAAATGATCCTGGCCCAAATAAATCCAACGGGAAGTACCATAATTTGAAGTTCCAATGGCCTGATTTTTATAGTAAATTGGATTGCTTATTGCCGCCATTCTGCGAATCTTATTTTGTAAGCCCGGTTTCAGGTTCGTACTGTCAACAAATATCCCATTTGATAATGTTATACTGATCCTGCCGTCAACGTCATAAGCTGAAAATTTTTTATTTTTCTCCCAGGGCTTCTCTCTATCTTCACCACTCTCTGTAGCTTCCATATCTTCTATGGCAGACGTCCATTCTCTTATTTTCGTCTCAATAAATTCCTTTGAGAGTCGTGGTTTGCTCCATAATACCTCCCATTGATTGGGATAAGCATTCCAATTATTGTCTATAAAAGCACTATTTCCATTCTTTAACGCTTTTCCCTGTAATGGCAGAGCAATCAGATTACCCAATCCGCCTTCCGGAAGTATGTCCTGTGCCGGGAGCATTCTATCGTAGTATTTAAACGATTTCAGATTTACCTGTTCTGCGCCTTTATTCAACAATGCTGTACCAAATTTTCGTACTAATGCCGCCGAAATTGGTTTATCAAAGAAAATCCATATATGTGCTCCTCTCCCGGATCTGGAGCGCTCTACGAGAGGATCTATACCATTTAGAGGACATATCTTACGCATTGCCTCTACTTCTTCCATCCATGCCTCATCCTCATTTGCAAAATCTTTTTTCTCCGCACCTTTTTCATGATTGTCAAAATCATATACCAAGAATCTGCAAGTACCATTAGTAAGCAATGGATATACACCAATCACGTCCGAAGCATTCGATGCCCTTCCACGCAAATGCGCCAGAATATCTTCTTTGGTCAATTGCATATATGCCTGATATGCGCAATCCTTGCAATGCATTTTTTGCCTGCGCCTCTTGGGACATACTTCTTTCCAAAAATTATAGCATTGCGTGTAATAGCCAGCTTCACCTGTATCCTTCTTCTCATTTCTTTTTGCGTAAACATCCTGTCTTCCCCAAAATCTGGAATAAAACATAACTGCCATTCTGTCTGTGATTTCATCAGGGTGCAAAATCCTCGCACCCTGATCCGGCTCAAAATCACATGGTTCTTCTGCAGCCCGTAAACGCATTAGTTCCTGTTTATAAGAAATCCCCGAATTGTCCAGTATGTTTTTTAATATTTGATTTTCCAACTGCAAGACATTCAGCTGTGCTTGCAAACGGCTTATGTTTTCAATTGGATTTCTCATAAATTGTTCCTTTCCTTTGCATACTTTTCAGTAATAAATTCATTTAATTTATAATAAATACAGCAGGCAATCCTATAGATCACTTGCTGTATAAAATAATCTGTGTAAAATTATTTTTACTCAAACTCGTCTCACAGGAGATTAATTCCAGTGTTTTTAATAGCGTTTTCGCTACTTTTTGTCACTATATTCGCCACATTCGCAGGAATAATTTCGACGGCATAAAAATTGTACTCACCTATTTAAATAACAGAAAATTTCTTTATTGCATTTATGACTTCAAATATTCCAAGTCTTTCAGTAAATAGATCATATCCATTTATCATATTCGATATCACAGGGAAAAAGGTATAAATCACATCCAGTAGTAAAGAGATACAGAATAGAAAAAGAAATTTCCCACAATAATATGAAACGCTATTTTCCATTCTTAAATACAAAATCTATTACATCATTTATTATGGCATGCTGATTTTTTGTTGCCAAAATGTTGCCGCTACTTCTTGTTATACGTTACTTTTTCGAATTTAAAACTTTTTTTATATCATTAACGAAAAAGGCTAATAGGTTACCTTTTTTAACTTTCTTTAATCCCAAATCTTTCCGCATTTCATTCATTATTTCTTCCATAAGTAACAGATTATCTGTGCCTGCATTCGGCTTTGCTCCATTTTCTCTAAATTGTACCCATTTATTTACAACTTTAGATGAACCCCAAAGTGTAATTTGTTTTGAAAATTTAGAAAGATCTTCTAACATCTTTTCTTCTGTATAACTTTCGGGATTTTTTATGTTTTGTTGAATCTTATAAATCATTTCAACAAATTCCCCGTAAGGAACTTCTCTTTTTCTAGCTAAATAATCTTGTCTGCTTTTTCTGTAATCAATTATTTTAGCAACAATTGAACTAATAATTACACCTATTATAGAAACCATTCCTGTTATAAAGGCAACAATTACAACTGCTTCCATTTTAGAAGCCATATCTGATACCCAATCAACTAACTCACTAATTCCACGACCAATATACAGAAACATATAATGTATTGCTAAGAAAAACGTAGTTCCTATAATTATTACTAATGCCAGGCCAATAATTATATTTAGTCTTGGATGTCTTTCGGAAAATGGGCTTCCAACATTCATTAATCTTTTATCTTTATGCCTTCCTACAATCCCACATACTAATATACACAAAAATGAGCATATATAAATTATGATTGCTTTGGCCCAGAATTTCCCAACGTATAAATTAAGTACAGAATAATTTTCATAAATCATTGTGGTAATCACATTTTGAAATCTGAAAATCGAGAAAATGAGAATTAAAACTAAGGAAATCAGACAGAATATTTTAATCTTATGTCTTTTATCATTCATCTCACTTCTCCTTTTTAAACTAATTTTCAAAATTACAAAATACCTTAATAAAAAATCCATATTTTCTATGGCAACAATATTGAGTTAATTTAAAATATTACAAAGCAAAAGATATACAGCAGGCAATCCTATGAACTACCTACCATATAAAATAAATAATACACTCTCGTACTATTCAAACTCCCTATAAGCATAGCATAATTGTTAAATATCGGGTTGCTTTTCAGGAATTTCTATAGCCGTAATATTTATATTTTACGCCTTATTTACTGTTTCAGAGCAAACAAGTATCATACGGATATCACAAATTTTCTCCTTGACTTTCTTATCTACATGGTGCTAGCACCATGTAATACTACATTTACAAGAGAACTCATTTCCTCTGTTGCAATTTTTCCAGTATAGCCATAACATCTGGCTGCGTTGGAGTAAACTTTATACCACGTTTCAACATACCTATAACTTTTCTCGCTTTCTGCTCAACTTCTCTGGCCGTATGCTCACTCGTCAACATCAAATGATTTCCGGCGATTGTATATTCCCGCTCTATGTACTCCTCTGTTATTGGAAACATATCTTGTATCAGAAATGCACTCTCCCGACTGTCATCCAGTCTGACGATATGGAGAATATCACAAGGTTTCCCGGCTTTTTCTCTTTTCTCCATAATCTGCCTGTATTTATCTATGCGGCTAGACAAGGGTATCATCCAATATATTCCCATATTCGTATCCTTAAAGCAGTAATAATGCGGTCTGTTTCCTGCTTTATTTCCTTTAAGATACGGATCTGGCACATCCTCAAAAAACTTATCTTTGATAATATAAAATCCTGTTTTCTTCATTTGCCTATCCTCATTATGGAAAAAGTCCCCCACCTTACGGCGAAGGACTATACTTTCAACCCAACCACTTATATACCGCATATCGGTCAGCGGTAAACTTTCAACCCGACCATTTATATACCACATATCGGTCAGTGGTCAACTTTCTTTGTACTTACATTTTAGCAAGCGCAGAGAGGAAAGTCAATAGTGCTTTTCTTAAAAACAGGGTTGTTTCACGAAACATTCATTGACAGACCCGACTTATACAATCTTGTGAT
>JAUNGD010000070.1 GCA_030524705.1 Lachnospiraceae bacterium | reverse complement strand
AAGTTTACAGGAAAACACCGAAGATTTCTCTACACGTTCTTATTTGACGCTTACAAGATTTCTCTACACGTTCTTATTTGACGCTTACCCTTTCTTAGCCACCAGAGGCAGATACGCAAAGGGTATCTGACCGGCAAGAAGTGGGGCAAACAGATTGAAGGAGAATGGAAACCGGCGAGACCTAAGATGAGGAATAAGAGTATGAGGTTGAGGTGGAATATGAATATTACATTCTCAGTGTCACACTCACCAATACCAGCATCGGCGTGGTGGCCAGAGGCTCCGGACTGACGGAGGACCAGATGGAGCGCTACGATGTGCTGATGGAAACACGCCTAATACATACTCACTTTCAAAAAAGAAAAAAAACTGTGTTTTCGAAAGCGGAATCTTGCATATACTATTTTAAGTAGGTATAATAGGATCAATAGTTTGGTTTCAAAACTCAAAAAAATTTTAACTTTTGAAAGTGGGTAAATATATGAAAACGATTGTGAGAAAGAATTATCTCGATAGAATCATCGAGCTGAACGGTACCCCGGATATAAAGATTATCACAGGTATCCGTCGTTCCGGTAAGTCTAAGCTGATGCAGGCTTATATTGAATATCTGAAAGCGAATTTCGAGAATATCAATATCATCTTCATTGATTTTATGGATCTGGAATTTGAAGAGATCAAGGAATATCATGCCCTTCACACCTATGTAGAGAAACACTATGAAGCAGGCAAAACTAATTATCTGTTTGTGGACGAGGTTCAGATGTGTCCAAAGTTCGAACTGGCAATCAACAGCCTTTATACCAAAGGAAAGTACGACATTTATGTGACCGGCTCCAATGCATTTTTACTGAGTGCAGACCTGGCAACACTCTTTACAGGACGATATATTGAAATCCATGTATTTCCGTTTAGCTTCAAGGAATACTGCCAGTATTACAGCGATGTCAATGATAAGGATAAGCTCTTTGATGACTATTCCTTTAAAGGTGGTCTGGCAGGCTCCTATGCCTATCCTAATGATAGAGACAGAACCACCTATATCAAAGAAGTCTATGAGACCATTGTTACAAGAGATCTTGTGCAGAAATACTCCCTGTCGGACACTACAGTTCTACAAAGATTGAGTGAGTTCCTGATGGACAATATCAGCAATCTGACCTCTCCGAACAAGGTTAGTCAGCTTCTGAAAGCGAACGATGTGGCTACAAGTCATGTCACGGTAGGCAAATACATCAGGTATCTGTGTAATGCTTTTGTTTTCTATGATATTAAGAGATACGATATTCGCGGCAAGAAGTATCTGGAAAGCTCCAAGAAGTTCTATCTGTGTGATACAGGTATCCGCTATGCTATCTTAGGAAGCAGAAACATGGACTATGGCAGAGTGTATGAGAACATGGTCTGCATCGAGCTTCTGCGCCGTGGTTATGATGTCTATGTTGGCAAGCTGTATCAAAAAGAGATCGACTTTGTAGCACAGAAAGGCAGCGAAAAAATCTATATTCAGGTCAGCGATAATATTTCAGGACAGGAAACATTTGAAAGAGAATGTTCTCCTTTGCTCCAGATCAGAGATGCTTACCCTAAAATGATTATCGCAAGAACCAGGCATCCAAAGTACAGCTATGAAGGAATTAAGATTCACGATATTGCTGATTGGCTATCTCAGGAATAAACAAAAGACTCATATGAAGCTTTGAAGTTCACAGAGATAACGGCGTGAAGAGAATAAAGTTAAATCTTGAGATTGTATCTTCAGCGATATGAATAATTTATAGGAAGTGAGAGTGAAAACGGAACCATGATCATATTTGAATTGAAATGGTATCATTAGACGATGCCTATTCTTTTGACTTTGGCACACTATGTCATTATAGAGGTTTCAATGATTTCCTTCAATCTTTTTATACCTGTTTCCATTTCATCTTTTCCAAGACTTGCATAGCCCAAAATGATTTGATTCTGGTGAGTTCCTTTGGTAAATGAGTGGTGCTCTACTGGTACAGTGTAAACATCAGCATCCAGAAGATTTTTCATTAGTTCGTTTGAAAAAAGAACTTTGTCAAATTCTGCAACAATGTGCATACCGGCACCTGCACCGTAGATACATACAGATTTTTTAAAATAAGTGTGTAGCATCTGCAAAAGCAGATCACGCCGATTTTTATATTCTTTTTTCATACGCCGTATATGTCGGTCCAAGTCACCGTTTTCTATAAAACGCATGGCAGCAAGCTGATAGATAGAATTTGAGTGATGGTCAGCCAGGCGTTTCAGCTCGCTTATTCTGGAAATAAGATGAACCGGGACAACGAGATAGCCCAGCCGGATTGAGGGAAATAGGATCTTACTGAATGTACCAACATAAATTACGTGAGTATTGTTCAATTCAAATAAAGAATTGGATGGGAGTGCATCATAGGTAAATGTGCTGTCATAATCATCTTCCAAAAGATATGCTCCGGATTTTTGTGCAAATTCAATCAGAGCAATTTTCCTTTGCATTGGTAAAATTCCACCCATGGGGAATTGATGGGACGGAGTTGTAAAAATCAGGTCAGGTTTTCCATTGTATGGGAATTGTTCCGGTTGTATACCAATATGATCCACTTCAAACGGAGTTATGTTGTTTGTGTAATATGAAAAAATGTTCTTTACATTGGCATTTGATGGATTTTCTATCCATACTTCACTTTGGGAATGTAAAAGACATTTTGCGGCCAAAGATAAACCTTGCTTTGCTCCAGTGGTAATAATAATCTGTTCTGGAGTACATGAGATTCCTCGTGTTTTTTTAAGATAACTGCATAAAACATCTCTAAACTCCGGACGGCCTTGTGGATGGTCATAACCCAGGGCTGAAACAGGAGCATCCAGAAAAGCATGGGAGACTACGCGATTCCATTTTTCACGCGGAAATAAGTCAAGTGCAGGAAGTCCGCTGTCAAAATTGATGATCTGGTTTGAAATGATCTGATTTGATAAGGAAGCTGTTTGTTGATCTTGAATAAAAGTATTTTGCGGTACATTTTTTATGCCAGAACAGACATAGAAACCTGAACCGGCAACACTATAAATAGCTCCCTCCGATATCAACATATCATAGGCGGATAATACAGTATTCCTGGCAACCGACAGCTCATTGCTTAAATCACGGGATGAAGGAAGCATTTCTCCTGATTTTAATTCTCCTGATAAAATTTTTTTTCGGATTTCCATATAAATCTGTTTTGTATAAGAACGTTTTTTATTTTCATCCAAAGAAAGATAAAGCATTTTCTCCCCCCAACTGGTTCAGTAAAATATTTGATAAATTGTATCTTTTCTATACCAAATGTTTGTGTTTTTATTATAGTGTACCTTGTTTAGAATTGCAATCCAGAGAAAGGTGTAGATTATGAAAGTTAAAAGCAATTTTCATCCTTATGCTATCATTACGATTCTATTTTGGTCATTGGCCTATGTGTTAACACGGTTGACGCTTCAATTTTTTTCCGCATTTTCATTAGGTTTTCTTCGTTATTTTATTGCTTCCTGCACTTTATTAGTTGTTGCAATTTTGAAGAAAATTCAGCCGCCGTCCCGCAGTGATCTTTTGTGGTTCTTTATTTCAGGCGGTGTTGGATTTTTCTTTTATATGATTGCATTCAATCAAGGACAGTCTACGGTAACTGCATCTACAGGGAGTGTAGTGATTGCTACGGTTCCGGTTATCACAGCTCTGCTTGCCCGGTTTGTTTATAGGGAAAAATTGAGGATTTACCAGTGGTTTGCAATCTTAATTGAATTAATTGGTGTTATTGTCCTTACCTTGATGAATAATGTATTTTCTGTTAATAGAGGACTTTTTTGGCTTTTCCTCGCTGCATTGGCTTTAAGTGTTTATAACCTTATTCAACGCCGGCTAACAAAAACTTATACCGCATTGCAGACTTCTGCATATAGTATTTTCTTTGGGACGCTTCTGCTGGCGATTTTTGCACCAACTTCGTTTAGGGAAATATCTAATGCACCTACTATTCAGTATTTGTACCTGGTAATTTTAGGTGTCTGTTCCAGTGCGGTTGCGTATGTTTCATGGGCCAAGGCATTTTCAAAAGCAAAACAAACGTCACAAGTTAGTAATTATATGTTTGTTACGCCTTTTTTAACAAGTGTTCTTGGATTCTTGATTGTTGGGGAAGTGCCTGACCAGGCAACGCTATATGGTGGAGGGATTATTCTTATTGGCATTTTGATTTTTAATTTTGGAGGGAAATTTTATGGCTCAAGTAACGATCAAAAAAGTTGAATATTCAGAGTTGGATAAATGTGCAGAACTGATAAGGGATAGCTTCAATACTGTTGCAAAGGAATTTGGTCTGACTTATCAAAACTGTCCTACTAATGGTGCTTTTATAAAAACGTCGCGATTAGTGTCAGATTGGAATAAAGGAAATTTGATGTTTGGATTATATTATGATGCGATTTTGGTGGGGTTTATGGAATTGGAATTGACAGTGTCGGATGTATACACATTGGAAAAGTTAGCTGTCCATCCGGATTTTCGACATTTGGGGTACGGTACAGCACTTTTATCATATGCTGGGCAGATTGCGATAGAGAATCATATATCTAAAATTTCGATTGGTATCATTGAAGAGAATACTCGTTTGAAATGTTGGTATCATAATCACGGCTTTACACATACACGAACAGTTCATTTTGAACATTTACCATTTAAAGTTGGATTTATGGAACAAAGGATATAAATAATATATCCAGAGAAAAAATTATTGCTAAGTGAATCATTGGGCAAAGATTATTAGCACGTGGCAAAAGCCAGACGTTTAACGCAGAGCTACGCCATAAAAGGTAGAGGGGCTTCCGCTGGGAGCTAACCTACGGGAAACTACCATGTCGGTGAGTGAGATAGCACAGCTGCTTGGAATAGCGGAAGGTACGGCAGAGGAACTGCTTGGGAGGATACAACTGCAGCAGATTGTTGTCTACGGAAAAAGACGCATAATAAAGAGTAGTTTTGAGGAATGGTATCAGTCACAATCTTTTTAATGGACGGTTGCGGACCAGAAAGCAGACGGGCAGTTGTATAGGGACACTATTACGATGCCTGTGCAAGATTGATTGTATCAAGTAGAAACTAGGCGATTAAATGAAGCAGCAAAACGTAATATTTCACGATTCCCAGAGCGATTTCGTTTCCAACTAACAAAAGATGAGTACGAAAACTTGAAATCACAATTTGTGATTTCAAGTTCAGATGAAGACGGCAACGGATATGGTGGAAGAAGAACATTACCATTTGCTTTTACAGAGCAAGGAATAGTTATGCTTTCGTCCGTTTTGAGAAGTGAAGTTGCTGTTCAGACAAGCATCCGCATTATGGATACTTTCGTAGAGATGCGGCGTTTTATCGCTAACAATGCCCTGCTCTTTGAGCGTATCAGTAATGTGGAGCTGAAGCAGTTGGAATATCAGAAACAGACTGATGAAAAGTTAGAGCAGATATTCGAGTACATATCCGATCATGAGGAATCCAGCCAAAAGGTATTTTTTGACGGGCAGATATATGATGCGTTCAGTCTGATTATCAGCCTGATCCAGAAGGCAGAAAAAGAAATTACACTGATAGATGGATATGTAAATGTTGAAAATTTCAATGCGCAGTATCCTGCGCTGGAAGTGAAATATACAAGAGCTTTCCATGACCGTTTTCTGATTCTTGATCGAGATATCGCTTATCATGTGGGGGCCTCTCTCAAGGATGCAGGGAAAAAATGCTTCGGCATTAGCCTGATCCAAGATGAGGGAATCATCCGGGATATTATGCAGCGGTTAGAATTAGAGGCAGAAGAGTAAGAAAAATGCAAGAGGGCAGGTGTGAATGGATAAAACGTATGTTATCAGTAAGGGCCAGAAGCCGACAAAGGAACAGCTTCGGGAAATTGCAGAGGCGAAAAGGCATCCGATTGTATTCGATGAAAATTGCCCGGAATTATCCCCTGCTATGTATAAGGCGTTCAAAAGCTTCTTAAACCAGAGAAATAGGAAGAAATATCAGGATATCCCCATATTTTTTATTTTATGTATTGAATTTTAAGGTAGATATGATAAAATAATAGTAAATTTAATATACTAATAGAAACAGTCATTATGTCGGGAGAGTGTCAAACAAATGACAATTGAGAAGAACAATATAGCTGAAAAATTTTTACTGGATATCCATACACATTCTTTGATCAACGGGCATGCATATGGTACGATTCATGAAATGGCTTACGCAGCTAAGGAAAAAGGTTTGGAACTTCTGGGAATAAGCGAGCATGGTCCGGGAATACCAGGTACCTGTGAACCGATTTATTTTTCTAATCTGGCAATGGCGCCGCGCAAATTGTACGGAGTTAACATAATGTATGGTTGTGAGATTAATGTTCTGAACGATGGGACTTTATCTCTTCAGAAGTATTTAGACTGTTTGGATTATGCTATTGTGGGTATTCATAGTATGTACTATGAAAATGCCGGCATAGAAAAAAATACAGAAAATGTCATATCGTGCATGAAAAATGAAAAAGTGTTTTTTGTATCGCACCCGGATGATGATCATACTCCCCTCAATTACGAGCGTCTGGTATTGGCGGCGAAGAAAAATCATGTTGCCCTTGAGTTGAATAACAGTTCACTGATCAAGCAGGATCAGAGATGGAACTGTGTAGAAAATTATAAGAAAATGCTGTCACTTTGCCAACAATTTGAGGTTCCTGTCATTGTAAACTCTGACGCACATGCGCCGGAATACGTTGGAAGGTTTTCAGAGGCGATAGAATTATTAACAGAAATGGGATTTAATCAAAATCTTCTTCTGAATACGAGTATAGAGAAATTTAAGAAATTTATCAACGCATGATATGAGGAGAGGATAACTGTATGGAAAAGCAAACCGGAAAAAACAGCATAAGTTCTAAGCAGTACAATCGGGGATTGTGTCTGAAATTAATTGCAACAGGAGTCTGCAATACGAGAATAGAATTATCACGAAAGACAATGCTTGCGAAGATGACCGTCAGCAATATTGTTTCAGAGTTTCTTGAGCGTGATATAGTAATGGAGTGCGAAGAAGAGCCCACTAAGGTATGCGGAAGGAACCCTGTCATTTTGCGTCTTTCGGAAAAAGCCCCTAAAGTAGTGGGGCTGCTGATTTTCCGTGACCGGATCGAAGCTGTCCTGGGAAATCTGAACCTGGATATTATACGGAAGGAAAGTATTTCCTTTCAAGAACTTACAGAAGAAAAACTAAAGGAATACTGCTGCACGGTGGTAGATCGGGTATCCGGGGGAGAAGACAGCATTATTGGAATGGGGGTGTCTTCGATAGGGCCGGTCGATATCCGGCATGGAATAATTCTGAATCCAACGAGGTTTTATGGGATCAGAAACGTAGATATTATCAGGTTTTTACGGGAAAAGTATCAGTGGCCAGTGTGTTTTGACCATGATAATAACGGTGCTGCACTGGCAGAAAAGCTGTATGGCATCGGAAAAAACGAACAGGATTTTCTTTTTCTGGGAATATCCAATGGAATAGGTTCGGGAATTATCAGCGGAGGAGAAGTATATCACAATCAGAATGGTCTTGCACCGGAGGCAGGCCATATCAGTATTAATTATAAGGGTGAGCGCTGTGAGTGCGGAAACAGAGGATGCCTGGAAAAATATGCCAGTTCATATATTGTTTTGAAAAAACTGCAGGAAGCTACAGGACAGAAATTTACTTTTGAAGAGTTCTGCCGGATGGGAGATAATGCGGAAGTAGATGCTGTTTTCAGGCAGATGGTAGAAGATATCAGCGCAGGGGCTGTCAATATCGTCAATATTCTGCATCCGGAAATGATTGTTCTTGGACATGACTGCATTGATTGGGATGAAAAATATGTCAATTATATGGAAGAGCTGATCAACGAAAGAAAAGTAGCGCGCAGTCGGCACAGAATTGCTGTGCGGAAGGCTTTTTTCGGAAGGGATGCACAGCTTAAAGGCGCTATGGCAATTGTGGTGAACCAGATATTTAAAGGAGAATTAATGTTTTCATGATTCTGAAGGGCGGCAGAGAAAGTTTTCATTTAAAAACCAGAAAGGTGAGTGTGATTCAAAAACAAAAGTACATTTAATTTACTAATAGTGAGAAGGAGATAGAGGATGAATGTGAGAGAGTATACTGAAATCGTGATTAGAGAGCTGAAAGATACCATGGAAAAGGTTTTACCAGAAGGGGGAGAACAACTGACTAATATGATCCTGAATGCAAAAAAAATTTTGGTTGCAGGGGCGGGGCGCTCAGGATTGGCGGCAAAAGCTTTTGCAATGCGGCTGATGCATATGGGATTTGATGTTTATGTATGTGGTGAGACAATCACTCCCAACCTGGAGTCTGAGGATCTGTTTTTTGTAGTGTCCGGTTCCGGTACAACAGGAAGCCTGGTAAGCATGACCCAGAAAGCAAAGGCTATTGGTGCGGCGGTTGCAACGGTGACTATCTGTCCGAACGGCGCTATCGGGCAACTGGCAGATCTGATCGTAGAGATTCCGGCTCCGACTCCCAAGGCAAACGTTGGTCAGAATTATACCTCCATACAGCCAATGGGATCGTTATTTGAGCAGAGCTGCTTGCTTTATCTGGACTGTGTGATACTGAGACTTATGGAAAAGAAACAAAATGATTCGGCCTCCATGTTTACGAGGCATGCAAATCTGGAATGAGAAAAGGAGGTAAAATATGAAGTTACAGCTTGCGCTTGATACATTTGGCCTGGAAGAAGCATTAAATTTGGCCGAGAAGGTGAAAAATTATGTGGATATTATTGAAATCGGCACCCCCTTTATTCTTGAAAACGGTATGGAGGCGGTAAGATGTTTTCGGAAAAAATTCCCGGACAAAAGGATTTTGGCAGATACTAAAATTATGGATGCAGGAAAGCTGGAAGCGGCCGCCGCTTTTGAAGCCGGGGCCGATTATATTACGGTCCTGGCAGTGACAGACAGAGCAACAATAGAAGAATGTCTGGAAACAGCAGAAAAATTTGGAAAGAAAGTGGTGGCAGATATGATCTGCGTGGATAATATTCCGAAAAAAACAGAGGAGCTGGAAGCTGCCGGTGTGGATGGAATTGCAGTACATACGGGTGTAGATCAACAAAAACGTGGCCGGACACCGCTGGATGATCTGAAGATTGTAAAAGAAAACTGTAAGAGGACTTCTATATTTGTGGCCGGCGGCATCACCCTCGCTACACTTCCGGAGTATGCAGCGTTATCCCCCGATGTGTTGATTGTGGGCGGAGGGATCGGAAACGCAGCAGACCCGGAAAAAGAAGCAAAATTAATCTATCAAAAGCTGCAGGAATATACGGTCTGAGAAATTCTGCAATAAGCAAGAGTATAGAGATTGCTGTAAGATCGGTACGATAAAAGAGTGGGCAGATGCTTATTGTCAGGTAAGAGGAAAGAAAGGAGAAAGAAAATGGCAAAGAAGATTGTCTCGGCAGGAACGCTCTGCCTGGATATCACACCGGTTTTTGACCAGGAGCATCCGATGGAGCTGTCACAGATATTTTGCCAGGGAAGTTAAGAGACGTCGGTCCGGCCCGGTTGAGTACGGGGGGATCAGTTTCTAATACGGGACTGGCATTTCAGTATTTCGGTTCCGATGTCACCGTGATGGCAAAAGCGGGAGACGATTATTTCGGAAAACTGATATTGAAATTGTGGATGGATACGGGGTACAGAACAACATAACAATAGCAAAAGGAATTGATACGGCGTATACTGTGGTCATGACGCCTCTAGGCGTGGATCGCATGTTCTTTCATTGTCCCGGAGCCAGCGATACTTTTGGTTATGAAGATATTAATTTTAGTATTGTGGAAGAGGCAGATCTGTTTCATTTTGGCTATCCTACCATTATGAAAAATCTTTACAAGAATCCCCGGGAGCTCATCAGTATTTTTAAAAAGGCAAAAGAACTGGGAACCCTGACTTCTCTGGATCTCACTGCCGTTTCAGAGAATTCCGAGGCGGCTAAGGCAGACTGGTGCAGGATTTTCAGGGATCTGCTTCCCTATGTGGATTATTTTGTGCCCAGCGTGGAAGAACTGTGTTTTCTGATCGACCGGCCCCGCTATAAAGAATGGCAGAAAAGAGCCCAGGGCGGAGATGTCACAGAAATCATCAACTGGCAGGAGGATGTAAGGCCGCTGGCGGACAAGCTGATGGGTTGGGGCGCAAAGGTGGTATTGATCAAATGCGGTGCTCCGGGGATGTATCTGAGGACAAACCGATCGGAACATCCAGAAGGGGTCAGAGAATATGCCTGGGAAGACGTTGAACTGTATGAGCGCAGCTACAAGCCGGACAGGTTCTGTCCTGCCACAGGAGCCGGTGACGTCAGCATCGCGGCATTTCTGACCGCTGTACTTCAGGGTTACTCTCCCAGGAGATGTCTGCAGCTTGCCGCCGGTGCAGGAGCCTGCTGTGTGACAGACTATGACGCATTGAGCGGCCTGGTTCCCTTTGATAAACTGATCGCCCAGATTGACGGCGGATGGGAAAAAAATTAAAGCTTCATAAATACAAAAATATAATATATAATGAAGGAAAAAGAAAGTGTCTCGCTCAAAGACAGGAGGATTAAAAAAAGCGTATGTGTAAAACGGAAAGGAAATATCAGATTGATACAGAGGAAAACAGAGTTTTTTTAGCAGAGGTTCGAAAGGAGCTATTTGATTTTGGCCATAAGTTTCCGTCAGAAAGAGGAAGCTCCTGGTATCTCGGCGATGATGGAACCCCCTGGAAGGACCGCAGCCGTGAGACATATGTCTCCTGTCGTATGGCCCATGTATACAGCCTTGGCGTACTGCTGGGGCATGAGGGAAGCGAAGCACTGGTGGATGCAGCACTAAGGGGAATCACTGGTGAGCTTCACGATACAAAAAATGGAGGATGGTATGCCGGATTGACGGCAGATGGTAAAATTCTGCCTAATAAGCAATGCTATGCACATGCATTTGTGATCCTGGCGGCTACATCAGGGATTCTTGCCGGAAGGCCCGGAGCAGAGGCGCTGCTTCAGGAAGCGTTGGAGGTATACGACCGCTATTTCTGGAATGAAGAAGAAGGGCTCTCCTGCGACACCTGGAATACAGAATTTACGGTTTTGGAGGATTACCGCGGTTTGAATGCAAACATGCATACCGTTGAGGCATTTCTGGCTGTGGCCGATGTTGCCGGAAAGGACGAGTACCGGGTAAGGGCCGGGCGAATCATTCAGAAAGTGACCGGCTGGGCTTCTGATAATGGCTGGAGAATTCCGGAGCATTTCACAGAAAAATGGGTTCCGCAGCTGGAATACAATAAGGATCGGCCGGACGATCCCTTTAAGCCCTATGGGGCTACCCCAGGCCATGGAATTGAGTGGGCGCGGCTGATTGCTCAGTGGGCGCTTTCAACCTTTAAAGATGATGCCGAAGCTTTGGAGCGTTATATTGCTGTTTCAGAACATCTTTATTGCCGGGCCGTGGAAGACGGATGGAATTGCGACGGTGCGCCGGGAATTGTGTATACGACAGACTGGAATGGAAAACCAATCGTGCATGACAGAATGCACTGGACACTGGCTGAGGCAATCAACACATCTGCAATACTTTATCATCAGACAGGAAATCGCAGATACGCGGATGATTATGCACAGTTTATGGAATATCTGGACAATACCGTTTTGGATCATGTCAATGGTTCATGGTTCCATCAGATGGACAGCGGGAATCAGGTGATGGGTACCGTCTGGCCAGGAAAACCGGATATTTACCATGCGCTGCAGGCGACATTGATCCCGTATTGTGCAGCGGATACCTCCGTTGCGCCGGCAGTAAAAAATGGAAAAATGAAATAGCGGGAAATGGAATCGATAATCGGGCTAAATATTGACAGAAAATCTGATTAATAGTACAATGTATTCAGAGTATGGAAGCCATACGAAGGGGTACACCACCGCGGGTGTATCTTTTCGTGTGGCTTTTTTGCATATTAGATATTAAGTATGACGCTTCAGGATGATTCCTGCAGCAATGGAGGGAGGTGCGGAAATGATTAAAATTAACGGCGAAGAGATCATGTTGACAGAGATTCCTCTGACCAGATATTTACAGGAAAATGGTTACGATCCCAGGCGTATTGCAGTGGAATGCAATGAAAATATTGTGCCAAAGTCTCAGTTTGAAACTTTTATTCTGCATTCCGGTGATGTAGTTGAAATTGTCAGCTTCGTAGGAGGCGGCTGAAAAAAGCCTGGTGCTGAAAAAGATACCGGAGAAGAAAACAGTGACAAAAGGAGAGGTATAGAATCATGATGAAAGATACATTCAAGCTTGGAGGAAAGGAGTTTTCTTCCAGATTTATTCTCGGTTCGGGAAAATATTCTCTTGAACTGATCAAAGCGGCGGTGGAAAATGCGGGGGCGGAAATTATTACCCTGGCGGTCCGCAGAACAAATACGAAGGATACGGAGAATATTCTGGATTATATTCCGGATTATGTAACGCTGCTGCCGAATACCTCCGGGGCGAGAACTGCACAGGAAGCTGTCAGAATCGCGCGGATGGCCCGGGAGCTCGGCTGCGGAAATTTTGTAAAAATTGAGATTATGAAGGACAGCAAATATCTGCTCCCTGATAATGTGGAGACGGTAAAGGCAACCCAGATCTTGGCGGATGAGGGATTTGTGGTGCTTCCTTATATGTATCCGGATCTGTATACGGCCCGGGAGCTTCAGGAGGCAGGGGCGGTGGCCGTGATGCCCCTGGCGTCTCCCATCGGCTCAAATAAGGGTCTTGCGACCAGAGAATTTATTCAGATTTTGATTGATGAGATTGATCTGCCGATTATCGTGGATGCTGGTATTGGCAAACCGTCACAGGCCTGTGAAGCCATGGAGATGGGAGCGGCGGCCATTATGTCCAATACGGCCATTGCGACGGCCCGGGATATTCCGGCAATGGCAGGCGCTTTTAAGGATGCGATTATTGCAGGAAGAAAAGCTTATCTTGCAGGACTTGGGCGTGTGCTTGAAAGAGGAGCAGAGGCTTCCGATCCCCTGACTGGATTTCTGCGTGACTAGAGGTGAGGAAAATGGCTGAAAATCAATTTTTTATAGATTCCGAAAAATTAAGTGAAAAGGCTCTGTTGAGGAAGCATCAGCTAGAGCAGGATCCATCCTGCCGCAGCGACCATATGGCATATATGGAAGGGATGGAGCAGATTGATTCCACGATCCGGGACAGAGTGATCTCAGAAATGAGCAGCTATGATTATAATGTCTATACGGAAGCTGATGTGAGAAGGGCGCTGGCAGGCGAACGCTGTACGGTGGAAGATTTTAAGGCTCTGCTTTCCCCGGCAGCTCTGCCGTATCTGGAGCAGATGGCGCAGAAGGCAAAGCTTGAGACCAGCAGGCATTTCGGCAATACGGTGTACATTTTTACACCGCTTTATATTGCGAACTACTGTGAAAATTACTGCATTTACTGCGGATTTAACTGTTATAACGACATCCGGCGCAAAAAATTAAATGCGGAAGAGATCGAAAAGGAAATGCGGGTCATTGCGGAATCCGGGATAGAAGAAATCCTGTTGCTGACGGGGGAAAGCCGGGCCATGAGTGATGTGCAGTACATCGGCGGGGCGTGTAAGCTGGCGGCAAAGTATTTTAAGAACGTGGGGCTGGAGATTTACCCGGTGAATACGGATGAATACCGGTATCTTCACGAATGTGGCGCGGACTATGTAACTGTATTCCAGGAAACCTATGATTCGGATAAATACGAAACCCTACATTTGATGGGGCATAAGAGAGTATTCCCTTACCGTTTTGACGCTCAGGAGAGGGCGCTGCGGGGAGGAATGCGGGGCGTTGGATTTTCAGCGCTCCTGGGACTGGCTGATTTTAGGAAAGATGCGCTGGCAAGTGCGCTTCATGTGTATTATCTGCAGAGGAAATATCCCCATGCGGAATATTCCCTGTCCTGTCCGCGGCTTCGTCCGATTATCAATAATGATAAGATCAATCCGCTGGATGTTCATGAAAAAGAGCTGTGCCAGGTGCTCTGTGCTTACCGGATCTTTATGCCGTTCGTAGGAATCACTGTATCCTCCAGGGAGCAGAGACATTTCCGGGACGGTATCATTAAGATCGCTGCTACAAAGGTTTCTGCAGGGGTTTCCACCGGAATCGGTGATCATGAGAGTAAGTATAAAGGGGAGATGAATGTGGAAATCGGCGATGAGCAGTTTGAAATATCCGATGACAGAAGCTTTGATGAGATGTACAGGGATGTACAGGAAGAAGGGCTGCAGCCGGTGTTAAATGACTATGTGTACGTATAAAAGGATCTGTATTACAAGCCGGAAGCTGGCAGGCAGGGATTTTTTGGAGCGGCTGAAAAAAGTAGTGCAAAATGGCGTTGACGCGGTAATCCTCAGGGAAAAGGATCTGTCAGAACGGGAATATGAACATCTGGCCCGGGATGTGATCGCCATTTGTGAGGAATATCATACGCTGTGTATTCTGCATAGCTTTAAGGAGGCCGCGAAAAGACTGAACCATCCGTATATTCATCTGCCGATGCCCCAGTTTTTGGAATTAAAGGAAGAAGAGAGACAGTATTTTAAGGTAATCGGCGTCTCTACCCATACGGTGGAGGAGGCGAAGCTGGCCGAAAGAAAAGGCGCAAATTATATCACCGCAAGCCATATTTTTCCCACGGAATGCAAGCCGGGGCTGGCGCCCAGAGGACTGCAGTATCTCAGAGAGGTCTGTGATTCGGTTGCAATAGAGGTGTACGCGCTGGGAGGGATCCACCCGGATAATCTTCAGCTTTGTGTGGAGGCCGGTGCGGATGGAATCTGCATGATGTCAGAGTATATGAGAAATAAAGAGGCGTGAAAGTATGAAGCTAACATTAGATGAAGTAGGAAATCTGGATAAGGACAGGCTTTGTTATCTCGATATGAGGGGGAAAATCGCTTACAGCCACGGCCATATTCCAGATGCCCTTTGCTTTGATACGGAGCATTTTGAAGAAAGTGTGGAGAAGATTCCCCGGGACAGAATTTATATTGTATACTGCAGTATCGGGGAAAAGAGTATGAATGTGGCGGAAAAACTGAGAAAGAAGGGCTATGAGGCCTATAGCCTGGAGGCCGGTTTTGCAGCCTGGCTTCGGGCAAATGTCAGTGAAAACGAGCGTTATGAAAGGCAGATGATCCTTCCTGAAGTGGGGCTGGAAGGGCAGGAGAAACTGAAGAACGCCAGAGTTCTGGTGATCGGCGCCGGGGGATTGGGATCTCCGGCGGCGCTTTATTTGGCGGGAGCCGGGATTGGAACCATTGGGATCGCTGATGCAGATACGGTCAGCTTGTCGAATCTTCACAGGCAGATTCTGCACACGATGGCGGAGCTGGGACAGAATAAATCGGAATCTGCAAAGACGAATCTGCAGAAATTGAATGATTCGGTTCGGATCGTCACGTATCCATACCACATCACCCCGGAAAATATAGATGAAATTATAAGTAATTATGATTTTATCATTGACGGAGTGGATAATTTTGAAACCAAGTTTCTGATCAACGATGCTTGTGTGATCCGGAAAAAGCCCTTTTGCCATGCGGGGATCCTTCGATTTCAGGGACAGATTATGACATACGTGCCTGGTAAGGGGCCGTGCTACCGTTGCATTTTTGAAGAGATACCTGAGCAGGGGAGTATACCGAACTGCAGTCAGGCAGGAATTATCGGAGCAGTTGCGGGAGTGATCGGGAGTATACAGGCTCTCGAAGCAATCAAGTATATTTTGTCTGCCGGGGAGCTTCTGACAGCAAAAATGTACGTGTTCGATGGACTGACTCTGAAGAGCCGCATCATAAAATTTCCTTACCCGTCGGAGAGCTGCCGCGTATGCGGGCCGGAGAAGAATATAGTTGACGTAAGGTTGAACCGAAAAGAATATGCACCGGCAGGCTGCCAATGATATTTTGCGCCTTGTTTCCTGATTTTGGTCCAGAATTGCTGTATGGTCCGGGAGTTTCCATTTCGAAGGCAGCTTATGATGTGACTGGCTGTTACCTGCTCAGATCATAGTAATCTTAAGACTGTATCTGCTTTCTCATACTTTTTACTTTAAATTTACCAATATGTGATAATAGATTTTTCTTTCCTTTGCTAGGATGTTCCCGTAAAAGAAAATGTAAAACATTTACAGGAGGAAAGTATGAAAAGAAAGAAATTAATGGCAGTTTTATTGTCTATGAGCATGGCAGCTTCGTCTGCGGCAGGTGTTTTAGCATTTCCTGTTTTTGCGGAGGAAACAGAAGCAAAGACGGAGGAAGCCGCAGAAGCAGAGGCCGTTATTTTTCCGGTCAATAATGCGACAGTGCTTGCAGGAAGTACATTTGACCTTAAAGTGGAATTGAACAACCTTACCTCAGAGGCGTCCGAATTTCATGTAACGGTAAATGGTCAGGACGCGGATGAATTTTTCGGAAAGGAAGCGTCGGAGGGAGAGACAACTCTTTCCGGGCAGTATAAAATGTGGGAAGGCGTTTCCCTGAAGGAAGCAGGAGAAGTGACCGTTGCCGTATCAGCATCCGGAGACGACTGGGAATTGAACAAAGAAGTTGTTTATGAGGTGCGTAAGGCCTCTGAAGCAGTGGCAAAGAATGTGATTCTGGTTGTGGGAGACGGTATGGCGGCGCAGATGAGGAATGCGGCGCGTATGGTATCCAGAGGTCTGACAAAGGGGAAATATAACAGCCTGCTGGAGATGGATGATATGGATCAGCTTTGTATGGTAACGACTTCCGGTCTGAATTCTCTTGTGACGGATTCTGCAAACAGCGCTTCTGCATATGCTACCGGACATAAGACGTCCAATAATGCCATGGGCGTATATACCTTTGACCCGAATGATACAGAACAGGCGGCGCCGAAGGTGGAAAACATTGTTGAACTTGCAAAAACTGCAGGAAAGGCCACCGGTCTTGTAACCACGGCGGAGATCACAGATGCAACGCCGGCTGCAATGTTCTCCCATGTACCGTCTCGTTACAGCTATCAGGAGATCGTGGATCAGATGCTGAATAATGAATCTCAGCGTCCTGATGTTATCATGGGCGGCGGTGTGCGCTGGTTCTGGCCTCAGTCTACAACAGGTTCCAAGCGTACGGATGAGACAGATGCGATTGCCGGATTTGAGAATCTTGGATATACCTTCGTAGGAGACGGCGCTGAGCTGGATGCAGTAGATACAGATAATACAAATCAGATTCTCGGATTGTTCCACAGTACAACGATGAATGTTTACGTTGACCGTGAAATTGAGAAGAATGAGGAAACCCTCGGCAGCTACCCGGATCAACCGACTCTGTATGATATGACCCAGACTGCTCTTGACGTTCTGAGTAAGGATGAGGACGGTTTCTTCCTGATGGTGGAGGGCGCATCCATTGACAAGCAGGAACACAACATGGATTGGGAACGTGCCGTATGGGATACGATTGAGATGGATAAGGCCGTCGGACTTGCAAAGGATTATGCAGATGAACACGGAGATACCCTTGTGATTGTGGTAGCGGATCATTCTCATTCCGTATCTGTATATGGAACGGTAGACTATTCTAAGACCGGCAACGATGCAGTCCGGGTATATGAGGATGCAGGGTGGCCGACATATCAGGATACAGACGGCGACGGCTTCCCGGATACCGGAGAAGATGCGGATGGCGACGGTGTTGCAGATCAGGTAGTGGCTACTGATATAGGCCTTGCGATCGGCTGGGGTAATCACCCGGATTATGTGGAGGATTACAAATATTCTTCTATACCGATTTCTCCGGCAGTAGCGGCAGAGGACGGAGATGTAGTGGCCAATTTTGAAGGCGCATCCAACGGCGGCGTATTTTTCCCGGGAAATCTGCCAAAGGGACAGACTCAGGAGGTTCATTCAGCAGATGACGTGCCGTTGACTGCTTACGGGGCAGGCTCCGATTATTTCGATAAAACGGTTATTGATAATACAGAGGTATTCTGGGGAATGGTAAATGCGCTGGGCCTTGATCCTTCTGCAGCGCAGGAATAAGGAGGACAGCATGGGAAAATGCGTCAAGGGCATGCTGGCTGCAGCGAAATATATGAGGGATACCTCGGCAATGTATAGTCCGGTGGGAATGGTGCAGGGAAAATGGATCGCAGTGGGAGCGACAATTCTGGCCGGACTTTTCTTGTCATTGATTCCGTCTCTTCATGCGTATCGGACGAACATGGCTTGTATTTTGAGATGAAACATCTATAATTTCCTGCTTGATCCGGGTTTCAGAAGGCAGAGCAAAGTCATTAAGCTATGAGAGAATGAAAGGTCTGGGTAACATTCACAGTGCTGTTACTCAGGCCTTGCTTTTTAGTATTTCGGAGAAACGCGCAGCCATCCCGAAAGAATATGACGCTGCTGCTTGCCTTAGTAGTATATATAAGAAAAATGGCGGCAGAGACGATAATGAAGATATAGAGAAAACAAGGATGTGTCTTTTGACAAAAAAAACAGATTACTTGCGCAACATGGCTTGCATTTTTTTTATCTTTAACCTATACTAATAATGCTATGTATTTAGCACAAAACAGAATATGAGGAGAGATGGAATGAAAAACTGGAAAGCCTTGATTGC
>JAUNGD010000069.1 GCA_030524705.1 Lachnospiraceae bacterium | reverse complement strand
TCAACAAAAGATTCCAGAAGAACACAGATAATGTTCGGATATTCTTCCTCCGCCTTGTCCATCTCCTCTGGAATCTTCTCATCTTCCGCCGACGCTGTATTCAGTTCTTCGTTTGAAGCCGTCGTCCTCACGCTTTCCTTTTTCTGCGTGGAAACACCGGGGCCGGAAAGCGCCGCCTGCGCATTGTCCTGCGCTCCGGCCTGTATGTAGTCCTGCTCTCCGGCATCCTCATCCTTCGATGCCATTGCAGTATTGCCCTGCATTTTCTCCAGCACCGCATTTACGGACTCCTCTGAGTAATCCTCCGGCGCGCTCATGCCGCGGTCCAGCACGCTGGCTGAAAAGCTGTAAACAAATCCATAATCCTTATAGCCCTGTGCCAGGTTCTCAAAATAGGATGTCAGGATGTGATTGCTGACTGCCGCATTCGTCACATTCGGAAGCATCATGACCACCGCCACGATCATGACAAGACTTGTCATTTTGTGAAGCCTTCCTTCAAACTTCGGCCCCTTGAACCAGAAGATCACCAGGAAAGCGATCACAGCGACAACTCCCACGATCACCAGCACCGCCTCAAACGCCGTGAAGTAATTACTCTGCATCGTGAACAGATCGCCTACCATTTTAAGATCCGTAAAGCTGAAGGGGGAAACCCGCTTCGCCAAAATGCAGCCGTTGATCGTTCCCAGAAACAGCCAGAACGCACAGATGATCGTTCTGAGCACCGCTCTTCGCCGCACCATGTAAACAAGCATCAGCGATGAGAACACAATCAGCGAATTATATAAAAATACAAGATTCCGGTCTACAACGAAATAGCAGGCCTCTACAAAGGAATGCCGCGAGATCCATTCGATCAGGAAACAAACTCCGCAGGCCAGAACTGCGTGGAACAGCAGTGAATATTTGTTGAGCACCGCCACTATCTTATTTCTGCGCTCTCTTTTTCTTTCCAGATCAACACTGTTTTTCATTTTAATGTTACGCCTCTGTCTCTTCTTGAACATAATTACTTAACCCCCTGCGGCCCGTCTTACCCCACCACTTGACAGGTCAATTAAAAACTATGTAAAATCTTTAAAATTCATCTGAAAGATTAATCTAAAACACGTAAAAAGTCAACTATCTTCCCAAAAATTTAAGGTTTATTTCATATTCCCTTTCGCTTTTACGGCATTTCATCTTCAAAAAACGCATAAATATAACTGGATTCTTTTTTTATAATATGATAATTTATAGATAAATAGAAGAGAAAAGGACTTTTAATTTATGAAAAAATTGCTATATATTATCGTTCTTTCGCTCCTGCTTTTGTCAGGTTGCGAGAAAAAAACCGCCGAAACGGCCCCTGCTTCTCTGTTTGAAATGACCGGGGACACCACCGCCGCGGGGATAAAGCCCGGAGACGGCCGGGAGGATTTTATCAAGGCCTATAAAGATTACACCATCCAGGTGGCGTACAGCGACCTGGAGTCCAATTACCTCGTGATGTCCATTAACGACATCCCCTACAAGGATCCGATTTTTACGATGATCGCCAACTTTTTTATCAACGGCGAACCGGTCTCTGAGACGGAGCTGTGCGAGAAAAACAGCGTTACGCCCTCCAATCTTCACAGCCTTTTGAGCTCTGCCTCTTACCTCCGGGAGCATGAGGTGATCTACCGCTACCTTCTCTTTCGCTGGAGGGACGGCGTGATCACCGGTATTGAATCCGACGAGCTGAATTACAATGAAACGTTTGAAACCCCCTATGCCAAAGCATAAGGGGTTTTCTCATAGGCAGAATTATTTTTTATTTTTTTCCTTTGCCGCTGCAAAGATACTCTGAAGCACGATGAAGAAGCAAAGCATTGCCGCGATGGTAATTCTCGTCCACCAGGATGACAATGTACCCTGGAAGGTGATAAACGCCTCGATCGTACCTTTGATCAATACGCCGAACAGGCTTCCGAATACATTGCCGACACCGCCGGTCAGCAGCGTGCCGCCGATAACAGAGGAAGCGATGGCGTCCATCTCCAGGCCCTTTGCCTGCTCTACGAAGCCGGAGCATGTATTCAGGCAGAACAGGAAACCGCCCAGGCTGGCAAGAAAGCCTTCCAGTACGTACGCCTTCAGCTTTGTACGCTTTACATTCAGACCCATCATCAGAGCTGACTGCTCATTTCCGCCGATGGCGTAAATGCTGCGCCCGAACTTCGTATATTTCAGTACGATGAATATAACGATCAAAACAACGATGGCGATGATCACGCTGGGATAGATGTACGGCTTGATCAGCATTCCCTTTTTGTTTGTGTATCCGCCGAAGGGCAGGTAAATTTTGCACTGTGCCCAGGAAAGGAACATCTCATTTTTAATACTGATCATTTCCTTGCTGATGACAGCCGTCATACCTCTTGCAAAGAACATTCCCGCCAGGGTAACGATGAAGGGCTGAATCTTCAGATAAGCGACCAGCCAGCCCTGTACGAAACCGAAGACAACGCCGATAACCAGTACAAAAATAGTAGCCTGGATTGCCCCCCAGCCAGCCGTCTCCATCGTCCATGCCAGTATCATGCAGACCATGGCAACCACGGAGCCCACGGAAATATCAATTCCGCCGGTGATCATGACAATGGTCATACCCACCGCAATAACAATCAGTCCCGCGTTGGAAATGAAGAGGTTCAGGAAGTTCTGTGTCTTGGCAAAGCCCTGATCCTTGAACAGGACAATACCAATGATATACATAACAACAAACAGCGCAATGGTAATCACAAGAAGAAATGAATTACCGTCCAGCTTACGTCCTTCTTTTTTCATTATGCTGCTCCTTTCCCTGCCTGAGCAGAAGATTTTGCCTTAAGACGACGAATCATCTTACCAAGCTCAGGAGACTGTAATGATACGATAATTACAACTACAATTGCCTTGTATACCGGAATCTGGTCAGAGCTTACGGACACCGCATACAGCGTAGTTGTCAGCGTCTGGATCGTATAAGCTCCGATCACGGAGCCCAGCAGGGAGAATTTTCCGCCGGCCAGTGAGTTTCCGCCTAGGGCAACTGCCAGAATCGCATCCAGTTCAAGGTTCAGGCCAATATTGTTTGCATCTGCGGAGTAAATACGGGAAGAGTTGATCAGTCCCGCAATACTTGCACAGAAGCCGCTGAATGCATATACCATAAAAATAATCATGGTGGATTTCAAACCTACCAGCCGGGCAGCTCTGGAATTGATACCTACAGACTCGATATAAAGTCCCATAGCCGTTTTTTTCAGCAGTAGCATCGTAAGCACTACCATGATGATCGTCACAAAGATGGAGGTCGGAATCGGAACTCCCGGAATGCTGGCGCCCAGCATCTTATAGCTCTCCACCCGGACGTAGGTGATCTGTCCGTTCGTTAACAGCTGTGCGATACCGCGGCCTGCCGTAAACAGGATCAGAGTGGCAACCATCGGCTGGATCTTCAGCTTTGCAACAAGGAAGCCGTTGAAGCATCCGCAGAGAACGCCTACCAGGATACCCAGCAGTGCGCCGAGAATCGGATTATTGATATACTCGTTTACGCTCTGCTGTCCGCCGGCGGTGAAGGAACACGCAATAGCAGCCACCACAGCCATAACAGCACCCACAGAGATGTCCGTTCCTGCGGAAGCGGATACCACCAGGGTCATGCCAACGGCCAGTATAACTACCTCACTGCCTCGATTGATAACATCGATAATTCGTCCGTATAATACGCCGTTCTGTACACCGATCTTAAAAAAATCCGGGCTGGCGATTACAGCCGCAACCAACATGACCGCCAGACAGAAAATTGGCATAAACAGTCTTTTTGAAGTCAGTTTCTTGATATTTTCCATCAGTTTCCACCTCCTGCGATTGCTTTCATGATGGAATTCTGGTGAAGCTCGGATTCCTCCAGCTCGCCAACCTTGGAACCATCACGCAGTACAGCCATTCTGCTGCAGGTACGAATCATTTCTTCAATCTCAGACGAGATGAACATGACTGCCATTCCCTGCTCGGCCAGCTGCAGAACGAGTTTCTGGATCTCTGTCTTTGTACCGATATCAATACCTCGCGTCGGCTCATCCAGAATCAGGAAATCCGGTTCCGTCAGAAGCCATCTGCCGAGAATTACCTTCTGCTGATTACCGCCGGAGAGCTGCTTGATCGGCGTTTCTCTGTCCGCCGTCTTTATCTGCAGAATGTCAATATACTTGTCGGTAAATTCCTCCTGTTCCTTTTTGCTGAGCAGATGGAACATACCTCTTTTCGCCTGAAGGGCAATAATGATATTCTCCCGCACTGAAAGGTCGGCAATGATTCCCTCTTCCTTTCTGTTTTCCGGCAGATATGCCATACCTGCCATCATAGCATCCAGCGGAGCTCCCACCAGAAGCTTCTGGCCTTTCACGAACAGCTCGCCGGTATCCGGCTTGTCTGCGCCATAGATGCTTCTCGCCAGCTCAGAACGCCCGGAACCAAGAAGTCCCGTAAGACCGATAACCTCACCCTTATGGATATCCAGGTCAAAGGGCTTGATGGTTCCCTTATGCCCAAGCTTCTTAGCCGAAATGACAACATCACCCTTCGTCTTATCGGAAGCACCCTCTTTTTTGATGGCCGCAAGATCGTCGAAATCCTTACCCATCATCTTTGCTACGAGCTGTACCCGAGGAAGCTCTTCCACCTTGTATTCTCCTACCAGAGTACCGTTTCGCAGTACCGTGATCCGGTCGCAGACCGCATATACCTGCTCCAGGAAATGAGTAACGAAGATAATGCCCACCCCCTGGGCCTTCAGGCGGTTCATCAGAGTAAACAGCTTTTCCACCTCACCGTCATCCAGGGATGAGGTGGGCTCGTCAAGGATCAGAACTTTCGCCGACATATCCACCGCCCGGGCGATAGCAAGCATCTGCTGGATCGCGATGGAATAGTTTTCTACTGCAACAGATACATCAATATGTATATCAAGTCCTTCCAGTAACTCTCTGGACTTCTTTTTCATGGTCCTCCAGTCGATCATTCCGCCCTTTTTCGGTTCACGGCCGATATAAAGATTCTCCGCCACAGACAGATTCGGACAAAGATTGACTTCCTGATAAACGGTACTGATACCGTTCGACTGAGCCTCCTGAGGAGAGCGATTGATAATGGCCGTATTTTTGCCGTCAATCATGATCTCACCTGATTCAAATTCCTCTACACCGGTAAGTACCTTGATCAACGTAGACTTTCCGGCTCCGTTTTCACCCATCAGCGCATGGATCTCGCCTTTTCTCAGAGTAAAATCAACATTTTGCAGCGCCTTTACTCCGGGGAAATTCTTGCTGATATTCCTCATTGTGAGCACAACATCCTGCTCCATAAAGCACCTCTCTTTCCACAGCGAAAGATGTGGGAGCGAAAGCCTCATGGCTTCCGGCTCCCACACCTTACTATTTGTTCTCAACTCAGTGTCATACCTTATAAATTAGTAAGCACGCTCTGCAAGGATCGTCTCAAGATCCATGGATGTGTCAAAGTATGCCTCGTCTACGTACTGAATCTTGTCAACTTCTTCGCCTGCTTCCAGCTTCTGGATGATCTCTGCAACACGCGGTCCGTGCAGCGGGTTGCACTCGAAGGTAGCGTTCAGATCGCCAGCGATCATAGAATCAAATGCAGCTTTTACAGAGTCAAAGGAAACAACGATGATGTCTCCATCCGGTCCGCAGGTCTTACCAGCAGCCTTGATAGCGTCGATAGCGCCAAATGCTTCGTTATCATTCTCACAGATAACTACGTCGATATCATCATAGGATTTCAGGAAGGACTCCATAACTTCCTGGCCCTTAGCCTGTGTGAACTCACCAGACTGCATATCCAGCATGTTCCAGTTCTCATGCTCTGCCACAATGTTTCCAACACCCTCTGTACGTCCGATCTGAGCGGAAGCACCGATGGTACCCTGAATGGTTACCAGATTGATCTCTTCTTCGCCGCGTCCCTGTGCCTCCAGATAATCAGCGATCCAGTTACCGCAGGTCTCACCTTCCTGAATGAAGTTTCCGCCTACCCAGCAGGTATACAGGCTGTCATCTGCAAGATCCATCATACGGTCGGAAAGAATAACCGGAATACCAGCATCTGCTGCTTCCTGAAGAACGGTTTCCCATCCGGTCTCAACTACAGGTGCTACTACGATGTAGTCAACTTCCTGCTGGATGAAGCTTCTGATTGCCTTGATCTGGTTTTCCTGTTTCTGCTGTGCGTCATCGAAAATCAGCTTATAGCCATTCTCTTCTGTAAATGTTGACTTGAAGGACTCTGTGTTTGCTGTTCTCCAGTCAGACTCAGCACCAACCTGTGCATAACCAACTGTGATCAGGTCTTCCTCTGCGAATGCGCTAAACGGCATCATGGAAACTGCCATTGCGGACACTGCCAATACGGATACGATTTTCTTGTTCATTTTTTTTCCTCCTTTTTTATCGAGCAGGGGTATCTTTCCCCTCGCTTATCTTACAATTGCATTTTATCAGTAAGAATATCAAAATGAAACCGAGAAAAACTGGCAGTTTGTTGTATTTTTTTCTAATTTTTCATGTCAAGCTTATTTTAGTTTGTTATTTTCACAAAAAAGTGTGTTTTCTTTCGGTATGCACACAGTGGCCTTGGTTCCCTCTCCCTTGACGCTTTCAAAGGAAAGTCCATATTCCGGTCCATAATTCAGGCGAATCCTCTCATTTACATTTCCCAGGCCAAAGCCCCGGTCATGGGCCACTTCTCCTTTCAGTTTCCCTTTCAGGCGCTCCAGTTCTGCCGCATCCATGCCAATCCCGTTATCGCTTACCTCCAGGCAAATTTTATTCTCTTTCTCATAGCCACGGACTACGATCTTTCCTTTTCCCCGCTTATTTTTGATTCCATGATACAGAGCATTTTCCACCAGCGGCTGCAGCGTCAGTTTCAGTATCGTATAATCGTAGAGCGCCGGGTTTACATCAATTTCGTATTCCAGAATATCCGCATACCGGAATTCCTGAATACTCAGATAGCTGCGGATATGAGACTCTTCTTCGCGGATTGTAATATAATCCTTTCCCTCACTTAAGGTAGTCCGAAAAAACTCGGAAAGCGCCGTTACCATAGATACCACCTCTTTGTCCTGTCCGCCCTCCGCCATCCAGACAATGGCATCCAGCGTATTGTACAGGAAATGAGGATTGATCTGCGCCTGCAGAAGCTTCAGCTCCGTATCCCGCAGATTCCGCTGCTCTTTTTTTATATTTTCAATCAGATACCGGATCTCGCCGGTCATATCATTGAAGCTGTTTGTCAGCACCTGTATCTCATCACCGGATTCGATCTCTGCCGGAGAAAAATTTCCTTTTGCCACCTCTCTGGTCGCGGTACACAGCTCCCGGATCGGCTGAGTAACGCTTCGGGTGATCATTTTTGTCATAAAAAAGGTCAGAACGAGGATCAGTCCCAGTATTGCGGTACACAGCACCAGCGTATCTCTGGCTCGCATTTCCAGATCCGCCCGGATATTTTCAAGATTTACCGCTTCATAATATATGTATTCCTGCAGATTATCCTGGATCAGCAGCGTTGAGCTTCGGATATCCTTGTCCAAAAGCTCCATATTATCTTCATAATGTCCGCCTTCCTGAATATTGTCATCAATGAGTTTTACAACGCGTTCCAGCCATCCAAGGCTTCTGCCGATTCGCTCCAGCAGATTGGCGCTCTCACTTCCCGATGCGTTCTGCTGATGATTTACCGTATTACGCATTTGGTTGATCATGCCGTAGGGATTCCGCACTTGTGCAGAATCCACCTCGCTGTTGCTGACATACTCATCCAGACTGTCCATCGTCAGATTACCGATGATCGCCCGGTACATACTATAGTCCAGATCTGTTTTAAAATTCAGACTGTAATCCTTCATAATGGTGATATTCTTTACGCTCTGGTTATAAGCCGTACTGAAATTAATCAGATTTACCAAAAGATACAACACCAGAACCGTCAATGGCACCATAATAATTCCAGTCAAAAGGTTCATTCTCCTGCTCAGGGAATATTTTTTCAGGAATTTCATGTTTATCCCTCACTCTTTCGCGCCCGGTACTCCTTTGGGGTACAACCGCAGATTTTCTTAAATATGTAGCTGAAATAATGAGAATCCTTGTAGCCTACCTGGTATCCGATCTCTGAACTGCGCATATCGGTACACATCAGCAGCTCCTTGGCCTTCCCCAGACGTACATCCGTCAGATATTCGATGAAGGTCGTCCCTGTTTCCTGCCGGAAAAGCGTACTGAAATAGCTTGGACTGATATTTACCATGGCTGCCGCCTGATTCATGGAAAACTCATTATTCTGGAAATTTTCAAGTACGCAGGTCTTTGCCGCCTCAATGATATACTGATATTTGTTTCTGGCCGAGCTGTCCCTGAGGCGGAGCGTCTCAGTAAACAGCCTTTTCACGTACCTCATCATCCCCTCCGGGGAGGTCGCATAATCCGAAAACTGATCCACCTCCCTGCACTCGCCAGGAAGGGCTGCAGGATCCAGACCAAGGCTTTCCAAAAACTGGTACGCACAGAAATTCATATCTACAATCAGATAGTGGCAGAACATCAGAGAGCGGTAATTCTCAGGACCGATATTATCGAAATATTCCTCCACAAAATCGTCAATTTCCTCCGCTACGCCCACCTTCAGAAAATTTTCCACCAGCTTTCTGTTTATTTTAGAGGAATCCACAGAAATCAGGCTCATGTCCTGGGTCTCCATGAGCTTTCCCTTCTCGATCTGGGACGCCCTGACAAACTGGCTTTTTTCCACAAAAAAGCGGCTGGCAAAGGCTTTGCTGGCGGACTGATAGGAGTGGCGGATATCGCTCATCCGCTGCACTGTATCACCAATCCCGCAAAAATGCCGAAGCTCCATGTTATCCTTCAGCAGTTCACATATCTTTTCCTCCAGCCTCTTCAGATCGTTCTCCATCTGCTCCTGACTCTCTGCCTTCAACAGAAACGCCCAGCCCTCCGGTCCCCGGTCAAAAGCAAGCACGTTTTCCCATCGGTTTATCTCCTCATTCACTCTTTCTCCTGCATACACTAGTTCCTTTGAATACGTCTGGCTCTCCCCCGGCGTCATAAGCTTAAACAGAAGCACTGTATAAAATGCTGCCGTAAGGTCCATACCCAGCAAACGCCCCTGCTCCAGAAGCTCTCTGGTGGAGTGGTTCTGCAGCACAATACTGTCGAACAGCTTCTTCTTTTCCAGACTAATATTCTCCTGCATCTCTTTTTTGTACTGCGCCACCAGATCGCGATGAGCGTGCTCCTCCCGGATGATGTCTCCGACCCTTCGTACCGCCTCCATCAGCTTTTCCGAGGTGATGGGCTTCAGCAGATAATCCGTCACTCCCAGGGTAATCGCCTGCTTTGCATAGTCAAACTCACTGTAGCCGCTCAGAATGATAATTTTCGTATCTGGCATTTCCTTCCGCACAAGCTCCGACAGCTCCAGTCCATCCATAAAGGGCATTCTAATATCTGTAATCAAAATATCCGGTTTTGTCTTCTTGATCAGCGGCCACGCCAGTTCCCCGTCGCTGGCCTCGCCAACAAACGTGAACCCTTCCTGCTCCCATGGAATGTTCCGTTTAATACCGTTTCGCATGATCACTTCATCTTCCACCAAAAAAACCTTGAGCATCACACTTTCCCCCTCTCATCCTAATAGCACATCCGCGGGCTGTTTTTCTGCCCCGCCCTAATAGCACATCCGCGGGCTATTTTTCCGTCCCGCTCTTTCCCTGTTCCCTTGCCACAAAATAAACCCGTTCGCTGTCCGGCTTCGGCGCCTCCATCGTAAAGGCGTCATAGACCGCCTCCAGCAAAAGCCCGGCCTCCGCCAGCATCCGGCGCACCTCCTCAAGCGCATAGGCCCTCTGATAATGCGTCTCCTCGTATTTCTCATAGAGGCCGTCCTCCCGGCTGATAAACAGCGTCAGGTCATACTCGTTGATCCCCTCATCACTGTCGTACCAGTTTTCCCAGATAAAGCTGCTCTCCTCCCGGTTCTCGGCGATCACCGTATCTCCCAGGATCTCTTCATATTTATAGACGGTGTTCAGGTCAAAAATAAACACGCCGCCGGGATCCAGGTAATTGTTCACCAGCTTAAACACCGTCAGAAGCTCCTCCGGCTCCGTTATGTAATTCAATGAATCGCAGACACTCACCACGGCTCTCACCGTCCCGTACAGCTCGAACTCCCGCATATCCTGCAGCAGATACAAAATATCGTGTCCCGACTCCACCTGTTTTTCCCGGGCAATCTCCAGCATCTCTATGGAGTTGTCCACCCCGATCATATCATAACCATATCCGGCCAGCAGCTCCGTCATGGATCCGGTGCCGCAGCCCAGCTCCAGCACCAGCCCGTCTCCTACGCCGTATTCCTGTAAAAGCCGGTGCAGATAACTGCCCCATTCCTCATAAGGTATATTGTCCATGAACAGATCGTACACCTTTGCAAAGCTTTCGTAAGAAGCCATTTCACTCCGCCTTTCTGTAATATGTAATAGCTTAATGTACATTGATAGAACATTTGCTTAATGTATATTGATAGAACGTCTGCTGTAATCCTTTACCAGAACAGATCCAGTATACCATATGAAAGCCCTGACATCACCGCTGCTGAAAGCAAAATCCCAATCGAAACAGCAAGCATCGCCTTTGAAAAACGGATACCCAGAAGTGCCGCAATCAATGAGCCGGTCCAAGCTCCCGTTCCCGGAAGCGGAATCCCCACAAAGATCACTAATCCCCAAAACTCATAGCGGCGTATCTCATCACTTTTTTCCAGCGCATGCTTTTCCAGCCTCTCCGCCAGCCTTTTCGTCAGTGCAAAACCCTTCATCCACCGGAGAATCCTGCGGATCAACAGCAGGATGAAGGGAACCGGAAGCAGACAGCCCGCGATACATGCTGCAGCGGCCCGCTCCAGGGGAAGCCCCATCCAAGCTGCGGCCAGAAGCCCGCCCCGTAATTCCAAAACAGGCAGCATGGAAATCAGGAATACCACCAGCTCCTTTGAGGGTATTCCGGCCAATGCTGCCATAACTGCACTTACAAATGTCCCGGTATTCAGTTTTTGGTCACTCCCTTACAAAAATGATGGCTGCGCTCAATCCCTCTGAACAGATTTCCGGGATACAATTTTTCTTCACGTATCCCGGAAATCTGCTTGAAATTTTGAGCTGCTCTATTATTTCTGCAGGTATTTCTTCAGGAATGCAAAGAGTGCATTCATCTCTTCGTCTGTTCCGATCGTGATGCGGAGGTAGTTGTCGATGCGCGGCTTGCTGAAGTACCTGACATAGATACCCTCTGCCTTCAGCGCCTGGAACAGCTCCTTCGCCGGTACGCTTTCGCGGGTCACGAACAGGAAATTCGCCTGGGAATCGGCAAAGGAAAAGCCCAGAGTCTTCAGCTCCTGCTTTGATCGTTCCCGGGTCGCTATGATCCTTTGCCTTGTCTCCTCAAAGTATTCCTGATCCAAAGCCGCCGCTGTCCCCAGACAGATGGACGTCTCGTTCATCGTGTAGGAATTAAAGGAATACTTCACATCGTTCATATAACGGATCAGTTCTTCATTTCCCAGAGCATATCCGATCCGCATCCCAGCCATGGAACGGGATTTGGAAAAGGTCTGCACGATGAGCAGATTGTCGTATTTTTCCAGGAGTCCTGCAGCGGAGATCCCGCCAAAATCAATATATGCTTCATCCACGATCACTATGACATCCCGGTTGTGCCGGATGATGTCTTCAATGTCTGCCAGGGGCATCAGCACGCCCGTAGGAGCATTCGGATTTGGAAAGATCACGCCTCCGTTTTCCTTATAATAATCCTCTTTTTTTATCTGAAATTCATCATCCAGAGGCTGGCATTCATAGGGGATCTGAAAAAGATCCGCCCAAACATCATAAAAGGAATATGTAATGTCGGGAAACAGCACCGGCTTCCCAGAATTGAAAAAGGTAAGAAAGGCCATGGCCAGCACGTCATCCGAGCCGACTCCCGGAAACACTTGACTGGGACTCACATGACACGTCCCGGCAATCGCAGACACCAGCTTTTCCGCCGCCGGATCCGGATATTTCCGCATCGTATCCGTCGTCATCTGACGCAGCGCCTCCGCCACCTTCGGGGACGGCGGATACGGATTTTCATTCGTATTCAGTTTGATTACCCTTTGATTCTTCGGCTGCTCTCCCGGAATGTAGGGAACTACCTTCCGTACATTTTTCTCCCAGCTTTTCATAATCTCCTCCATTCCTTTCCGTAAAGTCCGTGTCCGTTCCAGCACGAACCTCCTGCTTTCCATTCACCTTACCGCAAAGATACGAGCCCCTTTTCCAGCAAAAATACCGGATGATAGGATTCCTTCGCCCGGCGCAGTCCCGGCTCGCCCAGATCCTCTTCACGGTTCACATATTTATATTCCGATGCCTCATGGAGCAAAAACTGCTGATTAATCATCGGATATGCTCCCTGCACCTCCGCATATGCCTTTTCAATATGCACCACCATGGTATCGTCGCAGACGGGCTCTCCGATTGAAAACGCCACGACTTTCCCTCCGGCCCGGATCATACCGCCGGTCAGCTCCAGCTCCTCCATAAGCCGCAGAGAATTCAGCGTCACACACATCTCCGCATTTTTATTTTCATCCTCCTCGCAGCCGTTTTCCCTTCTCCAGGAAAGTGCCATCTGGAAGCATTCTTCTACATTTCCCGGCGTGATTTTCTCATAGGTCCAGTCGGGGTACGTCTTTTGAAATTTGTTTATATGATTTTTCTTTCCATGATATTTTTTCCCGGAAAGTGCGATCAGCCTTTCCGTCTCGTACACATAATCTGCCGCATCCCTGTTATACTCCACCATGAATTTACCCGGGTACAGCTTTTCAAGCTGAAGAAACTGCTCTGCATTTACATTGATCAGGTGAAATTCCCGTCCCTGCTCCCTGGTCCAGTCCATCAAAAGCTCCAATACCTTTTTCAGATTCGCAGAATCTCCCTGGGGAAATGTAAAGTATCCGTACTCCGTATAGTAAAATACCAGCATATCCTCAACGATTGCATACTGTACCTTGTAATGTCTGGACCAGAGGTACAGATTTGCAAACGTGTATTCACAGCTCCGGTTGCGGTTCATCCGAAAATACTGATTTATCCGCTCCCGGTCCTCCAGTTCCGGTCTCTTAAATTCAATTTCCATAATATCCCCTCTTCTGTCCGGCAATGCCCGTCATTTCCAAAGCCTCTCAGTCAATAAAAAGCTGTCCTATCGTATGAAAGCGCTGCAAAATGCTGCCATATCATATGAAAGCGCCGCAAAATGCCGCCATTCACGAAGACCCTCAGCCACGATACAGCTTCGCATAAATTCCATTCTTCGCCAGCAGCTCTTCGTGGGTTCCCTGCTCTTCGATACCGTTAGGCGTCAGCACAAGAATCTTCTGGGCATTCCGTATCGTTGACAAACGATGCGCAATCACAAAGGTCGTCCTGCCCTTTGCCAGCGCTTCCATGGACTGCTGTACGATCTTTTCGCTCTCATTGTCGAGAGCGGAGGTCGCCTCGTCAAAAATAAGTATTGCCGGATTTTTCAGAAATACCCGTGCAATCGAAAGTCTCTGCTTCTGTCCGCCGGAAAGCTTAACGCCCCGCTGACCAATATCCGTCAAGTAGCCGTCCGGGAACTGTTCAATAAAATCATGAGCATTCGCAAGCTTGGCCGCCCGAATGACCTCCTCGTCGGTGGCGTCCGGTCTGCCGTAACGAATATTTTCCATGATATTTTCCGCAAACAGGTATACATCCTGCTGTACGATACCGATCTGCCTGCGCAGATCCGCCAGCTTGATTTTTCGAATGTCTGTCCCGTCCAGAAGGATCCGTCCGCTGTCCACGTCATAAAATCTCGGAATCAAGCTGCACAGCGTCGTCTTGCCGCCTCCCGAGGAACCGACGATCGCCATATAGTCACCGGCATTTACGTGCAGGTCAATATGACTCAGCACCGTATCCTGATTTTCTTCGTACCGGAAGGATACATTGTCAAACCGAATGTCTCCTTTTACCTCGGGAACCGAAATGGCGTCCGGCGCGTCCTGGATGTCCGGCTCAATCTCCAGTATTTCCAGGAAACGCTCATAGCCGGAATACCCGTTCTGGAACTGTTCTGTAAAGTTAATCAGCTTCTTGATCGGCTCCGTAAAATTATTAATATAGAGAAGGAAGGTTACAAGGTCTGCCACATCCATTCCCTGTCCGGTAATCAGGCAGGCGCCGATGATCAGCACCACAATCGTCACCAGCGTAGTCAGCGCGCCGAGACCGGAATTGTACCATCCCATATACCAGTAGCTGGTCCGCTTCGATTCGACAAACTGCTCGTTTCCGGCGCGGAATTTTTTCATCTCGATTGCTTCATTGCTGAAGGATTTAACCGCCCGTATGCCTGACAGGCTGTCCTCAATCTGGCTGTTGATATCTGCGATTCTGGCGCGATTCGTTTTGAAAGCCCGTTTCATCCTCTTATTGAAGAAAATCGCATACACCAGAATGACCGGCAAAAAAGCAAAGGCTACCAGGGTAAGTGTAAGGTTAATCCGAAACAGAATAATAAAAGAACCGACAAATTTGATCAGAGAAATGACCACGTCCTCCGGCCCGTGATGCAGCAGCTCGCTGATGTCAAACAGGTCCGAGGTGACTCTGGATAAAAGCTGTCCGACCTTCTGGTTATCATAGAATGCAAAAGACAACTTCTGATAATGCGCGAAAATTTCATTACGCATATCATGCTCAATCTTTGCCCCCATGATGTGGCCAAAATAAGCAATATAAAAATTGCAGAAGCACTCCACCGCCACCATGACTACCATCAGGATTCCCAGCTTTGCAATGATCTGCAGCGCCTCATTTCCCGGCAGGATGATTACATTAGAAGTAATGTAGCGGACGATCAGCGGGATGGCCAGCGTAACGCCGGCCCCGAGGATCGCAAAAAACATATCGCTAAAAAACAGTTTTTTATACGGCTTGTAGTATTCTGACAGTTTCTTTAATTTTTGTATCATCTTTCACACCTGTGAAGCAGCCGCGCTGCTTCCTCCTCTCCCTCAGGGAGCTTCCCGGCGTTACTCTTCCGTAAGTCCCTGTTCTTTGATTATTTCCACCACTTCGTTTACATATTTTTCACAGAGCTCATCCGTTTCTGCCTCCACCATAACACGGATCACCGGCTCCGTACCGCTCTCTCTGACAAGGATTCTTCCGTCCTCTCCGAGGGCCTTTGTCACAGTATCCACTGCAGCCTGCACCGCTGCGTTCTCCTTCACTGCCTGCTTATCCGCAACCCGGACGTTTTTCAGAAGCTGCGGGTAAATCTTTACCTCAGATGCCAGCGAAGCAAGACTGACCTTTTTGTCCATCATAACGCCCATTACCATAAGAGCCGTCAAAATACCGTCTCCGGTGGTAGCGTATTTTGAAAAAATGATATGGCCGGACTGCTCGCCGCCAAGGCAATGGCCGTTGGCGCACATATTGGCATAAACGTACTTGTCGCCCACCGCCGTCTTCTCGTAGGAAATACCTGCTTTATCAAATGCCTTGTACAGGCCGAGGTTCGACATAATCGTCGTCACCACCGTATTATTCGTCAGCTTGCCCTCTTCCTTCAGATACTTACCGCAGACGTACAGAATCAGGTCGCCGTCGATAATGCGGCCGTTCTCATCCACCGCAATACACCGGTCCGCATCGCCGTCAAAGGCAAAGCCCACATCCAGCCCCTTTTCCAGAACAAACTTCTGCAGCTCCTCAATATGCGTTGAACCGCAGCCTCTGTTGATGTTCGTTCCGTCCGGCTCGTTGTGAATAACGTACGTTTTTGCTCCCAGCGCATCAAATACGCTCTTCGCGATAGAAGAGGAGCTTCCGTTGGAGCAGTCCAGGCCCACCCGAGTGTTCTTGAAGGAGCGGGTCGCCATTGCGATCAGATGGCCGATGTAGCGGTTACGGCCCGCCACATAGTCCACCGTACGTCCGATATTCTCACCGGTCGCCAACGGCAGCTCGCCGATCTCGCCGTCAATGTACGCCTCGATCTTCTCCTCCACCTCTGCTTCGATCTTCTTGCCGCTTCCGCTGATGATCTTCAGTCCGTTGTCATAATACGGATTGTGGCTGGCTGAAATCATAATACCGCAGTCAAAGTCCTCCGTCCGCACAACAAAGGACACACTGGGCGTCGTCGTTACATGCAGAAGAAAAGCGTCCGCCCCGGATGCCGTCAGTCCTGCCGCCAGTGCATACTCAAACATATAGCTGGAACGTCTCGTATCCTTTCCGATCACGATACGCGCCTTATAATCCTGTCCGTAATACCATCCGAGAAAACGGCCCACTTTAAATGCATGCTCTACGGTCAGTTTTTTGTTCGCCTCGCCGCGAAAACCATCCGTACCAAAATATTTTCCCATAATACTCTCCTATCCTAATTGCAGGCAATGTTTGTTTTTGTCTGAATTCATTATTTTCTTTGCACATTCCTATCTTATCATATTCTGTAAAATAAAATTGTGCAAATCAGATTATTACCTAATATACACGCTCTTTTTCAAAACGTCAATGTCTGAGTCAAAAAGGACCGGAGGTCTGTCCCAAAGCCTCCGATCCTTTTCTTTCGTTTATCCTAACTTTTTCATCCGATTGGCCGCCGTATTATCAATAAAGCTGTATTCTTTCTGGCCCTTAAAATATTTCTTTACCATGGAAAGGTACTTGCTCTTGCTCACTTTTTTACAATTTTCCGCTGAAGTACCATAGTAGTATACCCATTTAGAGGAGCCGAAGCTTTCGCCTCCCTCCCAAACGTACTGATATGGCTTGACCGCGCTTCCCGACAGCCGGAAAAGCTGAGCGCCTGAACCTCCTACGCCGTTCGTCCACCACCAGGAATAAAGAGCCTTGTACTTTTTATTATAATACAGGTACTTGTCGCCTCTGACATTGTACGTGCCGCAGTAAACTGCTTTGCCCGATTTTACCGTATAAATATATCTGGAGCTGAAGGTCCCCGAGGCCTCCGTATCCTTCACAATCAGCTCTGGAACGCCATTCTGGTCAATGTCCAGCAAAGCAAAGGAGCCTGCTTTCGCTGTTCTTTTTCCGCTTCTGTCAGAATACGTTATCGTTCCCTTCTCCAGCGTTGCACGGTAAATCGCCTTATAATTTCCCCGCACAGTCACCTTGCAGGTCAGCTTTTTCTTGCCAACCTTGGCTGTAATGACCGCTGTACCTTCCTTCTTCGCCTTCACAACTCCCTTTGACACTGTAGCTACCTTTTTATTGCTGGAGCTCCATGTCACTTTTGCCTTCGTCCCTTTCACGCTCAGCGTATACTTCTGTCCCACCGTCAGCGTTTCCTTTGTCTTAGACAGCTTCACAGAAGCCGCCTCTGCCCGGGATGCTGGAATTGCTTCCGGGACCACAGACGGCAGCAGCAGCGCCAGAGCAAGCACAAGCCAGAGACATCCCATTGCTTTTCTCAATTGTTTCATACACTCATCCTCCCTTAATATGATACAATTACCCTTTGTTCTCCATTATAACGCATCCACCTAAAAAGTAAAATCTTTTATGCATTCATGCGGCCTGGAGCCGCCTTAATTTTCCATTTCCTCTATCAATGCTTCAATAACAGGTACCTCTTCCTCCAAAGCGTCTGCAATCTCCTCTATTGTCTTTCCCTTCTCCAGCTTCTTTTTGATCAGGCAAAAAAGACCTTCCTTTCTTCCCTCTTGTCTTCCCTCTTTTATACCATCTTCCCTTATCTGCCGGTCTCTCTCTTCCATCTTCATATACGTTACCTCCATTTGCTCACTGGACTTGATCTTTTTGATCTTGTTATGCAGATGTACTAACCGCTCGTCGCATCCCTCCGGCACACTCTCATCATCACTTTTTGCGATATAATGCAGGAAGTCTACCAGTGACTGTTCAACCTCATCCTCATTGCTGCCTTTCGTATTCAGGATAATTTTCGTGCATTCATCCCCAAGTCTCAAACCCGGTACCTCTTCGCAGAGGTTCCGAAAGGTATAGCGGTACTTCCCGGCATGATACAGGTCAAATCCGCATATCACTACGATATATGCCGGCTTCAGGTTGTCAAAGCCTTCCTCGCCGCTTTTCAGCAGAGGCGCGTCAATTAATCCCTGATAATACCTGGTCCGCTTAGGAATATTGCCCCGATTACGCTTTTGCATCTCTACGTCAAATACTTTCCCATCCGCACCTTCCACATAAAAGTCCATGCGGATTCCCCGCCTTCCCGGAATATTATGTACTACCTTTTGGCCCTCCTTCCAGCGGATTTCTCTGATCCGAATGCCCAGCGACAATTCAATAATGATCCTGCAGGCTTCCAGATCCACAGTCGTCACATCAAACAGAAAATCATCCATCAGGTTCAGGTGCTGCAGCGGGGTAAAAAGAGAATCGCTGTCAGCTATCTGCATATTCAGTTTTTCATTGTTCATTTAATTCCTCCTTTATTATAGTTGGTTTTCTTTTTCTTTGCAATGGAAAGCCAGGTTTGGAAATATTGGCGAAACGCCGGATTACATGAAATGTATAGTTAGAATATCGTATTTTTACCGTTTTTGTCAATTGTCAATATGTGATGTCAAGAAATTTTTTTCTACTTCCGAGCCGTGCTGCGCGCTCGCAAAGCTCTGCTTTCCTCCCTCGCGGGCTTTCGCCCCTTCGGCCCTCTACTTCTGAGCCGTGCTGCGCGCTCGCAAAGCTCCGCTTTCCTCGCTCGCG
>JAUNGD010000010.1 GCA_030524705.1 Lachnospiraceae bacterium | reverse complement strand
CTTCCTGCCTGTTTGCTGCTTCCTGTTTCGCCGCATTTACTCTGGGGCACGTTCCAGCAAAAATACGTGGGGCGCAAGCTCCCTGCCGAGCCTGCCCCGGATCAGTACATTCTCGTACGCCCCCTCCGCCGGCACTGCCGCCTTGATATATTCCTTCGTGTAGCCGGTATAATACTCCTGGCCGCCGATCACTGTTTTCTCTTCAAAAAGCACTTCTGTCTCCCCGCCCGCATACTGCGATTCAAACAACCTGCGGTTCTGTTCCCCCAGGGAAATCAGCCGTTCGCTGCGGACTCCCTTTTCCGGCTCCGGTATCTGATCCGGCATAGCCGCCGCCCGGGTCCCGTGCCTTCTTGAATACTTAAATATATGTGTCTCATACAATTTGATTCTTGTAAGGAAATCCACGGTTGTCTCAAATTCCTCCGCCGTTTCCCCCGGAAAGCCCACGATCACATCCGTCGTAATCGCCGGGCGGTCAAATACCCGGCGCAGGATACGGCATTTTTCTTCAAACTCCTCCGCTGTGTAGCGGCGGTTCATCCGCTTCAGAGTCGCAGTACACCCGCTCTGCAGGGAGAGATGGAAATGCGGGCATATTTTGGGAAGCTCCGCCAGCGCCTGGGCAAACTCCTCCGTAATGATTCCCGGCTCCAGAGATCCGAGACGAATCCTGCGGATTCCCGGTATCTCATGCACCGCCTGGATCAGCGCCAGCAGCGTCGTGTCCAGATCTACCCCATAGGAGCTTAGATGAATCCCGGTCAGCACCACCTCCCGGCATCCGTTCTCCGCCAGCATGCGGGCCTCCCGCAGCACATCCTCCGTCGTGCGGCTGCGCACCCTGCCCCGGGCATACGGAATGATACAGTAGCTGCAGAACTGGTTGCATCCGTCCTGTACCTTGATATGCGCCCTCGTATGCTCCTGCATCCTGGAAACGAAAAGCCCCTCATATTCCTTCGTATGGTTAATATCTATCTTTCCCGTGAAAGCCGGCCGTTCCGGCTGCTCAGCCGGCTGCGCCTCCTCCAAAGCCGGCATTTCCAAATACTCTGTCTCCTCCAGCGCCGGCTGTTCTGAGCGCCTTGTTTCTTCGAAATACCGCAGAGCCTCTATCAGATCCTTCTTGCAGTTGTTTCCCAGCACAATATCAATGGCCGGATCCTGCTCCACCGGCTCCTGGGCCGTCTGGACGTAGCACCCCGCCGCCACAACAATCGCGTCCGGGTTCATTTTTCTTGCCTTGTGCAGCATCTGCCTTGACTTTCGGTCTGCAATATTCGTCACGGTACACGTATTGATCACGTAAACATCCGCCCCCGGCGCAAAGGGTACGATCTCGTATCCCGCCTGCTCAAGGAGCTGGCCCATGGCCTCTGTCTCATAAGCGTTCACCTTGCATCCCAGGTTGTGAAGCGCTGCCTTTTTTTTCATTCGCTGCCTCCGTATTGGTGGTGAAGTAAAGAAAGAAATCTATCTTCGCAGTTTTCATCTTGACTTTTATTTCTCCAAACGGTAAGATAAATACAAAAATACCAACATGCCGGGAGGACAATAAATTATGAAAACAGTTCAGATTTCTTTAAATTCTATTGATAAAGTAAAGTCTTTCGTTAATGACATCACAAAGTTCAACAATGATTTTGATCTCGTTTCCGGAAGATACGTAATTGACGCAAAATCCATCATGGGTATCTTCAGCCTTGATCTTTCCAAGCCGATTGACCTGAATATCCACGCAGAAGACAACATCGACGAGATCATGAGCGTGCTTTCTGCATACGTTATTTAATCAAACGAACCATTAAATAACTGCAAGACCATTTTAAATTTTAAGCAAAGGAGCTGTCCGCTGGACAGCTTTTTCTTTTGCTTTACTCGATCCGTATCGTCTCGGTGGTCTCCAGCGCCGTTTTTACCAGCTCATCTATCTTCTCTTCCAGCTTTTTCTCAGAGCGCTTAATCGCATTGAGATTCGGCTTTGTCACCGGATGCTTTGCCACAAAGATCGTACAGCAGTCTTCGAACGGAAGAATCGACGTTTCGTACGTATCTATCTTCTCCGCAATGTCCACAATTTCCTGCTTGTCAAAACCGATCAGCGGACGGAACACCGGCATCGTGCAGACTTCGTTCGTGGCCGCAAGGCTCTGCATGGTCTGGCTTGCTACCTGCCCGATGCTTTCGCCTGTGATCAGCGCCAGATCGCCGTTTTCTCTGGCAAAATGCTCTGCTATCTTCATCATATAGCGGCGCATGATGATTGTCAGCTCATCATGGGGACATTTATCATAAATATACAGCTGAATATCCGTAAAGTTCACCACATGCAGATGGATCGGCCCCGCATATTTTGCCACCTTCTTTGCCAGATCCACAACCTTCTGCTTTGCCCGCTCGCTGGTATAGGGCGGCGCATGGAAATACGTGGCGTCCAGTCTGACTCCCCTCTTGCAGATCATGTAGCCTGCCACCGGGCTGTCGATTCCGCCTGAGAGCAGCAGCATCGCCCTGCCGTTGGTGCCCACCGGCATACCCCCCGGCCCCGGAATGATCTTTGAATAAATATAGATTTTTTCCCGGATCTCAACGTGCAGCGTGATCTCCGGCTCATGCACGTCCACCCGCATTCCCGGAAATGCATCGAGAATACGGCCTCCCAGCTCGCAGTTCACCTTCATGGACTCGATGGGATAATTCTTGCGGGCGCGTCTCGTCACCACCTTGAAGGTCTGACGGTCAATGTCATACACATTTTCCAAAAACTCGATCACATCGTTGCCAAGCTGCTCCAGTCCTTCGTCCTCCACCTTCATGACAGGGCAGATCCCGACAATACCAAACACACATTTCAGCGCATCCACAGTCTCTTCGAAATCATAATTTGACTCGCAGTCAATGTAAATCCGCCCCTGTGCCTTATATACATGGAAATCTCCCTCCACCGGCCTGAGCGCGTGGACAATCTGACGCACCAGCGCATCCTCAAACAAATGGCGGTTCTTTCCCTTAATTGCTATCTCACCGTACTTGATTAAAAGTGTTTTAAACATACTTTTCCGATTCCTTTTCTACCTTTTCCTATGATCTGTGCATATCCCGATACCGCCGAAGACCTGCTCCAACGTCTCGCCTGTCCCTTTCACCGCCGCCGGGAATCTGTTCCTATCTCTCGCCTGTCCCTTTCATCGCCTCCGGGAATCTGCTCTTACCTCTCGCCTGTCCCTTTCACCGCCGCCGGAAACCGCGTCTAATATCTCGCATACCGCCGCAGCACCGGAAGCAGCTCAGCCAGTACCTGCAGGCAGTAGTCGATCTCTTCCTGCGTCGTATAACGGCTGAAGCTGAACCGCAGGGTAGATTCCAAAAGCTCAGGTCTCAAGTGAAGCTCCTTCAGAACCGCGCTTACCGGAAGCTTCTTGTTTGACGAGCAGGCCGAACCCGCCGACACGTAAATCCTCCGTTCCTCCAGGGCATGCAAAAGCACCTCGCTGCGTACTCCCGGGAAAGCGGCGCTCACAATATGGGGCGCGCTCTTTTCGCCTTCCTCCGAATGGATCACCACCGGCTTCAGCTCCTGGCCGCCCTTTCCCGGGCCTGTTTTTCCTGATCCGGCTTTCCCCGGATCGGCTTTTTCTGTTGCTGCTTTTCCTGATACTGCTTTTCCCGTCGCTGCTTTTCCTTGCGCCGCTTCGTCCATTTCCAGCTTTCTGGAAAGCTCCGTCAGTCCCGCCGTCATCCTCTGCTTCAGACTCAGAAGATGCTGCGTATTTTCCTCCAGATGCTCATATGCTTCCTTCGCCGCCTGGGCCAGCCCTGCCGCTCCCGGCACATTATCCGTACCGGATCTCATGCCCTTTTGCTGTCCGCCGCCCAGCAGCAGCGGATGTATCTTCGCTTTTTCATTTACATACAAAAATCCGATGCCCTTCGGCCCGTGTATCTTGTGTGCGCTGACGGAAAGCAGGTCTATCCCCAGCTTTTTCGGATAAACGGCAAGCTTCCCGTATGCCTGCACTGCATCCACATGAAACAGGATCCGGGGATTATGTTTTTTGACTATTTTGGCCGCCTCGGCAATGGGCTCGATTGTTCCGATTTCGTTGTTTACATACATCATTGACACAAGAATTGTATCCTCGCAGACAGCCGCCTCCAGATCCTGCAGGCTGATGTGGCCTCTTTCATCCACCGGAAGGTACGTCACCCGAAAGCCCTGCTCCTCAAGATACTGCAGCGGCATCAAAACCGCAGGATGCTCGATCGCCGTTGTGATGATATGCATACCTGCTCTCCGGTTTGCCGTCGCAGCCCCGATCAGCGCCCAGTTGTTTGACTCCGTAGCCCCTGATGTAAAATAAATTTCTTTTTCATTTACCTTAAGCGTCCTGGCGATCGTCTCCCGGGCATCCCTCAGATAACGCTCCGCCTCCACGCCCTTCATATGCTTTGATGAGGGATTCCCGTAATCCTCCATCATTGTGCGCACCACGACCTCTTTCACTGCATCCGTGCATCGGGTCGTAGCCGAATTATCCAGATATGCTTCCACAATGCTTCCTCTTTTCTATCTTCTCACGCATTCTCCGCCGCCGGTACTGCAAACCAGGTATTGCCAAACCGAATCAGAGGTTTTTCGGTGCTCTCCCTGCCGCAGTATTGCGGCTGACCTGATACATTGTACAGGAAATATACCAGAATTTCAACCGCTTTATAAAAGCTGAAGTACCTGAAATCCCTTTGCCTGCAGGCAGTCCTCCACTTCCATACTGTCACTGGTATGAAAGACCATCACCGGACTCCCTGATGCACGGTTGAAGGACAGATAAAGATAATCCACACTGATGTTGCTCTCATCCAGCGCCTTCAGCAGACGGTTCAGCTCACCTACCCGGTCCTGGATCTCAATTCCCAGCACCTCCGTCATCTTGCACATATATCCTTCCGCCGCAAGAGCCTGGACTGCTCGCTGCGGATCCGATACCACCATCCGCACAATTCCGTATTCCGGGCTGTCATTCGTCACAGAACCCAGGATATTAATTTCCTCTCTGCACAAAATTTCCGTGATCGCCAGCATAGCCCCTTTTCTGTTTTCTGTAAATACAGACACCTGACTCAACATGATCCGTTCCTCTTTCTGTTTAATGTCGTTTCATTTCATACTTTTCTATTTCCTGTTTTTTCTGTCTCATATCTTTTTCTGTTTCACGTCTTTTCATTTCATATTTTTCTGCTTCGTATCCTTTTCTTCGAAATATCAGTCCCAGTACCGTTTCCGCCGGTCCTCATCCATCTCCTCCACAAACCGCTTCTTAAAGGCCAGAAATTCTTCCAGATCCATCAGGATATGGTAGAGCATCGCCCGATTCTCAAACTCCTCCCGGGTGTCCGGCAGCGGTTCCCGGCGCATGGCCTCAAAAATCTCCTCCAGCCTTCTGATCTGCTCCTGGGGTACGTTCAACTCCACCACGAAATCAGCCATATACAGCATATAATCCGCAACCAGTTTCGCCTGCTTCGGTACGTTCCTGATCCTGCTCAGCTCGTCATGCAGGTTGTACAGAACGTCACACTGGCTCATCCGCATCTCAAAATAATCGACATAATAGCCGGTATGGGACTGAAGGGTGTTGCCCTGGTACTCATAAGCCTCCGCAAGAAAGCCCTGCAGCCTTTTTTCCAGCGAGTCCAGATCCTCCCAGACATTTCGCTGCAGCCGGCTGCCGGAAAGGTAGGCAGCCATCTCGGTCAGAACGGCCTGCAGCCGGCTTTCCGTATACCGCATATTCTGTACAATCTGTTTTCTGCTGCCGGAATTGTTGTGAAACAGGTTCAGCAGTATCGCGATGGAAATGCCGATCAGCACCAGAAGGAACTCATTCAGAATAAACTCCGGCGAAAAATCCAGCGTGGAAAGAAAATGTGAGCCTATGACCGCATTGACGGACACCGTCGACTTCCATCCGAAATATTCACAGAATATCAGGAGTAAAAAAACAAAAACGCCGTATGCCACCCAGTCGCTGTCAAAAACGGACAGCGTACACCAGGACAGAAGCACCGCAATGCCGAAGGTCAGGACACGGAAAAAGGACAGCCTGAAGGTCTCCCATTTCGTCGCAACGATGGTCAGCAGCGCAATGCTTCCGGCAGAGGCCGCAAACTGCAGATGCATGGCCTCCGCCAGACAAATGGCCGAGCTGCTTCCCACGGCGATCTTCACCGCCTGAAAAAGCAGCTTTCTCCATTTCATTTGATCCATACTTGTCAATCTTCGTAATCCAGGCAGGCCCGGCTGCAGACAAAGGGACGCACATACGTGTCTGCCACAGCCACATGTGCCGGATGCTTGGAATAGCCCGCGATATCCGTGGCCTTTTCAAAGGTCATCACCAGCGCCATATCATGGGTACTGGAGGGAATCGGAGTTTCCACAAAGTCCGCGCTCAGCAGCCCCGGCACCTGTCCCACCAGTCCGCAGAGATGTTTGGCCATGGCAGCCTTCAGCTCCGGCTTCTTCTCCTCTGCGATCTCTTCTCTAAATTTCCACATAACAATATGATGTACCATGCTTTTCCTCCTTCTTTCTCTTCTATAAAAAGTACGGCTTCCGCACCTCGTATACCGCGCCCCGTCAGCACAGCATTCTTCTCGCACAGCCATACTTCCATGCCCTGCTTCACTTTTTACTGAGACTTCCCGTCCAGCTGAAGCATCAGTACCGAAAGCACCGTCATTCCGGCGGTCTCCGTGCGCAGGATTCTTCTTCCCAGGGTAATCGGGCAAAGTCCCGCTTCCTTTGCCGCCTCGATCTCCGCTTCGTCAAATCCGCCCTCCGGCCCGATAAAGACCGCGACAGAATCGCCCGGCCGGATCCCTGCGAAAATCTCCCGGGTCCTTTCCATTCCCTCCGCCAGCTCGTAGGGGATCAGCCTTACCGCATACTCCTTCGCATAAGCAGCTGCCTCCGCAAAGGTCATCACAGGCTTTACCTCCGGCACGATCATACGCTTTGACTGCTTTGCGGCGCTCTCAGAGATTGCATTCCATCTTTTTCCTTTTGCTTCCGCCTTCTTTTTATCCAGCTTCACCACGGCACGCTTCGTCGCCACCGGCACGATCTCATGCACGCCCAGCTCCACGGCCTTTTGGATAATCAGCTCCATCTTATCGCCCTTTGGCAATCCCTGAAACAAACAGATCCTGGAAGGCAGCTCCGTATCGGCCTCCTGGACCCACATGATCCTTGCCGTGACGCAGTCCTCTTCTATCTGAAAAATCTCGCAGCGGTACTCTTTTTTGTCTTCTCCGCTGCTCACCGTGATCTGCTCCCCCGGCTCCATCCGCAGAACATTCCGAATATGATTGATGTCGCCGCCCTCAATTCGTATCTCCCGTTCCCCGATCTGCTCCGGTGTCACAAAAAAATGATACATATGCTTTTACCTTTCATCCCTGACGTTTATGCCTTGCTATACGTACTATGTTCTCCGCCTCACGGCTTCCTCTCACAGCTTCCGCGCAGTCACAGATACCCAATCGTTCTGATGCGTTACCTCCACGACCTCAAGTCCGGCAGCCTTCACCGCCTCCACCACGGTCTCTTCCTTTTCATCAATGATCCCCGAGGTGATATAAATACCGCCGTGCCTTAACTGGTTCACAATGACCGGGGTCAAGGGCACCAACACATCCGCCAGGATATTTGCAGCTACAATATCATACTTTTCGTATCCCACTGCATCCTGCACCGCCTTGTCATCAATGATATTGCCGATCATGACCTCCATCGCCCCGGCTGGGATCTCATTTACTTCCAGATTTTCCTTCGTGGCCGTAATCGCGCAGGGATCAAGATCCGTTCCCACCGCATGCTTCGCCCCCAGCTTCAGCGCCACGATGGACAGGATACCGCTGCCGGTCCCCACATCCAGCATCTTCGTCTCCGGGGTCACATATTTTTTAAGCTGGCGCATGCAAAGCTGCGTCGTCTCGTGCATTCCCGTACCAAAAGCAGTGCCCGGATCAATATGAATAATCATCTTGTCCGTATCCTCGGCCTTCACTTCCTCCCAGGACGGAATGATCAGAATGTCGTCCACATAGAACTGATGAAAATATTCTTTCCAGTTGTTGATCCAGTCCTTATCCTCGGTCTGGCTCTCCGTAATCGTGCCTTCTCCGATGTCCAGAAAGCTCCGCAGATCATCAAGCTCTTCCTTCACCCGGGCCAGGATTGCTTCCTTGTCCGCATCCTCCTCCAGGTAAAAGCTCAGATATGCGATGCCGTCATCCTCCGGGCAGTCCGGCAGAATATCCACAAACATCTGCTGTTTATCCGATTCAGAAAGCGGCACCTTGTCCTCAATCTCCACGCCCTCCACACCGGCGTCCGCCAGAGAGGAGATCACAATATCCTCCACCTCTGTTCTCGTTTTTAAAGTAAATTTATTCCAGCGCATAAGCCCCTCCATCTATTCACAAACTTATTGCCAGTTTAGCATAGCCCTCTGGATAAGTCAAATCAAAGGCCCCCGGGAATAAAAAGCGCCATCCGTCAGGACAGCGCTGTGTCATAGGTGTTCCAAATATTCTTTTTTAATCTTCTTTACCGCCTCTTCACTGCCCGCCGCAACGAATGCACTGTCTCCATAATACGGCAGCTCGCCGCCCTCCAGACTTTGAATCGCTCCCCCTGCCTCCGCGAGGATAAGCCTCGCTGCATTGTGGTCCCAGGGACTTGACTTCAGAGCAATACATAAATCCGCTCTCCCGGAGGCCACATGGCAGAGCTCCAGCGCTATGGAGCCTGTGCTCCGCACGGCCCGTACATCCATGGCCAGTCTGGATATCCCCTCCTTCTCACGATAGCTTCCGAGAAAAAGCTCTGTGACACAGGGCGTCGTAAGCAGCATATCCTTCACCTGCTGGTTTTCGGCCGTATGCAGCCTGCATCCATTCATCCACGCTCCGCCTCCCTCCTTTGCAGAGTACAGTCTCCCGCCCTCTACGTCCAAAACAATTCCGAACTGCGGGCCGCCGCCCGCAATACACCCCACTGAAACCGCATAATCACAACTCTGATTCACAAAATTTGTCGTGCCGTCGATGGGATCAAGGAACCAGACGGCTGCCGCATACTGCTCCTTCACCTGATCACTCCGAAGCTCTGCCGCATATTGCTCCTTCACCCGGTCACTTCGAAACTCCGCCGCCGTATATTCTTCTCCTACAATCCGGTCATCTGGGAAAAGGTTCCATATCCTCTGCCGCAAAAACCGCTCTATCTCCCGGTCACACCTCGTAACGATATCCTGGTGTCCGCTCTTTTCCGCAATATCCAGCGAGCTTTTCCGCATCCGGCGCAGCATATCCCCCGCCTCACGCACCCATTTCATTGCCAGCTCATACCGTTCCCTTCCCGGCTCACACTGCTTCATTACCGCTTCACGCCGCTCCATTACCGGCTCATGCTGTTCCATGCCGCACCTCACTCTCCTTCATTTTTCCGGCTTTACTGCCATTTTACTGCGATTTGCGAACGAATACCGCACTTTAGCGGGCTGTTTCTTCTGATATACGATGCGATCAGCTCCGGCACCTCCGCAGCCCCGCGCCACAGTACCCTGCACCTGCCAAGGGCTTCATAGCCGCCCGTCCCGGTTGCCCGGTAGTTGCTCGTCACCAGGCGGTATTTCCTGTCCGGCAAAAGCGGACTGCCGTCTGGCCTCACCATTTTTACCACCCGCTGTCCCACCGGCCTTGTCAGATCAAATTCGTAATCCAGCCCTGCATAAAAATCATAATTATAATGCTCTACCTTCGGCTTCAAAAATTCTGCTGAAATCTGCGGAGTCCCCTGCTTCAGCACAAAATAAGAGGCGCAGCGTTCCAGCGCCGCCCTGAGCGCCGCAGCATCCACCTCCAGCACCACCAGGGTGTTGGCAAACAAATACGCGCCGCAGATATCCCGCATCGTGACCTTCTTTTCCAGCCCCACCGGGCAATTGCCAAGGCTCGTACAGGAAAAATCCGCCCCGGAGGCGTCGAGCTGTACCTCATTGAACAGATCCGCCAGGCGGCTTCCGTACAGCGCAGCCTCCAGCTTTTCCTCCGGCTCTATTTTTTCCCGAAGCAGCCCCACCGGTTCATCCAGCCATTTCTGCGTATCCCGCTCAATGGAGAGAAGCTTTTTATAAGGCTGCTCCTCATGTCCGGCACCTACCCGAACCAGCTCGGAGGTAACTGCAGGCTTTCTTTTCCCCGGCAGCTTTTCTCCCCCGCAGCCTGGTACCCCCATCTTTTCAGCCCCTGCATCCTTTGACCCTTCAGATCCCAATTTCTTTGTCTTTTCAGATCCTGCATTCTCTGGCTCTTCAAATCCCAATTCCTTTGTCTTTTCAGATTCTGCATCCTCCGGCCCTTCAATTCCCGTTTCTTCTATCTTTAAATGTATATACTGCGCTGCGTTTGCCGGAGGCTGCACCGCATACGTCCCATTCAGCCAGACGCCCTCCACCGCCATATGCTGATGCCCCGTAAGCAGAAGGTCAAAGTCCAGCTCTCTTGCAATTCTGCACGCGATGTTCTCCGTACTCTCCGAAAGCAATGCTCCTGTTTCCAGATCCTCCTCAAATCCGCCGTGATAGATACAAATGCAAATATCGCAGCTCTTTTGCAGCCTTTTGCAGGCGTCTCTGGCAGCCTCGAACGCGCTTGTCACCGCCAGCCCGGCCAGATTCTGCGGCTGCTCCCATACGTTTACATAATCTGTCACGATTCCGGTAATTCCCACGCGGAGGCCATTGTCCAGTATATGCACCGCATCCCTGCGGATCCCCAGCTCTCCCCGAAGATCCTCCACGTTGGCGCAGATGCACTCTGCCCGCATCGCATGCAGATAATCTCTCAACGCCTCATAGCCGAAATTAAAATCATGGTTTCCCAGCGTAAAATAATCACAGCCCAGCGCATTGAAGGCCTCCGCCATCGGATGATACGGGTACTCGCTGCTGTGCGCTATATAATACTGGGAAAGCGGCGTCCCCTGAAGAGTGTCGCCGCCGTCAAGAATCAAAGTATTTTTGTTCCGTCTTATTTGATGGGCCATATTCAGGATTCCCGAATCCTCCTGCTTCCCGGCGGGATAATCCACCGGAAAAACATGCCCGTGTGTATCTGAAGTATAAATAATATCCAGCTTCCTTTTCATACCTGCGCTCCGTCGTTCCTTAATATCTTCAAAAGTTCTTCTTATCCCCGCGCCAGCTTCACCCGGATTTTCGTAGAAATCCATTCCACAATCAGCACAAGAGCGATAAGCCCCGCCAGGATCGCCCCCGCTTCATTCCAGCGATAGCTGTTCATCGCAAAGATCAGCGGCGCCCCGATGCCTCCGGCTCCCACCAGGCCAAGCACCGTTGCATCCCTTAAATTAATATCAAAGCGGTAAATCGCCGTGGACGCAAAGTTCGGCATGAGCTGCGGCAATATTCCATAACGGATTTTCTGCCAGGTCGTACAACCCGCCGCATCCAGGGATTCCAGCACCCGGACGTCCAGATCCTCGATTGCCTCAATGTACATCTTGCTGACCATTCCCACCGAGCACAGCGACATCGTCAAAAGCCCCGCAAAGGCTCCCGGCCCCGTGACACGGATGAACATAAGGCCATACACGAAAGCTGGCACAGTCCGTACCGCCATAATCATCATCCTGCCAAGAAAGGCCACCGGCTTCGGAGTCAGATTTGATGCCGACAGAAACGCCAGCGGAACAGAGATCACCGCCCCCACCACCGTGCCGAGAAATGCAATGCAGATCGTTTCCAGCAAAAGATAGGGAACGCCCTGGGTAGTCAGATTGAACAGCAGCCTCGTATCTGGGTGAAAGATTCCTGACAAAATATTCATTGCTATCTTACCGCCGTTCTGCGTCGTCCCGCTGGTCTCGATACCGGAACCGCTCCATATCAAAAGCACAAGCACAATCCCGGCGATGGCAAGCTCAAATACCCATCCTTTCGGCCTTTTTTCATATGCCCTCTCAATTCGCTCATTCATCCTCCCACCTCCTAGACAAGCTTCCTGCGCGCCGCACGGCTCAGCGTCTCAATCACAAACACCGTCACGAACAGCGCAATCAGGATCATGCCGACGCTGGAATACTCTCGCCAGCCGATTTTTTCATTCAGGATCAGCCCAAGTCCGCCTGCTCCTACGTATCCGAGAATTGAGGCGTAGCGCACATTTCCCTCAAAACAAAAAAGGCAGTTTGACAGATAAGACGGAAGCACCTGGGGCACGATCGCGCTGATGAACGCCCGCACCTTCGTGGCCCCCATGGCCTCCATGGCTTCAAAGGCGCCCATATCCACCGTCTCAATCTCTTCATACAGAATTTTGCCGATATACGCGAAGGTAAATACTGCGATCGCCGTGGTTCCGGCCAGTGTTCCCAGGCCAAAAATGTACGTTGCGATCAAAGCCGTGACCAGTGTCGGCAGCGTCCGCACAATACTCAGAAAAAGACGCATCCCGCTTACCACCGCCCGGCTGCGGATTACGTTCGTCGAGGCCAGCATGGCAAAGGGAACCACCAGCACGGAACCCAGCACGGAGCCCAGCAGCGACATTTTAATCGTATCAAACAGAGGCTTCCATACCTGGGGCATATAGCTCCATTTCGGCGGAAACATCTGTCCGAGTATGACAAAGAATTCATTGATCCGCCGGATCAGCACTTCCATATTAAATCCGGTAATTTTTACCGAAAGAGCCGTCAGGGCAATCAGAATGACAGCGGCGGCCGGCCCCCGGGAGCGGTACTGCTGCACGCTCTTTCCATTCGGAAGCGTAATCCTCTTCGGCGGAAACAGTTTATCGTAAAAGCTCATACTGCCTCCTTCCTTCCAGCCTGATAAATGGAATCAAGAACCTCCTGGTCCACCTGATCTGCCGGACCGTCGTATACGATCTCCCCAGCCCGGATTCCCACAACTCTCGACGCATACTGCAGCGCCAGGTCCACGTGATGGATATTCAGCAGTACCGTAATCTTCATGTCTCTGTTGATACGCAGAAAATCGTCCATGACCTGCTTGGCCGTCACCGGATCCAGAGACGCCACCGGCTCGTCTGCCAGAATGATCTTCGGATCCTGAGCCAGCGTTCTCGCCAGCGCCACTCGCTGCTGCTGCCCGCCGGAAAGCTGATCCGCCCGGACAAACGCCTTATCCAAAATTCCCACCTTGTCGAGAGCTTCCAGCGCCGCAAGCTTCTCCTCCTTTGTAAAGATTCCGAAAGCCGCCCTCCACCAGGGCAGCTCCGGCACAAAGGCCGTCAGGACATTTTTTATCACCGTTGTTCTCGTTATCAGATTAAAGGACTGAAAAATCATACCGATATTTCTTCGGAAGCTGCGGAGATTTTTCCCCTGGAGAGTCATCACGTCCGTTCCATTCACAGTAAGCGTTCCTCCCGTAATATCATGCATGCGGTTGATCGTCCGAATCAGCGTTGATTTGCCCGCGCCGGACAGGCCGATGATGGCTACAAACTCTCCCTGCTCAATCGTGAGATTTATCTGTTTTAATGCTTCGAACCCATTCGGGTACTTTTTATTCACATCCCTGAACTCTATCATCTCTTACCTCGTATCCCAGGCCGCGCCTGTTCCGTTCTCTTCTCTTTTAAAAAGGGAGGCAAGCATCCCGCTTCCTCCCTATGTGTTTGTCCCATATGACTTTCTGATTCCGGTCTGAACAGCTCCCCCGGATGATACAGAATTCGCCTATGAAGCGCTGTTCAGCTCCTGGATCATCTTCTGCGCCTCACGCTCTGAATCATAATCGGATGCCTGCGCCTTCTGATAGCCGTTATGGCTGTAAATCGCAATGACCTCCTTGCCCTCTTCTGTCGCGCCGATGTTGATAAACGCCTGAGCCAGAGCTTCCTTAAACGCATCGTCCATGACCGGTGATGAATTGCTGACGCTGATAGTGTCGTTGTAAATCGCCGGAGTCACACCGACAACCGCCGTGTCCTCCCAGATGCTGTTTTCCATTGCATACTCGCTGTTCCATTTTTCTACGTAATCCCGGCGCGCATCTGCATACGTACAGAGAATATCCACCTGGCCGGATGCCAGACGTGCAAAAGCGCTTCCATAGGAATCAGACTGTACCGCATGTGAAAGCTGTGTGATGTTCTTTTCGTAATTCTGCTGCAGCCACAGCGACGGATAAATATAGCCCGCCGGTGAGGAGGATCCCATCACGCTCCAGTTCGCACTGTCAATATCCTCCCAGGTCAGCTCTTCTCCTGCGTTGACCTTTGCCGCCAGCTCCTGTCCCTTTTCAGAGGGGCCCGCAATCATCAGCGCCCGGTAGCTGGTGACCTGGTTTTCACTTGCCTCTGTCGGAGCCTGGTCGTTCCAGTCCTTTGCGTTGTCAGAATCAATGGACAAGCCGTCTCTCGTAGCCGTCAGCAGTACCTCGCATCCGTCGTCATAAAGCACATAAGTACCGCCCGGAATCAGCCCTACATCTGCCGTACCTGCTGAAAGAGCCTCTCCCACCGCTTCGTAGCTGGTACCCACTGTAATATCCACCTCTGCAACATCATAGCCGAGGTTCGCCAGCTCACCCGTCAGCATTTCCTTCAAAGGCTCCGTTGCCGTGATGATCTCATCCGGCTCCCTGGACGGAACAAAGGCTATACTGAGCCTGTCCACCGTCGTGTTCTCTCCCTCAGCGGCATACAGCGTCGTGCTTCCCGCAAAAAGCCCCGCGCACATTGCTCCTGCCAACAACATGGATACTGTTTTCTTCATTTTTTACCCTCCTGTTTTTCATTGTAAAATACGCCCCAGCTCCCCTTATTGAGTGTTCTTTTGCTGCGGGCTCCTGTAAGGAACTATATTGAAGGGATGCCCCCTTTCAACCATTGTAAATCATGCCGTATCTCCGATCCGAATATGCGTCGGCACCAGGACTGTAACTGCCTGGGTCCGTTTCTGCTCTATCCGCCCAATCAGCATTTCCAGCGCATTTTCCCATACGTAATCGGGAAACATTTCAATACAGGTGCCTGTGGGCCATTTGCTCTCCAGGGTCTGGATGTCCTGGTAAATAATAACCGCCACATCCTTCGGTACCCGAAGCCCCAGCTCATCGAAGGCCTCCAGGGCCCCCTCTGCAATCTCATCACTGCCCAGCAGTATGGCCTCTGCAAGGTTCCCTTCCTCCGCCGCCCTTTTCGCCAGGGCGTAGCCGCTCTCCCGGCTGATCTCACCTATATGGAAAAATTTTTCTTCGTACTGTCCCCGGTTTTTGAGAATTCTCTGCAGCCCGTTCAAACGGTTTGCTCCGATCCTGACGTTGCCCTGCTCGTAAAGTCCTCCGATGTACCCCACCGATGCGTACCGTTTGCGGTCTAGAAGATACCGCACCATCTCCTCAAGCCCCAGGTCAAAATCAAGCTGTACCTGGTCATTTTCATAATTTTTCTGATTGGAATTCACAAAAACCACAGCATAGGACAGAGAATGCAGAAAGGTAATCTCCTCATCGCTGAACACGCCGAAGGCAATGATACCGTCCACGGTCTGCTGCTGCCCGTATGCCAGCCGCACAAAGGATACCTCATACTGATTCGTCATAAGCTGCAGCATGCATGCCAGGGAAGACAGCCGGACATTCGGACGGTCCGGCCGGATAATTCTCCAGTCCGCCACACCGATCACAAGCTGTTTTTTCCCGCTCGCCTCTCTGCGCTGACGCGGCGGCATATAATTCAACTGATTCGCCGCCCGGAAAATCTTCATGCGTACCTCCGGTGTAACGGACAGGCTGTCATCACGGTTCAGTACCCGAGAAACGGTAGTCAGGGAGACCCCTGCCAGGGCCGCCACCTCTTTAATCGTCGCCACTCCATCTCCTCCTTGTCGTCTCCAACCACATTGCTCATACCTCGATTATATCCGGCAGCAAGGAAAAAAGCAACATTTTTTACTAAAATTTTACTAAAATTTCTACGAACTGATAAAAGTCAAAAAAAGAGATATTGCTTCCATTCTCTTAGAAACAATATCTCCTGCTTTTCTTTTTGTTTTGAAATATTAGTCCTCAAAGGTTTCCTTCAGCTTATCCATAAACCCTTTTTTCTTAGGCTTATCCGTTTTCTTTTCCTCTGACGCCTGCCCCAGGCTGTTGCCGGATTCAAGGTCAAACTCCTTCAGCGCCTGCTTTGCAGCGTCGTTCAGCTTTGTGGGCACCTGAATAACCAGCGTCACATAATGGTCGCCCCGCACGTTTTTGTTGCGGAGAGACGGCACGCCCTTCCCCTTGAAACGCACCTTCGTGTCGGTCTGGGTCCCCGGCTTGATCGTATACAGAATATCGCCGTCCACCGTGCTGATGCGGATATCGCCGCCCAGCGCTGCCTGAGCAAAGCTCATCGGCACTGTAGAGTAGATATTCATATCCTGGCGCTGGAAGATCGGATGTCTTCCCACGATCACCTCTACCAGCAGATCCCCCCGCGGGCCGCCGTTGGTACCCGGCTCTCCCTTTTCCCGGATCCGAATGCTCTGGCCGTCGTCGATACCTGCCGGAATCGTAACCTTGATCTTTTTCTTATTGGAAATATAGCCTGTGCCGTAACAGTCAGGGCACTTATCCTTGATGATTTTTCCGGTGCCGTGACATTCAGGACACGTCTGCACATTCTGCACCGTGCCGAACAGGGACTGCTGTGTAAAGACCACCTGGCCCTTGCCGCCGCACTTCGGGCACGTCTCCGGGGAAGTTCCCGGCTTCGCTCCCGTACCGTGGCACTTTGTACACTCATCCTTCAGACTGAGCTCGATCTCCTTCTCGCAGCCGAAAATCGCCTCTTCAAAGGTAATCCGCACACTCGTCCTGACATTTGCCCCCTGCATCGGTCCCTGGGAACCGCCCCGGCGTCTTCCGCCTCCGAACAGGTCGCCGAAAATATCGCCGAAAATGTCACCCATATCGCCGCTAAAATTAAAGCCGTCAAAGCCCCCGAAGCCTCCTGCTCCCGGACCGCCCTGTTCAAATGCAGCGTGACCGAACTGGTCATACTGTCTTCTCTTCTCCGGATCACTGAGCACCGCATACGCTTCTGATGCTTCTTTAAACTTTTTCTCTGCCTCGGCATCCCCTGGGTTCATATCCGGATGGTATTTTTTTGCAAGAACCCTGTATGCTTTTTTTAATGCAGCCTCATCCGCATTTTTGTCTACGCCGAGGACCTCGTAATAATCTCTTTTATTCTCTGCCATCTATACCACCTCTTACTCCGGTGCTGCGGCATGGCCGCCGCGTCCCGGGCCGCCCCTGCTATTATCTCTCCTGCATACCGCTACACCTGCAATGCCCCTGAGAGTAATTCCCTCAGGGGTATCGCTTTGTTATTGTCTTATGAAAGCTTTTTAAACCTCTCTGTAGTCTCCGTCAACTACATCATCATCCTGCGGAGCGCTGCTTCCTGCTGCGCCTGCGCCGCTCATATCCGGACCTGCTCCTGCGGCTCCCGCTGCGCCCTGAGCCTGCTCGTAAACCTTTGCGAACAGCTTCTGTGCGCTCTCCATCAGCTTTTCCTTGCCTGCCTTCAGGTCTGCGATCTGAGCGTCCGTCATCTCCTCTGGATTGGTGCCCTCCACCAGGTCCTTCAGAGCCTTCAGATCAGCCTCTACGCTTGCCTTGTCAGCCGGGTCAATCTTATCGCCAACCTCTTCCATAGCCTTCTCGGTCTGGAATACCATAGCGTCTGCGTCGTTTCTTGTGTCGATCGCTTCTTTTCTCTTCTTATCCTGAGCCTCGTACTCAGCAGCTTCCTTTACAGCCTTATCAATCTCGTCGTCAGACATGTTGGAGCCGGAGGTAATGGTAATGTGCTGCTCTTTTCCTGTGCCAAGATCCTTAGCGGATACGTTTACGATACCGTTTGCATCAATATCGAAGGTAACCTCGATCTGCGGCACACCTCTTCTTGCTGGCGGAATACCGTCCAGACGGAACTGTCCGAGGGTCTTGTTGTCCTTGGCGAACTGTCTCTCACCCTGTACTACGTGGATATCTACTGCGGTCTGGTTATCTGCCGCTGTAGAGAATACCTGGCTCTTCTTGGTCGGGATCGTTGTATTACGCTCGATCAGCTTTGTAGCGACACCGCCCAGTGTCTCGATGGACAGAGAAAGCGGAGTAACGTCCAGAAGAAGGATATCGCCTGCACCGGCGTCGCCTGCCAGCTTACCGCCCTGGATGGAAGCGCCCAGCGCTACACACTCATCCGGGTTCAGGCTCTTGTTCGGCTCATGGCCGGTCAGCTGTTTTACCTTGTCCTGTACAGCCGGGATACGTGTGGAACCGCCTACCAGAAGTACCTTGGACAGCTCGCTTGCAGAAAGTCCTGCATCCTTCAGTGCGTTCTGTACCGGAATAACCGTTCTTTCTACCAGTTCATGTGTCAGCTCATCAAATTTTGCTCTTGTCAGATCCATCTCAAAGTGCTTCGGACCTGTCTCATTTGCTGTGATGAACGGAAGGTTAATGTTGGTCGTTGTAGAGGAGGAGAGCTCCTTCTTCGCCTTCTCTGCTGCTTCTCTCAGTCTCTGCAGAGCCATCTTGTCGCCGGAAAGGTCGATGCCCTCTTTGGACTTGAAGTCTGCGATCATGTAATCTGTAATCTTCTTATCGAAGTCGTCGCCGCCGAGTCTGTTGTCGCCGTTTGTCGCAAGTACCTCGATGACGCCCTCGCCGATCTCAATGATGGATACATCAAAGGTACCGCCGCCCAGGTCGTATACCATAATCTTCTGTTCTTTTTCATTGTCAAGGCCGTAAGCCAGCGCTGCCGCCGTCGGCTCGTTGATGATACGCTTTACATCGAGACCCGCAATCTTTCCCGCATCCTTAGTTGCCTGACGCTGTGCGTCATTGAAATACGCCGGAACTGTGATAACAGCCTCTGATACCTTCTCGCCGAGATAATTCTCTGCGTCGGATTTCAGCTTCTGAAGGATCATTGCGGAAATCTCCTGCGGTGAATATTTCTTTCCATCTACCTCTACTCTGTAATCGCTGCCCATGTGTCTCTTGATAGAAGAGATCGTTCTGTCAGCGTTTGTAACTGCCTGACGCTTTGCCGGCTCTCCCACAAGACGCTCGCCGTTCTTTGTGAAGGCTACTACAGACGGTGTAGTTCTGGCTCCCTCTGTATTTGTGATGACTACTGGTTTACCACCCTCCATAACCGCAACGCAGCTATTCGTTGTTCCCAAGTCAATACCAATAATTTTTCCCATAATCGTTTCCTCCTTGATTATTTGCGTTTTCTGTGCGTCTGCACGAATCTATATCAGATAAAACCTGTTGCCTGCTAGTTTGCCACCTTGACCATGCTGTGTCTCACAACGCTGTCACGGTAAAGGTATCCTTTCTGAAATTCCTCCACCACAATGTTCTCACCGGCCTCTTCGTCCTCCACGTGCATCACTGCGTTATGGAAATTCGGATCAAACTCTTTTCCCACCGCTTCGATGGGGGTAACGCCGATGCCTTCCAGCGTCGTCAGCATCTGACGGTATACCTTTTCCATTCCCTGTACGAAGGGATCTTCCTTCTGCTCCTCCGTAAGTCCTGCAAAGCCCCGCTCAAAATTGTCGATGGTGGGAAGGATCTTTTCGATCACACTCTTGGCCCCTACCTCGTACATCGCGGACTTTTCTTTTTCGGAGCGCTTGCGGAAGTTGTCGAATTCTGCCATCTGGCGCTGTACGCGGTCCGTCAGCTCCTCGATCTGTACATCCTTTTTGTCCTTCTTTTTCTTTCCGAACAGGCCCCGCTTTTTCTGCTCCTCCTGTTCCTCCGGCTGTGCCTCCTCCGTATCAGGCTCAGAGGATTCTTCGCTCTGAGTTTCCTCCTGAATATCTTCTATCACTTCCCTGGCTTCAGCCTCGTCTGCCTCTGCAGCAGTTTCATCCAGAATTTCTTCCTGTCTGTTCTCTTCCACTGGCTATTCCACCTTCCTATTCTTTCTTAAATATCTGATCCAGCTGTGCCATCAGAGTCTTTAACGTGCTGACCACTTTGTCATAATCCATACGCTTCGGGCCGATGACGCCTATCCTGCCGTACATGCCCTCCCCGATCTCATACGTAGCCGTGACCACACTGCAGTCCTGCATGGACTGGATCGGCGTTTCCTGACCGATGTAAACCTGAATCCCGGTCTCCTGAATATCGTCACTGCTGATCATATCGACCAGATCCTTTTTTTCCTCAAATGCGCTGATCAGCTCACTGGCCTTCTCACTGCTGCTCAGCTCTGGATATTTAAAAATGTTCGTCGCACCGCTGGTATAGATCTCTACGTCATTTTCAGATTGGATTGTCTCTGCAACAGCGTCCAGTACCTGGTTCACTACCTCGCTGTGTATGCCAGCCTGCTCCTTCAGCTTTGATATCGTGCTGAGATTGATCTCCTCCAGCGTCAGTCCATTGAGCGCGCTGTTCAGCAGAATATTCATCTCAAGAACCGTCTGCTGATCCAGACCATGCTCAATCTGGATCATCTTGTTCTTGACAATATTCCCCTCCGCCACGATGACGGCAAGGATCTGCGTCGCACTGATAATGGAAAGCTGAATAAATTTGAGCTTCGTCCGATGGTACTGCGGCCCGGAAATCATCGCCGCATAATTCGTATTCGTAGCCAGGACTCTCGCCAGCTGCTTCAGCAGCAGCTCCATCCTGTCCTGCCTCTGAATCATCATTTCCTTCATCTCAGTGACTTCCCGGTCTTTTTCCTCCATCATGTGGTCTACATATAAGCGGTAGCCCGCGTCCGACGGAATCCGGCCCGCGGAAGTGTGAGGCTGAAGGATCAGTCCCATATCCTCCAGATCGGACATTTCATTTCGTATGGTAGCGGAACTCAGATTCAAATCGGCATACTTGGAAATCGTCCTGGAGCCCACCGGCTCGCCCGTCTCCAGATATGTCTTGATGATAGCTTTCAGTATCGTCCATTTTCTATCATCCAGCTGCATCTGAACTCCTCCCTTCTGTTTCCTTGTTAGCACTCTCTTATCTTGAGTGCTAACACCTTACGTTGATAATATAATACCCCACGTATCTTTTGTCAATAGCATTTTTTATTTTTTTATGCAAACCTTGTCGAAACCTCCCGTCCTATAAAGTTTGACTTTTCTGCCAATTATGGTATAGTATTACTCAGTAGAAAACTGCTAAATGACTTTCGAGAGGACATATTATATGAAGAAGGGAACAGTTACCGGAATTGTACTCGCCGTTGCTGCGATCATTGCCCTGGGCGCTCTCGCCGCGTACCTGACGCTACAGTATAAAGAGGATGCATTTTCCTCCGGCACCACCGCCGAATCAGAAGCGGATGCGTTTCTCCAGGCGCTTCATCAGACAGAGGCCGAATCAGATCCTGCAAAAGCCGCATCTAAGGATGCTTCCGCCGGATCCTCTGCGGAGAGCCCGTTTATCGTCTGGGTCGGAGACTCCCGGACCATAGGCATGCGGGACGCCATGAAAAATGACGATCTTTACATAGGCGCTTCCGGCGAGGGCTACGACTGGCTGTCTGAAACCGGCCTTCCCCAGGTAAAAGAGGCCATTGCAGATTATCCCGGGGCCCCGGTGGTATTCAATTTCGGCGTGAACGATTACGACAACATGGATAATTACCTTGTATTATATGAATCTCTTTTGGAGGAATACCCGGACACACATTTTTACTTCCTGTCCGTCAATCCCATTGATCCTGCCGTGTGCAAAAACATCACCAACGAAGAGATTACCGACTTTAACAACCATCTGAAGCAGACCTTTTCGGATACTTACATCGACAGCTATACTTTCCTGCGGGCAAACGATGCCGTCACCATCGACGGGATCCATTACTCGGAGGAGGATTACCGCGCCATCCATGATTTTGCCGCCAAAGAGGTACAGAAGGCAGAAAGCAAAATTTCTTCATAAGATAAAAAGCTGCGGACAGTGTTCTCCTGACATCAGGATTTGCCATGCCGCAGCTTTTTATACGTTCTACATCATTTATACGTCTGCACCGTTTATACACTTGTCTGTTTATACGCCTGTCTGTTTATACGCCCGTCCTTTTATACCTTCGGCGGACACTGGCATTAAAATAAAAACTCCGCCATCACTGCATTGCTCAGATCAAGGCCCCGGGGGGTCAGGCAGATTCTTCCCTCATCTCTTTTTAGAAGCCCCAGGTTCTCCTGACGGCGCAGTACGTCACCGTATACCGCGTCGATCTGTGCTCCGAACCGTTCCGAAAATTCCTTTTCCAGAACTCCCTGTGTCAGCCGCAGGCCAAGAAACATGAATTCCTCCATCTGATCCTCCCGGGTCAAAAGCTCCTCTTCTCTTTTTGAAAAATCTCCCGCCAGATAATCCTGCATCCCTTCGGGATTCCGGTACCGGACCGGACGCAGCAGCGATGAGGCCCCCAGTCCGAAGCCAGCATAATCAATTCCCTGCCAGTAGCCTTTGTTGTGACGGCATTCATACCCCGGCCGTGCATAATTCGAGATCTCATAGCGGTGCATTCCGACCCCGGCCAGCAATTGCTCCGTCAGCTCGTACATCCGGCGTTCCTCCTCCTCCGAGGGCAGAACTTCCGGCTTCTCTCCCCGGTCGCGCCGCTTCACATCGCTGTGATACCTCTCATAAAAGGGCGTTCCCTTCTCCACTATCAGACTGTAGGCCGAAATATGCTCCGGGGCTTTTTCCAGCACCCTCCGCAGCGTTTGTTCCCAGGTGGAAACCGTCTGCCCCGGCAGCGCCGACATCAAATCTACATTTATATTGGTAAATCCTGCCGCCCTCGCAAGCTCGTACGTTCTGCAAAAATCCTCCCAGGAATGAATACGCCCCAGCAGAGCCAGCTCCCGGTTATCCGCAGACTGAAGGCCGATGCTGAGCCGGTTTATCCCGGCCTTCCGATAGCTCCTCAGCTTTTCTGCATCTACTGTTCCCGGATTACACTCCACCGTCACCTCCGCATTCGCATCAAAATAAAATTTTCTCCGCATCAGCTCCAGCAACCCGCAGAGCCATTCCTCCGGCAGGATAGAGGGCGTTCCTCCACCAAAAAATACCGTGGTGACACGGTATTCTTCGCTGTATGGAAAGTTTTCAATTTCTTTTTTAAGCGCATTTATGTATACTTCCTGGGCAGAAAACGCTGCCGGCGCCGAAAGGAAATCACAGTATGCACATTTTCTGACGCAAAACGGAATATGCACGTATAATTCCAGTTCCTTTTTCTGCTGTCTTTCCATAGATGAACCCATATTTTCTTTTCCTCAAATGCTTCCTGTTTCAAGCACACTTTCTTTCAGCTTCATTCCGGCAGCCCCTAAAGCACGCTTCCCTTCTGCTTTATCCCGGCGGCCTCTAAAGTACGCTTCCCTTCCGCTTTATCCCAGCAGCCTCTAAAGCACGCTTCCCTTCTGTTTTATCCCGGCGGCCTCCGTCAGCCGCAGCATGCCCTCTGTCGCCAGCGTGACCGTGGATTCCACATGAATGTAATCCGTCACGCCGTAATCAAACAAAATATTGGACTGGGCCGGGAACTCGTCATCGGCATCCCAAAACAGAAACTGCATGGGAATACATGCAAAGCATTTCAGGATAAATCCAACGTCCCCGTGCTCTACCATCTCAGCGTCCAGACTCTGGGCGGCTTTTCGCAGAAGCTCCGTTTTCCCGGAAAAGGTCTGTGCAAAGGGAACCAGCACGTTTCTTTCAAAGGCCGGCGCAAAGGGGCTGGCGTCCCGGACATCCCGGAAGGGAACCCAGCGGTTCCGAATACATGCCGTTTCCTTCGAATACCAGAACAGATTGTAAATATCCATCTGCGTAGTAAAGGATACCGGCCTTTCATCCGCCAGGGCGGCTATTTTTCCCGTCGTCCTATGAACGCCGAATTTCCTGCCAAAATGAAGCAGAGTCAGATACTCTCCCTCTTTTTTGAGCTCCGGCAGCTTTTTGCAAAGCTTCTCCTGATCCATTCCCAGGAACTTTTTCCGCCAGTCCTCACAAAGCCTTTCATAATTGGATACGCCCGGTGCTTCCATGCTTCTCTCCCTGCCTATTTATCATCCAGCTTCAAAACGCTCATAAACGCCTTCTGCGGAATCTCCACGTTTCCTACCTGACGCATACGCTTTTTTCCTTCCTTCTGTTTTTCCAGAAGCTTTTTCTTTCGCGTAATATCGCCGCCGTAGCACTTAGCAAGAACGTCCTTCCGCATGGCCTTGACGGTCTCCCGGGCGATGATCTTGCTGCCGATGGCTGCCTGAATCGGAATCTCAAACAGTTGTCTCGGTATTTCTTCCTTCAGCTTCTCGCACATCTTTCTTCCGCGCTCATAGGCCGTCTCCCCGTGTACGATAAAGGAAAGCGCATCCACCTCCTCACGGTTCACAAGAATATCCAGCTTCACAAGCTCGGAGCGCTGATAGCCCTTCAGCTCATAATCGAAGGACGCATACCCTCTCGAGCGGGATTTCAACGCGTCAAAAAAGTCATAAATAATCTCATTCAGAGGCAGCGTATATTTCAGAAGTGCTCTTGTCTCCTCAATATACTCCATACCTCCGTAGATGCCGCGCCGTTCCTGGCACAGCTCCATGATCGAACCGATAAATTCCGTCGTCACCATGATCTCGGCGGCCACCACCGGCTCCTCCATGTATTCGATCTCCGAAGGATCCGGGAGATTCGAGGGATTCGTCAGTTCAATAACCTCTCCGTTTGTCTTATAGACCTTGTAAATAACACTGGGAGCAGTCGTCACGAGATCGAGATTGTATTCCCGCTCCAGACGCTCCTGAATGATTTCCAGATGCAGAAGGCCAAGGAAACCGCAGCGGAAACCAAAGCCCAGAGCAATGGAGGTCTCCGGCTCAAACTGCAGGGAGGCATCATTGAGCTGAAGCTTTTCCAGCGCATCCCGCAGATCCGGGTATTTTGCCCCGTCCGCCGGATACATCCCGCAGTACACCATCGGATTAACCTTCTTATAGCCCGGCAGCGGCGCGGCGCAGGGATTCGTGACACAGGTCACCGTATCGCCCACCCGGGTATCCTTCACATTTTTCAGGCTGGCGGTCAGATAGCCTACCATACCGGCGCTGAGCTCCTCGCAGGGAATGAACTGTCCCGCTCCAAAATAGCCGGCTTCCACCACATCTGCCTCTGCTCCTGTCGCCATCATGCGGATCGGCGTACCCTTTTTGACCGTTCCCTCCATGATACGCACAAATATGATAACGCCCTTATAGGAATCGTAAACCGAGTCAAAAATAAGTGCTTGCAGCGGCGCATCCGGGTCTCCCTTTGGGGCCGGAATCTTTTCCACGATGGCCTCCAGCACCTGCTCCACATTCTGTCCCGTCTTAGCTGAAATCAGCGGCGCATCCTGAGCCTCGATGCCGATAACATCCTCAATCTCATTGATGACCCGCTCCGGCTCTGCGCTGGGAAGGTCAATCTTATTGATGACGGGCATAACATCCAGATCATGATCCAGCGCCAGATATACGTTTGCCAGCGTCTGGGCCTCGATGCCCTGGGCCGCATCCACCACCAGGATCGCCCCGTCGCAGGCCGCCAGGCTTCTGGATACCTCATAATTAAAATCCACGTGTCCTGGGGTATCTATCAAATTAAAAATGTATTCTTCTCCGTTTTTCGCCTTATAAACAATGCGTACTGCCTGGGATTTAATGGTGATCCCGCGCTCCCGCTCCAGATCCATATTGTCCAGAACCTGATTCTGCATCTCACGGCTGGTCAAAAGCCCCGTCATCTCAATGATGCGGTCAGCCAGCGTTGATTTGCCATGGTCGATATGTGCTATAATACAAAAATTTCTGATTTTACTCTGATCTGTTGCCACTTGTGTTCCTCCTCGTCGGCCCGGCCGGATACAAGCATCCCGGAAATCCTCTTTTCTCCCACACCGGCGCTTTCTGTATTCGATACAGTTTAACACACTTTTTTGCGGCTTGTCTATACCCCGGAATGTACCTTTTACTTTTTCCCGCTCAGTACCTGATCCAGCAGATCCGCCAGCGGTATCATGGCATTTCGTTCCTCCTCCACGGTGTTAAGCTGCGTTCCGGCCTCGATCAGCAGCGACCGCGGCCGCAAATGCAGATTGAAACGCTCCGCCTTCAAATAGATATTTCTCGTAAATCCAGGATACTGCTCCCGGGCTGCCAGCTGCATTTGCAGCGAAAACGCCAGATTCTGCTTTGTGTAGGGGTTTTGCAGATAGGAAATCGGCTGATCCTGGCTGTCCCGGGAAATTCCATTAAAAAACATAATCATCGAAGTGGGCCTTCCGTCGATCTCCGTCGCAAATTTCTGCCCCTCCACCCCATCCCGGTGAAGGTCTATCACCACCTCTATGGATGGATTTTCCTGCAGGATCGTCTCAATGGACGCTCTGGCATAATCATACGCTGTACTGCGATCCAGCACACCGTCTACCAGATCATAAACCCCGGTGTCATGAATCACATTGTAGCCGTATTCCTCCCGCAGAAGCTCCGCCAGCACCTCCCCCATTCCCACAATCGTGTCCTCCTTTTTTCCCTCCTGAGAATCCGCAAAGGCCTCCTGGGAATGCGTATGGTAAATCAACATCTGAGGCACGTCAGGATTCTTCTCAAGGGTCAAGTCCTCATTCAGCATCTCATCCACATCCAGCAGCGCCTCGTCTGCCACTGTACCGCCATCCACCGTATAATAATTCGAAATCAGATAATCAAAATCACGCAGCTGTTCCAGTAGAATCGGTGAAACCGCCATGGAGGACGCCAGTGCCATAGAAGACGCCGGGAGGTCATCCTCTGCCGAAACCGGCTTGTCCGTCCCGATCCCCTGCCAGTCTTCCTGCTGCACAGTCTCACGCTCCGCCGCATCCTTCCCCAAAGCTTTACTTGCCAATCCGTCCTGCGTCTCCATTTGTCCTGCCGTTTCCTTCTCCGCTGTTTCGTTTCCCGCAGCGTCAGTTCCGGTCATTTCTCCTGCTGCTATTTCATTTCCCTCTGCCGTCTCGCTTCCCACCGTTTCTTCCTCTGCCGTTTCTGCCTCTCCCTTCGCCAGATAGCTGTACACCGGCGCTACCTGCTGCATCCAGCCTGCAGACCAGTTACTGCTTTGATGGTTCTCCATCGCCGCCGTATAGCCCGGCGCCCAGGTACGTACCGCATTGTCCTCCAATCCCCGCTGCAGCTCCCCGGAATCCAGCATATCCTGCGCAGCCGGGGTACGCAAAAGAATGCCGCCGCCCTTGTATAAAATATATAATCCAAGCAGTATCATGATCAAATAAAGGATTTTCTGCAGCCTGTCTGCTCCCCTCATAGTATGCCTCCCAGGCCGGTTCGGGCCTTTTTCCTGAACAGTCCGCATACAATCTTTTTGTATGTGTCTTATCCTTTCGTAAGGTCCTGCCGCCGCAGGCGCTACCATATATATATGAAGGAAAACCTAAAAATATGAAGCTGCCGCAAATACTCTATGCTCAGGAAATCGGGAATTGGAACAGGCTGGGATGATTTCCGGCCTGATAACGCCAGCAAAAAACATAATTATCGGCAACTCCCAGTATTATTCCATCCGAAGCTACGCCTGTAACCTCTACATACTCGCTGCCCTTCCATACATAAACGGAATTATTTGCGTAATAGTAGCGGTTGCCATATTCATCATAAAAAATGCTTACGGAAGAAGCACCGTCCGGCAATTCCATTTCCCCCCAGTTTCCATCTGCAGGATTGACCTGAATATACTGCTGCTTACCGTCCAGATATACAGAAACTACTACATTTTCAGAAACCATACCTGCGATAGATGGAGTAACATAATTTCCCTCAATACAAAGGATCTCATTATTTCCGGTCTGATCAAGACAACAGATATAGGCTTTGTCCCAATCTATATCTGAGGTCATATTGTATTTGACGTAATAGAGACTGTTTCCGTCAATATAAAAGTTCTGGCTGCAATTCTCAGCTACAAGTCCTGAATTTCCATCCGCCCCCAATACAGCAAGCTGCACCGGACTTATGTCTGAAGCAGCTCCGCTGATCACAATTCCTCCATTCCAGAATTGTGCGGTTCCGATCCCTGATGCAACCGTCTCTTTTTTATCCGTATCGAGGTGATAACGGATCAGATCTTTTCCGTCATTATATTCTGATGTTTTTGAAGGCTCAAGAAAATAAGCCGCCTCATCATCTGCACCCACCAGCAGACTTCCATTATTGGCCGTACAAAGAACATTGCAGTCATCCTGGCTTATATCATATACATACAGGAAATCACTTCCGCCCTCGAGATCGTATTTTATAAAATACACTTTATCTCCGGCAGCAAAAAGCCCGTTCGCTATAGAATTATTCCCCAAAATCCGGTCAAACTGATTGCTGCTGTCTATGCGATAGACGCCATCATCGCCTGTTACATAGGTATACCCATCCCAATACAGCATATGCTGTCCATATGCATACGCCTGTACAGCAGCACCTGATGCTGTTTCTGATCCGGCTTCCTCCTCCGATGGCTTTTCCCTTCCGCACTTTACACAGAAATTAAAATCACTTTCATTTTCATTTCCGCAATCAGGGCATATCCACGTCTGGTTTTCCACTGGCTTAGCAACTCCGCAATTGCTGCAAAAATTATATTCTGCTGCATTCAGGGTACTGCAGTATGCACATATCCAGTTTTCTTCTGTTTCTTCTTCCGCTCCCAGAACACTCAGATAAAATATACCTGAAATAACCATAGCAAACAGCAGCATGACCTTTAATCTTTTTCTATTTGCAGTTTTCATAATCTTCCTCCTTTTCCAATGTACTCAACCCTCAGGAAATATCAATATTGCATTAAATAATTAAAATAATACAAAGATATTATACAATATTAGCCAGAATATGTCATTATAAAAGCAAAAACGCATGTTGCAGTTCATCCAGCAATGTCATTAAGTTAAGCTCAGACTGTTCTGGAATATCCCCGGAGTGCGTTCATAGCGATCGCCTGTTTGCTTATAAGACAATCGACCAGGCGGAAGATGCCGCCGCAAATGATATACTCCCTTCCGGACAGACAAGTAAAACAATAAAACTTGCTGCCTGGAAGGGAGTATTTTCTTTTGAGTGATAATTTTCTGTTTCTGTTTTTTTAGCGCCAGAAGAATACCATCAGCCCTACCAGCAGCCCCAGCCCCGCCAGATACACGAGACCGATCAGCAAAGAGGCTTTAAGCGCTCCCAGCGTATACATCCACCGCTCTTTTCTGGTAAAGGGGGCATCCTCCCAGGGACGTTCGCCGGCCTGCATTCCCTGCATATCCCGCCGGGACTGCTGCGCGCCGGATACTCCGCCCGGCCTTGACTGAATTTCCCCGCCGCCTGCACGGTGCATTCCTCCAAACAAATGCCCTCTGGATACCTGACTCATATCGGCAATCGTCCGGCCGTCATCCTCGCTTATATCCTGAAATTTTTTCTCAGCCATTTTTCCTCCCGCTGCCAAAGCTTCTGCACTCTTCCAAACACGATGCCGGCTTCTTTGCTTCACAGCCGCGTATCGCCATGCTTCCTACTCACCGTAAAGATGGCATACCACATAATGTCCCGGCTCGATCTCTTTCTGCACCGGCGCCACTTCCTTACACTTTGCCATACAATGTGCACAACGGGTATGGAATTTGCAGCCCTTGGGCGGATTCGCCGGAGACGGAATAGAGCCCTCCAGTACGATACGGTTCATCTTCGCCTTCGGGTCCGGTATCGGTATCGCAGAAAACAGCGCCTTCGTATAGGGATGCAGCGGATTTCTGAAAATGTCCTCCGTCGCTCCGTACTCCACCAGATTTCCGAGATACATAACGCCTACCGTATCCGAAATATGCTCCACCACCGACAGGTCATGGGAGATGAACAGATAGGTCAGGGAATACTTCTCCTGCAGATCCTTCAGAAGATTGATGATCTGCGCCTGGATCGACACATCCAGAGCCGATACCGGTTCATCACAGACTACAAACTCCGGATTCAGCGCCAACGCTCTGGCAATACAGATACGCTGCCGCTGGCCGCCGGAAAACTCATGGGGATACCGGTCCTTGTGGAAGGGCTGCAGTCCGCAGTTATCCATGACCTGGTCAATATAATCATTAAACTCTTCCTTCGGCACCAGCTTGTGCTCCCGTACCGCCTCACCAATAATCTCTCCCACCGGAAGTCTCGGGGACAGGCTGGAAAACGGATCCTGGAAAATAATCTGCATTTTTGTGCGGAGCGCGCGCAGCTCCTGCTTGGACAGGTCATAAACCTCCTGGCCGTTAAACAGCACGTCGCCGCCTGTCTTCTCACCGGATAGCCTCAGAATCGTCCGTCCCGTGGTAGTCTTTCCGCAGCCGGATTCTCCCACCAGTCCCATAGTCGTACCGCGCTTCAGATTGAAGGTGACGCCGTCCACAGCCTTGACCTGGCCCACCGCCCGGGAAATCATGCCGCCCTTGATGGGAAAATATTTTTTCAGATCATTGACCATCAGAATATACTGCGGGTCATACTGGATACCGCCAGCTGCGGTATCCGCTCCATTTTTCTGCACAGCCATTTATTTTCCCTCCTTCTCAAAAGCTGTCCGGGCCGCCGGATCTGCGGCAGCCATTCCTTCAGCATACCGGTAGCAGCTCACCTTATGCGTCGGACTCAAAGAGATTTCAGCCGGATACGCACCGCTGCATTTCTCCACGCACCTCTCACAGCGGTCCTTAAAATAGCAGTAATCCGGCATATTGATGGGGTTCGGCACCTTGCCCGGGATCGAATACAGCTTATCCACCTGCTTACCCACCACAGGCTTTGACGCCATCAGGCCGATCGTATACGGATGGGAGGGATGCTCAAAAATCTCCTCGGCCGTTCCCTTCTCCACCACTCTTCCGGCATACATAACCACCACATAATCCGCCATCTCCGCGATCACCCCCAAATCATGGGTAATCAGCATAATAGACGAATTGATTTTATCCTTCAGCTGGCGCAGCAGATCAAGAATCTGCGCCTGGATCGTCACGTCCAGCGCCGTAGTCGGCTCGTCTGCAATGATGATCTTCGGATTGCAGGCCAGCGCCATGGCAATCATGACACGCTGGCGCATGCCGCCGGACAGCTCGTGGGGAAACATCCGGTAAACACCCTCGCTGTTGGCGATGCCTACCATTTCCAGCATCTCAATCGTTCTGGCCTTCACCGCCTCCTTGCCCATTCCCTGGCCGCTGTGAAGGGCAATGACCTCATCCACCTGCGCCCCGATCCGAAAGACGGGATTCAGGGATGTCATCGGCTCCTGAAAGATCATCGACACATAATTGCCCCTGAGCGCCTGCATTTTATCCTGGGGCGTCTTTGCAATATCATACGCCTTGCTTCCCAGATTCAGCCGGATCTCTCCCTCTACGATCTGCCCCTGGGGGCGCTGGATCAGCTGCATCAAGGACAGGCTGGTGACCGATTTTCCGCAGCCCGACTCCCCTACCACGCCCACCGTCTTTCCGATGGGCACGTCAAAGCTCACGCCGTCCACACTCTTCACCGTACCTGCATCCGTGAAAAAGTACGTATGCAGATTGTCAAATTCCACTGCATTTTCTGAATTGTGCATCGTCGTCAGATATTCCGACTCCGGCACGTTTTTCCGTTTTCTCTTTTTTTCCAGCTCACTCGTAATCCGGCGGTTCTCCTTTGAAATCCGGCGGGATTCTTTGGCTGACAAATAACCTTCTGCCTGTTTTTTTGCCATGATCATTCTCCTCCCTTACCGTTTCATTCTCGGATCAAATGCATCCCGAAGTCCGTCGCCGACGAAATTGAAGCCCAGTACGGTAATCAGCAGACAGACGCCAGCCGGAATCCAAATAAACCAGTAATGCGTCATTACGTACGCATTGTTTACGTCATTAATAATGTTGCCCCAGGAAGCAAAGGGGAATTTCACGCCCAGTCCCAGGAAGGACAGCGTCGCCTCCATGATGATTGTGGAGCCGAGGCTCATCGTACACGTAACGATCAGCTGCGGAATGACATTCGGGATCAAATGCTTGAAAATCCGTCTCGGAACACTGATGCCGCAGGCCTCTGTCGCCGTCATAAATTCCTGCTCCCGCAGGGACAGGATCTGTCCACGCACGAGACGGGCGATGGAGGGCCAGCCTAGAAAGCCGAGAATCAGCATCAGATACAGCATACGGATCTGCGGATCTATCTGCATGGCATCCATGGCAGCGCCGAGAATAATAATCAGCGGCGTTGACGGAATACAGTAAAACACGTCGACGATACGCATGATCAGATTGTCAATCCAGCCGCCGAAATAACCGGAAATACCGCCCAGAATAACGCCGATCAGAGTCTCTATAATCACAACGATAAAGCCGATGATCAGAGAAACCCGGCCGCCGTACATCAGACGGGTCAGCATGTCCATACCGTTCGTATCCGTACCCAGCCAATGTGTTTTCGACGGTTTGGAATAGCGGTCATAGACGTAGGTCTCTTCGTGCTGCTTCACAAGCCAGCTGTTGGTATCCGGCTTGTAGGAAATTTTGTATGTATTCTCCGTGCCGTCCTCCGCTGCACAGGTAAACTCGCTGGCGTCCTCTTCAATGGCAAGAGCAACGGCCTCCTTGAAATCCTCCGGGAACACAGTGCCGTTCTTCGCGGGCTGCACCACAAAACGACTGACAAAGCCCACGATCTCAGAGTCCTTCAGAATGTTGCCTTCCTCATCCATCGTATACTCCGCGTCCTCCGCCTCAAAGGAGGTCTCCCCAAGCTCACAGGCCTTCAGAGCCCCAAACTTTACGTCAAAGGAAAGCTCATCTCCCACGGAGGTCACAATATCCTTGCTGGCCACGGCAAAGGGCTCGCCGTCTGCGGTGATGGAAAGAAATTCCTCACCCTCCGCCACAAATTCGTAGGTCACGTCCTTTTCCACAAAGCTGGTCTCCCCTTTGTTGCGCGCCAGCATCAGCTTGGCCTGCAGAAGGCTGCCGAACTCCTTTCCCTCTGCCGTGGTGTAACGCAGCTCATCGTTCTGGACAACGCCTGCATAATCCTTATCCATATATTCATATGTATAGAACTGTTCATCCTGCCCGTAGGGGCTCACCAGGCCTCCGATAAAGGAAAAAACGAACATCACAATCAGCATAATCATACCCAGCACGGCCAGACGGTTGCGGAAAAAGCGCTTCGCCACCAGCGCACCGGGAGAAAGCACCCGGACACGGCGGTCGTCATTCAAAGAAAAGCCTTCCTCACCCTCCGGCTTCCGCCCGGATAAGTTCATATTATCACTCATGCTATGCTCCTCCTTCCTACGCGATACGCACGCGCGGGTCTACCACCGCGTACAGAATATCGGAAATCAGATTGCCCGCCAGCGTCAGAACCGCCATAAAGGTCAGATAAAACATCGAAAACGGAATATCCCCGGCTATCATTGCCTGATACGAGGTCCAGCCGATACCCGGAATCGAAAACAGCGTCTCGGTGATCAGCGCACCGGCAAACAGGTTCGGCAGAGAGCCTCCGACGATGGTCACCAGCGGAATCAATGTGTTGCGGAATGCGTGATGGTAAATTACCTTATTTTCACTCAGTCCCTTTGCCCTGGCTGTACGAATATAGTCGGAATTGAGCACCTCCAGCATATTCGTTCTCGTATAACGCATCAGAGAACCCACCGACACAATGACCAGCGTCGCAATCGGCAGAACCAGATGATTTGCCTTATCCAGCAGCTTGCCCATAGAATCAAGCTGTGCATAATTTCGTCCCACAATGCCGTACAGGTCAAACCAGCCCAGCTTTACGGAAAAGACCAGCTTCAAAATCGTAGCAAAGAAAAAGGTCGGCAGGGAAATACCCACCAGCGCGCCGGCGGTAATACCGTAATCCAGCTTGGAATACTGCTTCGTCGAAGCAACCACTCCCAGCGGGATCGCAATGATCAGCTCCAGCAAAAATGCAATGCCGCCCATGGCAAAGGAAAGCCAGATGACCTCCTGGAACTTCTGGGTCACCGGAACAATAAATTTCCAGCTCTCGCCAAAATCTCCCCGGATCGCATCAGAAAGCCAGACAAAATATCCCGGGATGATCCCCTTATCCATACCGTAGTTTGCATTCAGCTGCGCCAGCCATTCCTCAAAGGGCTTAGCGCCGGGAGCCTGGGAGAGCGTCATCGCCATATTTTCCACAAAGGAGCCCGGCAGACAACGCATCAGCGCATAAATAATAAAAGAAACACAAAAAAGAATCATTACAGAAAATGCGATTCTTTTTGCAATGAATTTCTTCATACAAATCCTCCTGTCCTGTAAAATAAGCTTCCTGTAATGAAAGAGGGGCTGACTGGCAGCCCCTCAGCACACAAGGATTTGTTAATTCATTTCCAGTGTCTCAACCTCGTTCATCCATGTCCAGTACGGAGTCATATCTGGAGTAAGCGTACTGATATTTACACGCTCAGTAGAGAAGATATAGCATTCGCTTCTCTGGTAGATCGGAATCTCAACACCCCAGTCCATGATAATATCCATAGCTGCCTTGTACAGAGTCTTGCGGTATTCCTGATCCGTTGACTGACGGGCGCCGACAATCAGCTCATCCAGCTCCGAATCATTGATGCAGTAGTAGTTCGTAGCGCCCTGGCTGTGGTACAGCTGATACATATCCGGGTCAGGAGTTGCCTGCCATGCCGCGCACCATCCCTCAGCCACGCCGGACTGATAGGTCTGGTACAGTTCAGAAGCAGTCGTAATATCATTTACATTCAGGGTAATACCGATGGTTGCCATTGCGTCTGCCGCATTCTTCAGAAGCAGGAAGGACGGATGATCCCCGGAACCATTCGCACCGATGTTGATCTGGTACTCAAGCTTAGCGCCTTCCGGTGCTGCCGTCACCTTGCCGTCTTCTACCGTATAGCCTGCTGCCTCAAGATAACCAAGGGCCGCCTGAAGCGCTGCCGCATATTTTTCTTCTACACTCATACCCTCCGTATAAATCGGGTTGCCCTCTACGTCAACGGAGTACGCCACCTCATAACCGTCATCCGTTACCTGCGGAGCTGCCCAGGAGGTACTGGAGATCGGATAGTTCACAACAGAAGCCGTGTCGCCATAGTAGGAGTCGATGGACTCGTCGCGGTAAGCAGCAAGAACTGTCGCGATAGCCTTACGCAGGTTCTTGGATGCGTCAGAGGCCGGATCGCCTGCCACGTTTACATTGTCTGCGCTCAGCGCAATATAACCGTAACCAAGGAAATCATACAGTTTGATCGTAACAACGTCTCCCTCAAGGGAATCGTCGCCGCCGTTGTACTCTGTGATCTGCTTGCGGACCTCTCCTGAGTAGGACGGATCGCCAATATCAATCGTACCTGCCTCGATACCTACTGTCTTGTCATCCTCCAGCGTCTCCAGGAAGTTCAGATATTTCACCTTCGGCTCACCCTTGAAGTAGGTCGGGTTTGCTTCCAGGTAAACAGTACCGTTTGCGTACTCCTTGAAGGTATAAGCGCCGCCGCCCAGAGGCTGAGTCGTCACGGAACGTACCTTGGAAAGATCACCCTTCTCAAAGCCGAACTTGTTGTTGTCATAATCATACAAGGCTTCGTCGCCGTAGTAATGCAGCGGAGCGATCGGAATCGCAAGCTGGTATACCATGTTGGCAGCAATCTCCGTAGCAACAACACGCATGCTGTAATCGCCGGTCTTCTGAATACCCTCGATATGGTCTACGGATTCGCCGGTCTCCACACCTACCGTAGAGTAATTGTAAACCTCCTCCGGAATCAGGTCCGCAAGAGCGCTGCCTGCTGACTCTGCTTCCATTGCAGAGAAATTCCATCCGTAGGTCTCACCGATCAGCATGAAGAAATCCTTAGCCGTAGCATCTGCCTCCAGACCATCGAAAGCCCAGTTTGCCGCTGCAGTGGCAACATCGCCTTCCTCACACAATTCTGCCGCCACACAGTAGTCCACGATCTCCTGAGCAAAGGCTGCTCCGCCTTCGTTAACTGCATCCCAGAATACCGTCTGCTGCTCTTCTGTCCAGAGGCTGAAGTCTGTGTTGTCCTCGCCTGCCGCTGCCAGCAGAACGGACAGTGTGGTCATACCGGAACGGTACTCCTCCATGCCGAGGATCGGCTGGCTGTACAAGGTAGAAGAACCGTCATACGTCGGGTCTGCATATACATACAGGTTGAAAATAACATCATCAATATCCATGGGCGTACCGTCTGAGAATACAAGGTCGTCTCTCATGGTAAAGTCATAGTAAACCGTGCCGTCTTCATTTTCTGTAATTACAAGATCACTGGTACCGTTGTATGTATAATCGGTGCCGTTGTAGGAGCGGGTCTCACCCTCGATCCCATTCTCCACGATGGCTCCCACACGGTCCGTATAAAGCAGGAGAGCCTGCGTCAGGTCAACAATGTGCTGATCCTCGCCGCTTGCTGCAAAGAACGGTGAGAACTTTGCCTCAAAATGATTGGAAGCCGCCACCAGCGTCTGACCGTCTGCCGCGGCCCCAGCCGTTTCTTCCTCCGCGGCAACGGCAGCTTCCGTACCTGCTTCTGTGGAAGCTTCTTCTGCCGCTACGCTCATCAGCTGACCGAAGGTCATGCCTGTCGCCAGCAAAAGCGCTAACAATTTTTTTGCATTTTTCATACTTTAAAATTCCTCCTTTTTCCTTATAAATCAAGAACTCAGCGAACAGGGGTATTTTATGCTTGTATACAAGCATAAAGGGGGGATATCCCCCCTTGCTTTATTTTCCTGCAAAGTTCCCTTTGATATAATAAGTATATCTGCTTTCGCCGCTTTTGTCAATTTTTTGTTGATAAAACTGCTGTAAAATCAGCGGGTGTTTTGCATAATAAATGGAAATTTTGCACAATTATTCATTCTAATGAATTTTAATAAATCGAAGCCAGAAATCCTATCTGTTCTTATCTGTCCTCCGGCTTTGTTTTTCCCAGGAAAGCTTCAGCACCGCGAAGCGAAGATACAGGGCGGCAGCCGTCACGATTGCCTCCAGCACCAGGCACAGAGCAAACATTCCCGCTTCTCCCTGTACCCCATTTTGAATCACATAGACAAGCTCTCCTGCCGCCGTGAGTCCCGCAAAGACCGCCGAGATCACGGCCCGCCCCGGTAATTTTTCCACCGCAGCCTGATATACGTATTCCCGCAGCGGATTACCGCCAAGGGACAGCCGTCCCAGCCCCCAGCACACACTGACGGCAGCGATCACCTGCAGAGCATACGGAAGCACCAGATAAACGCAGTTCTCCATTCCCGGAGCCGGAATACACCCCGCCGCCACAGCGGCAGCGGCGAGTACGGCGCACACGCCCCACAGCTTTGCCAAAATCCGGCGGCGGCCTTTTTCTTTTTCGTCCCAGGCATAGTACGTACCCTCGTATACATACTTGCCGCTTTCATTCATCTTAATATCATTTAAGTAGGCCCTGCGGCCCTTCCTTTGTTTTTCGGACATTTCTGCACATTCCTCTCCTAAGCTGCTCAAAGCAAAAGCTATATGCTATCCATAATATCCTCTGCCCTGTAAAAAGTCAATCTTTGGAGGAATGCCCGACCCGTTTCTATATCCTCATATTATATACAAGCCTGTTCCCTGAAAACGCGATATCCAGCCGTTCCCCGAAAATGCAATATTCAGCCATTTCCCGAAAACGCGATATTCAGCCCTTCAGATATTGTATAGCTCAGGTATTTCACAGTCTCATCAATATCCTTCGGTGTCACGAACATCGTATTGAGGTGCGGCGAAATCAGCTCCCGTATCATCTGATGCTTTTCTGCCTGATTTAAGGTCCCCAGCGTGCCTCCCAGCCGCTGCATGTTGGCAGAGCTGTCCATCTGGGCGATCAGCTCCTCCATCGTATCGTTCACAATCGTCGCCGCATCCACCACCGTCGGCACTCCCACTGCAATCACCGGGACTCCCACTGTTTCCTGATTGATCGCATTGCGATGATTGCCGACCCCTGAGCCGGGATTGATGCCCGTATCGGTAATCTGGATCGTCCGGTTCAGGCGCTTCGTGCTCCGGGCTGCCAGAGCGTCAATGGCAACAACAATTTCCGGGCCGGTCTCCTCCACGACGCCCTTGATGATCTCCAGTGTTTCCATACCGGTCTGGGCCATAACCCCGGGAACAATGGCGCTGATCTCATCCTCCTGCTCCAGATTCGCCGCTGCACGCCCGTATTCTTTTATCATATGCCTCGTAATATGAAGGTTATTCACCACATCCGGTCCCAGGGCATCCGGCGTCACCTCCCGGTTGCCCAGGCCCACCACCAGCACAGAGCCTTTGCGCTCTCCCATGATCCGGCAGAGGTATTTTGCCAGCTCCTCCGATATCTCCCGGTGGTAATCCTCGTCCGGCGTCGACATATTCGGGGCCTCGATGGTGATATACGTTCCCACCGGCTTTCCCATGGCCTTCGCGCCGTTTTCCGTCTCAATTTTTACAATAGTCGTATAGATTTCTCTTTCCTCATCCGCCTTCTCTTCAATCTTCACCCCGCGGATTCTGATATCGTCTTCGCCGTAGCTTTCCCTGGCCTCCAGTGCCAGATCTGTCCGTATCTGAAAATTCCCCATCATAACAGCTCTCCTTCGTGTTTATAGTCCTTATTTTTTACAAGTTTTTCAGAAATATGTATTGACAGAAAAGTGTGATTGGAATAAGATATATGAGTATGTTTACATTAAACGTCCGTGTCCGATTTTAATGAAACAAATCATAAATACAGAATGTTTGGAGGTGTACACATTGGCTAACATCAAATCTGCTAAGAAGAGAATCCTGGTGACAAAGACCAGAAATGAGCGCAATAAGTCTGCTAAGTCTGCTGTTAAGACGGCTATCAAGAAGGTAGAGGCTGCTGTTGCAGCACAGGACAAAGCTGCTGCTGAAGCTGCTTTGCTGGCTGCTATTTCTACGATTGATAAAGCTGCCAAGAAAGGCGTTTATCACAAGAACAATGCAGCAAGAAAAGTTTCACGTCTGACAAAAGCAGTCAACACCCTGGCATAAGCATAGATCAGATCATAAGAAGGGACATCCGATACCGTCATGTCGGATGTCTTTTTTTGATTAGAAAAAGCTCCGGTCTTCCGAAGCTTCTCCAGCATTTTCCTTCGACATAACGTCTACTGTAAAGTAATCTTTTTATGATATGGGGCTTCACGTCTCTTCTTCCGTGCACAGTCCCTCGATCACTTCCCATATCTCATCCCGTCCCTGCTTCGTCTCGGCGGAAAACGGTATGAGCTGTGTTCCCGGGCGCACCTGCAGCCCTTCCCGGATCAGCCTGAGCTGCTTTTGGATCTGGCTGCGCTTGATCTTGTCCAGCTTTGTCGCAATAATAATCGGCTCATAACCATTGTGGCAGATCCATTCGTACATTGTCTTGTCGTTTGCCCCTGGCTCGTGGCGAATGTCCACCAGCAGAAAAACGGCCCGGAGCTGTTTTGAGCCGTGCAGATACCGCTCTATCAGCTTTCCCCATTTTTCCTTTTCGCTCTGGGATACCTTTGCGTATCCGTATCCCGGCAAATCCACCAGATAAAGCGCGTCATTTACATTATAAAAATTGATCGTCTGAGTCTTGCCCGGCTGAGAGCTGGTGCGGGCCAGGGCCTTTCGGTTCAAAAGCCCGTTGATCAGCGATGACTTGCCGACGTTTGACTTGCCGGCAAATGCCACCTCAGCCTTCGTATTCTCCGGCAGCTTACTTGTGATACCGCAGACTGTTTCCAGCCCCACTTGTTTTATGACCATTGATATATCCTCATGCTTTCTATGTCAGCAGCATTTGAGCTTCCTGCCGCTTCTGTTTTTCATGCGGCCACGGTTTCTGCTGCCTTCTCCCTTCGGGGAGGGTGCCGCACCTGTCATTTTTGCACCAGAGCCGTCTTCAGCACCTCCGGCATCGCGCTTGCGTAAACCAGCTTCAGACCGTCCGTGATCTCCTCCTGCATCTCTGCAACGTCGGCTTTATTCTCGGCGGGAACAATCACCGTCGTAATTCCGGCCTGCTTCGCCGCCAGCAGCTTTTCCTTCAGGCCGCCGATGGCAAGGACCCTGCCCCGCAGCGTGATCTCCCCGGTCATGGCTACGTCCGCCCGCACCGGGATTCCCGTGATCGCAGACAGAATTGCCGTCGCCATCGTGATTCCGGCGGAGGGGCCGTCCTTGGGCACTGCTCCCTCTGGAATGTGAATGTGAATATCGTTTTTGCCGAAAAATTCTGCGTCGATCTTATACTGCTCTCCGAGAGAGCGCACGTAGCTGATGGCCGTTCTGGCAGACTCCTTCATCACATCTCCCAGCTGTCCCGTCAGCAGGAATTCTCCCTTGCCCGGCATCGTATTGACCTCGATCTGCAGCGTATCGCCGCCGACGCTGGTCCAGGCCAGGCCCCGGACGATTCCCACATCATTTTTCGCATTCTTTTTCGTAAAGGTATAACGCCTCCGGCCCAGATATTTTTCCAGGTTCTTTTCGGAAACCTTCACACTTTTCGCGTCATTTTCCAGGATCTCTCTTGCCGTTTTGCGGCAGATCTCCCCAATCTTGCGCTCAAGCTGCCGGACTCCGGCCTCCTTCGTATAGCCGCTGATCATAGAAGAAAGCGCAGGCTTCGTAATCGTCAGCTGGCCCTTTGCGAGACCGTGACGCTCCATCTGCTTCTTCACCAGATGATCCTTGGCTATGTGCAGCTTTTCATTTGACGTATAGCTGCTCACCTCAATGATCTCCATACGGTCCAGCAGAGGCCGCGGAATCGTATGCAGATCATTCGCCGTCGCAATAAAAAGCACCTCGGACAGATCTACGGGAAGCTCCACATAATTATCCCGGAACCGGCAGTTCTGTTCGGAATCCAGCACCTCCAGGAGCGCCGAGGAGGTATCTCCCTTGTAATCACTGCTGACCTTGTCGATCTCGTCCAGCAGCATCAGAGGATTCTTGACTCCGGCCTGCCGCATTCCCGCTGCAATCCGGCCCGGCATAGCGCCGATATAGGTTCTTCTGTGTCCCCGTATCTCCGCTTCATCCCGGACTCCTCCAAGGCTGATCCTCACATACTGCTTGTCCAGCGCCCGGGCAATCGAACGGGCAATGGAGGTCTTTCCGGTTCCCGGAGGACCCACGAGACAGAGGATCGGGCTGTCTCCCTTCTGGTTCAGACAGCGGACGGCCAGAAATTCCAGCACACGTTCCTTCACCTTCTCCAGACCATAATGATCCTCGTCCAAAACCTTCCGGGCATTCTTCAGATCCTGATTGTCCGTTGAAACCTTATCCCAGGGAAGCTCCAGCAGCGTCTCAATGTAGCTTCGGAGCACGGAGCTTTCCGCCGAATTGCTTCCCAGGCTTTTCAGCCGCTGTGTCTCCTTGCGTATTTTTTCCTTTACTTCCTCTGAGGCGCAGAGTTCTTCTGCGGCCTCCTGATACCGTTTCACGTCAGAAAGCAGCGTATCCTCGCCGAGCTCCTCCTGAATGATCCTGACCTGCTCCCGAAGCACATACTCTCTCTGGTTCTTGTCGACCCGCTCCTTCACCTTCTGCTGGATCTCATTGCGGATCTGCATAATCTCCATCTCGTTCACGAGAATCGTACTCAGGCAGTCGTAGCGGTCTACGATATCCCCCGCCTCCAGGAGCTTCTGCCGTTCCGCATAATTCAGCGGAAGGTGTACGCACACCGCCGTCGTAAGCTTTTCCATATCCTGAATGTCCAAAAGCTGTCTGAGCATATCCTTCCCAAACTTCGGATTCAGCTGTCCGTACCGTCTCAGAAGATCCTCCAGCGCTCTCGTCATGGCGGCGGCCGTAAGCGCCTCTATCTGCGGATGCTGCTCTTCCATCGGCTCCACCTGGGCCTGCAGGTATCCGTCCTTTTCTTCCGTTCCCAGCAGTCTGCCCTTTTGCAGTCCCTCCACCATCACGCGGATAATATCCTTCGGCAGCTTCGCCACATTCCGAATTCTGGCGGTCACGCCCACCTCATATAAACCTCGCAAACCCGGATTATTATCATCCGGGTTCTGCTGAGTCACTAAAAATAGAATCTGATCCTCCGCCATCGCAGCCTCCACAGCTTTGATGGACTTTTCTCTGCTGATATCAAAATGCAGTACCATCGTCGGCAGCACCGTCAGCCCCCGCAGCGGTATGGCCGGCATTGTCTTTATCATTTCGCTCATATCTTCCTCGCTGTCTTATGCAGTCTCCTGTCCTGATCCGAATCTGCACCTTCTTATGCAATCCCCTGCTCCAGACCAGTCTTATGCTCTCTACGCAGTCTCCTGTCCCAGTCCAAGTCTGCGCTTCCGTCTGGACACCGGCGTCTCACGATACGTAAGCTCCGGCTCTCCCGATCCTTCTATCGTCTCCTTCGTCACGACGCACGTCTCAATCGTATCGTCAGAAGGAATCTTATACATCAGATCCATCATAGAATTTTCCATGATCGCCCGAAGTCCTCTGGCACCTGTCTTTCTCTTGATCGTCTTGTCCGCAATGGCCTCAATGGCCTCCGGCGTAAAGGAAAGCTCCACATCATCGAGACCGAACAACCCCTGATACTGCTTTACAATGGCGTTCTTCGGCTCGGTCAAAATGCGGATCAGCGCATCCTTATCCAGCTCATCCAGGGAAACCACCACCGGGACACGGCCCACAAACTCCGGGATCATACCGAACTTGATAAAATCCTGGGGAAGCGCCTTTTTCAGGATCTCTCCCACGTTCTTTTTGTTTTTCTCCGTCAGCTCTGAGTTGAAGCCGATGCCCTTTTTGTCCATTCGGGCCTCAATGATCTTGTCGATCCCCTCAAACGCGCCGCCGCAGATAAACAGGATATTCGTCGTGTCAATCTGAAGAAGCTCCTGGTGCGGATGCTTGCGGCCGCCCTGGGGCGGTACGGAAGCCACGGTTCCCTCCAGAATCTTCAGCAGCGCCTGCTGTACACCTTCTCCTGATACATCCCTCGTAATGGAGGCATTCTCAGATTTCCGGGTGATCTTGTCAATCTCATCAATGTAAATAATACCGTATTCTGCTTTTTTTATATCGTAATCTGCCGCCTGAATAATCTTCAGCAGTATATTTTCAACATCCTCTCCGACGTAGCCCGCCTCGGTCAGCGCCGTCGCATCAGCGATCGCAAAGGGCACATTTAAAAGGCGCGCCAGCGTCTGGGCAAGCATCGTCTTCCCAGAACCCGTGGGTCCAAGCATCAGAATATTGCTCTTCTGCAGCTCCACATCAAGATACCGCCCGCTGGTGATTCTTTTGTAGTGATTATAAACTGCAACGGAAAGCGTCTTTTTCGCTTCCTCCTGTCCAATTACATATTCATCCAGAAATTCTTTGATCTCCATCGGCTTCAGAAGATTAATGGACGCCATTTCCTCCGTAATCTCTTCATCCTCCAGCTCCTCTTCGATGATCTCAGAGCAGATGTCGACACATTCATCACAAATATATACTCCGTTCGGTCCCGCAATCAGCTTGCGCACCTGATCCTCTGTCTTATTACAGAAAGAACATCTGATTTTTTCTCCGTTTTTGCCCGGCATTTTTCCACTCCTTATATTCTAAATGAACCACAGTGGGACTGTTACAAGTTTTCCTTAGTAACAGCCCCATAAATACTTACTTATCGCGGTGCGACAATTTCGTCAATCAGGCCGTAAGCCTTTGCTTCCTCGGCCGTCATCCAGCGGTCTCTTTCCGTATCCGCTGCAATCACATCGTACGGCTGGCCTGTATTTGCTGCCAGCATCTCATTTAATTTCTTCTTCGTCTGGAGAATCTTATCCGCTACGATCTTGATATCTGTAGCCTGTCCCTGTGCTCCGCCCGACGGCTGATGAATCATCACCTCTGCATTCGGAAGCGCAAAACGCTTGCCCTTCGCACCGCCCGCCAGCAGAAAAGCTCCCATGCTGGCCGCCATGCCCATGCAGATCGTGGACACATCACACTTAACGTAATGCATCGTATCGTAAATGGCCAGTCCGGCAGATACGGAGCCTCCCGGGCTGTTGATATAAAGCTGAATGTCCTTGTTCGGATCCTCAGATTCCAGGAACAGAAGCTGCGCAACGATCAGGTTTGCACTGACGTCGGTAACCTCTTCTCCCAGAAAAATGATCCTGTCCTTCAGCAATCTGGAATAAATATCGTAAGAGCGTTCTCCTCTTCCTGTCTGTTCAATGACCATAGGTACAAGGCTCATACCTGCTGTCCCTCCCCATTATGAAGTATTACGCGGATTTACTCAGCCGCTTCTTCTGTCTTAACTGCTTCTACTTCCTTTGCAGCCTCTGTAATCATCTCTACTGCAGCCTGGATCGCCAGGTCGTTCTTCATCTGTTCTTTCTCGTAGTCGCCCATCAGCTCTTTGAGCTTCTCTACTTCCATCTTGTACTGCTCAGCCATCTTTGCAAGCTCCTCATCCAGGCGCTCGTCGCTGATCTGAATATCCTCAGCCTTTGCGATTGCCTCCAGTACAAGGCTGTTCTGGATACGCTTCAGAGCCTCCGGCTTCATCTGATCCAGCATTTTGTCCGCCGTCATGCCAGTGAACTGCATATACTGCTCCATGGAAATGCCCTGGGACTCAATTCTTCTTGTAAAGTCGTCTGCCATACGTCTTACCTGCTCGTTTACCATGGCGTCCGGGATCTCCATCTCTGCATTTTCAACAGCCTTTGCAACTACCTTATTTTCTTTCTCGCGCTTTGCTTCCTGCTCTTTTTTCTCAAGCAGCTTTGCACGGATATCGTCTCTGTACTCAGCCAGTGTATCAAACTCGGAAACATCCTTTGCAAACTCGTCATCTGCCTCCGGGAGCTCCTTTACCTTGATCTCATTTACCTTGCATTTGAATACTGCAGCCTTGCCCTTCAGCTCCTCTGCCTGGTAATTCTCCGGGAAGGTCACATTGACTTCCACGTCCTCGCCGATCTTAGCGCCTACAAGCTGATCTTCAAATCCCGGAATGAAGCTGCCGGAACCGATGGTCAGCGGATAATCCTCGCCCTTGCCGCCTGCAAATGCTTCTCCGTCAACAAATCCTTCAAAGTCAAGCTTGATCATATCGCCGTTTTCTACTGCACGGTCATCAATGTCAAGCATTCTGGCGTTGTTTTCGCGCTCCTTATCTACTTCCTTGTCTACTTCCTCTTCAGAAACAGCAACCTCTGTCTTCTCTACTTCAAGGCCCTTGTACTCTCCCAGAGTAACCGCCGGCTTTACGGCAACCTCTGCTGTGAAGATAAACGGCTTGCCCGCTTCAATCTGAGTCACATTGATCTCCGGCTGTGATACGATATCCTCTCCGCTCTCCTCTGCAGCCTTGGCATATGCTTCCGGAATGACTGCGTTTGCAGCATCCTCATAGAAAATTCCTACGCCGTACATTTTCTCGATCATCTTACGCGGAGCTTTGCCCTTGCGGAAGCCCGGAAGCGTAATCTTTCCTTTGTTTTTCTGATATGCCTTCTCCAATGCTGCCTCAAAATCATCTGCGGAAACCTCAATCGTAAGCTTCGCCATATTTTTTTCCAGTTTCTCTACCTGTACACTCATCGTGTCGTATTCCTCCTTAATTCTGTTTCACAAATCTCTTCTGGAACCGCCGTCTTCACCCGTTCGCAGTCATTAAAGTAGTATAGCACAGAGCTAATAAAAACGCCAGTATTTTTTTATTCACAGTTCAGCCATACAGAAAAACAGAAAATCAGGCCGTGCAAGCTTGCTTGTACCGGGCTGAGCTTCTGTCTGCGGCATGTATGGCGGAGCTGTTACCAGCCATGCAGCTATCCTGCCGGTATCATTTCCATCAGGCCGTATAGATAATCGCCTTTCCCAGCTCATCCGCCGTTTTCTGATCCTTTAATTGCGCTACCAACGCCAGAGCAAAGGGAATCGCAGTTCCCATGCCCCGGCTCGTGGTTACATTTCCGGAAACCTCCACCGGCCCTCTGGTCACCTCTGCTCCCAAAAGCTTTTCTTCAAAGCCCGGATAGCAGACCGCCCGGTGTCCCTTCAAAAGGCCAAGCTCTCCCAGTACGCTGGGTGCGGCGCAGATTGCCGCCACTTTAACGCCGGCTGTCTCTGCACCCAGAAGCAGCTTCGAAAGTCCCTCATGCGCTGCCAGATGCCGCGTCCCCGGCATGCCCCCCCCCGGAAGCACATACACCGACGCCTGCGCGCTGTCGATCTCTTCAAACAGCACATCCGCGCCTATCTCAATGCCGTGACTTCCCGTCACATGCTTTTTGCCGGTGATGGATACCATCTCCGTCTCGATCCCTGCCCTGCGCAGGATATCCACCACAGTCAGGCCCTCGATCTCCTCAAATCCGTCTGCAAGAAAAACATATACTTTACTCATACTCTGCACCTCCGTAGTTTCTGTGATTGTTTACTCTTTTTTCAGTTTAACAGAGAGGTTTCCGAAAATCAATATGCAGTTCCCCTGTCGGTCTCCGGCAAACCATGCTACACTAATAAATATAGAAAAGAGTAATGTCCTCGTTGTATAAAGTATATTATCTTTTTTCAAAAAACAATATCCATGGAGGCCTATCATGACAGATACCACAATCAAAACACTCACCACAACCCTGCGCCAGCTGCGTTCAGATGCCGGATATACCCAGGACAAAGTCAGCCATTTGCTGAAAATCCAGCGGGCCACATACTGCAACTATGAAAATGGCAGTCGTACCCCGCCCCTCGATATCCTCATCGCTCTGGCAGAACTGTATCAGGTATCTATGGACTATCTGGTCCGCGGTATTGACACTGTTACCTGTACAGGGCCCTTCTCTAAAGAACTTTTTAAAGAAGCAGACCCTCTTCCGGCAGATTTCCAACAAGAGGTTCTGGATTATATTCTGTTCAAAAAGCTGCGCCGAAATAAAATGCTGTGGTAACCCCACAGCATTTTTTATCCTATCTTACCTATTATGAAATTGTACAGATCTATATATACCTGCGTCTCATAATGCAACCCGTCTCTTGTTTCAACTCCCCGGGATTTAATATACTTATAGGAATTGATATAAACAGATGAACCAAAGGCAGCGCTCAATTTCTTGTCAAAAGCAGCAATCTGCGAATTCTTTACACTGTATCCATTCTGAGCTTCCTTTTTTTCATCCACAGGATTTACAGATAAGACATAAAATTTTGTCTTTGGATACTGCTTTATCAGACTGGAGTAATATGTAATGTAGGATTGAATGTTACCAAGATCATTTACTCCGAATGCCAGCACCACCTTCACATCCGGATTCAGGTTCAAATAATTTTTCAATAACGGCCCGGCGTCACTTTTCAGCCATGAATACCCGGCTCCTACCTTTGCTATATACAAAGTATCCTCAGGGGCGATCACATTTTTCATTTCCAGGGTTCTTGAATCTCCGACAAAAATATATTTACCGGTAAATTTTTTTACTGTCTTTTTACCGTTGGCCCCCAGATAGTACCCGTCTACCACACAGTTTGTCTTGCGGGCTCCGTTGGCATCGACATAATAATCGCCGACCCACTGCTTTACCACTTTTGCTCCATCTGCGCCGAGGTAATAATATTTACCGTTATATTTCAGCCAAGTATTCTGCAGACGTACCCCACTTTTATTGAAGTAATATCGTTTTCCTTTATAAGTGATCCAAGCCGATTTCACCCGGACCCCCGATTTATTTACATAATAATAGTTCTTTCCGGATGCGATCATCCTGCTCCTGGCCATTTTACCGTTACTGAGAAAATAATAATAATTTCCATTTTTCTTCAGCCATTTTTTCACATAAACCTTGCCATTTGAAGCAGCATAATACTTCTCTTTCTGATATGTAATCCACCCCGTCATCCGATTGCCTTTGGAATTGAAACGGTAAATGCTGCCGCCAATTTTCAGCCATGTGTTCTTTGCATAGCTCCCGTTGGAAAGCCGATACTTTTTCCCGACCCATTTTCCTCCGGTCACCGTTTTCGCCGAAGTCACTACATTTGTGCCCGCTGCAGATGCCTGTATCGTCCCGGCCATACACAATATACAGAAAAGAACGGCCACCGACATCATCAGCTTTTTACTTATACTACGAATACACCTCACCTCTTTACGTTGTTTTTTTATGTATCATACTGTTTTAACGATTCCAATATAACCTACTCCTGGCGTTTTGTCAAATTATCTCTTAGCTTCCGGTAAATCCCTCCACATATCCTGCGCAGAAAATATAGTACAGACGCACCGCAGACAGAGAGCAGAAAAGATGCCGGCACTGCAGCAGGATAATATTTCCAGCGCATCTTTACTTCCGTTACAAGAGGATTCAGATAACCATTGTACACAATCTGATCCGATACCCAGGAAAGCAGATAAACGCCAAAAGATATTCCGGAAATATATATCAGTATTTTCTGTACCGGCTTCGGCCACCGATCCGGATGAAAATGCAGAAGCAGAGTAAACAGCAGCACCGCCGTGATCAGGTTTTCTCCTCCCCAGGTTGAATTGCTGCCCCATATAAAATCAACGCCGTGGCTGCGGTAATAATTATATGTTCCAAACACCGCCACAGCAAGAATCAACAGCAATGCGTTCTTCTTTCGGCTGATCTTCCAGTCATACTCCCTCAGATAAGCCCCGATAAAATAATATGTAATCGGATACATGGCCGTAAAAAAGCCCGGTACAAGAGGATCATATTCTTTCGATACCGGAGGAGACAGCCACCAGTCCGGCGTTGTCAGATCAAAATTATTTACAAGCTTCGGCAGCATTGTAAGAAACAGCATTGTAAGGAGCAAAATCCGTTTTTCTTTTTGTGTCTTCAGGCCATGATAAGCCAGATTCAAAAAAGGAATTATCAGAAACAGCCCTATATACATCTCAACGTACCATGCATAATTTGCCGCATCGAAATCGAGGATCCCCAGCACCGAGCTTTTCAGCGTCACCGTTTCCTCCAGCATATATTTTTTAAACAGAAGACACACAATGCTCGCCATCACGTAAATTTCCAGTGTTTTTGCGATCCCCTTATAATATCTGCGGCTCAATGTTTTCTCCCACATCAGATACCCGGTCAGAATCATAAACAGCGGCACACATACCATAAACAGCGAACGGTACATACACATAATGAGCATTCCCGTCCCCTCCACCGGCACTCCATAAAATCCGGTACGCAAAAGAAAATGTACGGATAAAACAGAAAACACAGCCACACAGCGTATCAGATCTGCATTCAGATTTCTTTTCCTCATGATATTCTCCTCATTCTGCATCCACTGTTTTCTCTGTATTTTTTTCCTGCGATGCAGTATCCTGCTTCTTTTTTTCCTCCCTAGGCTTCTTATCTACAATTTTAGCTTTCGGATAAACACGGAGCATCCGTTCATCCGGAAAATGCTCATCCAGGATCAATTCTATGGAATTATCCGCTTCAATCCCTCTCTGGCGCTTCGAATAGCGATCCAGCGCCAAAGCAGATATCGCCATATTTATCGTCATCAACACAACCAGTATCCAGGTCAGTACCGGGCCTATCTTCTTTGGAATTTTCTCGATCCATCTGGACAGCACCGGATAGATTCCTTTCAGCCAGAGTACCGCCACAATCCCCCAGAAAAAACAGTACAGAAGATTGACCCGGCCTCCCAGATTGAAGGGAATCTTACTATAATCCCAAAATTTTGTTCCAAATACAATTTCCGCCAGAACACTGCAGACGTACTCATAAGTACCGCCTACTACCGTACCATAAAAGAACAGATAACGATCGCTCTTATTCCGGTATCTGTACATCAACGCCGTCAGGAGTGCACATGCAAATCCCCACACGATACTGAAATGGCCATATACAACACTGCTCCTGCTCATCCACCAGCCCATGGTGATCCGACAGAATACGGTCTCCACCAGATCACCGAAAAAGGAACCTATCAGAAACAGCCATGTCAGCTTGTAAAATCCGCTGCCCTCCGCAAATTTTTTCTTTTCCACCGGCTGTTTCTTACTCTTATCCTGTAAGATTTTTTCTGTGGAAAGATTTGGATAAGAACGCTCTAACCGTTTCTGGATTGCCGACGTGATCGCATTTCCAAAGGTAGCGGATACCTTCTGCATATTGTCCGTCATCCCGGACATCCGTTTTATATACCTGCGCCATTTTCCCACTGCCGCCAGAGCACTGAGCAGATCCAGCCCCAAAAGCCCCATTATGACGATCAGATTTATCCGGCCCACACTATGGGGAATCAGGTGGATCAGCTTTAGCAGAAATGGATTACCGACCCAAATGACCAGTATGGCGGCTGCTCCGAAAAAAAGCAGCAGCGGCACTGTTATGTATCCGTGAAACCCGATACGGTATTTGCTGTAATCCCACCATTCCCGGTGAAAAATCTGCTGCAGAACGATACCCGTTATTACTGTCAGCACAGCGCTCAGTACCATACCGCCCAGAAACAGGAACAATGGATATTCCTTCAACTCTGACAAAAAAACCGTGTACGCGACCGCCGAAACTCCATATACCGGACACACCGGAAGATTCAGCACTCCCGTGTTAATAAATTTTTTTCGCCTCACCGCCGCCACTACAACGCCTGTACACCAGCCCAGCAGTGAATAAATAAGAAACAGCCATGTCAGTTCATAATAAGTGTATTGTAAATTGTACATAAATTCTCCCGCGGTAAAATCCCTGTGTTCCAAGTTCACATTTTCTAACGTCTACTTCGACATTATAATCTATTTACCGCAACTTATCCACAAGAAAATAAAAGCTCCAGAATTATCGGCTGCTCAGAAGGCAGACGGTCTCTGTGTGTACTCCCTGTGCAAACATATCTACGCAGCAAACCTTCTCCACCCGGTACCCGTTCGCCAAAAACACCGCCAAATCCCTCGCCAGACTCGTCGGCTTACAGGATATATACACAAGCCGGTCCACACCGTAATCAATAATTTTGGGAAGCGCTTTCGGATGTATCCCATCCCGGGGCGGGTCAAGTACAATGAAATCCGGTTTTTCCGTGATCGTATCCAGCACCTTCAGCACGTCTCCGGCAATAAAATCACAGTTCGTCAGTCCATTTAATGCCGCATTTTCTTTTGCAGCCTCCACTGCCTCCTCCACAATCTCGACACCGATCACCTCTCTCGCGACAGAGGCCAGTATCTGAGCGATGGTTCCCGTGCCGCTGTAGAGGTCAAAAACCGTCATGTCCTTTGTATCGCCAATATATTCCCGGGCCGCATTGTACAAAACCTCCGCTCCCAGAGAATTCGTCTGGAAAAAAGAGAAGGGTGTAATCTTAAAGCGCAGGCCCAGTATCGTCTCATAGAAATAATCCTGGCCGTACAGGACTCTCGTCTCGTCACTTTTGACCACGTCGGCCAATGAATCATTGATAATATGAAGGATACCCACTATTTTTCCTTCCAGCGGCAGAGTCCTCAGCTTATCTACGAGAGGCGTCAGGTCGTACTCCCGCTGGCTGGTCGTCACAAGGTTGACCAGGATCTCTCCGGTGGTCTCTGCACGGCGCAGCAGCAAGTGACGCAAATATCCCTCATGGGAAATTTTATGGTAATACGATACACCCAGCGCCCGGAAATAATCGAGGACACAGGTCAGGATCACATTCATGTCCCGGTGTACCAGCCGGCAGTCAGCCGCCGTCAGAACATCGTATGTACTGCCCTTCTTATGCAGCCCCAGTGAAAGAGGCCCATCCTTATATTCATCGCCGAAGGAAAATTCCATTTTGTTGCGGTATGCAAATTCCCGGGGGCTGCACCGGATTCCTTCGAATACATAGTCTGGCTGCCCGAAAGCATCCACCTGGCCGCCTGCCGTGATCGCCTCATCCAGAAGCTTTCTGACCTGGGCCTCCTTCATGCGAAGCTGCTCCTCATATGCCATCGTCTGATACATGCAGCCTCCGCAGGCCGGGAAAATGCTGCACTGCGGCTCCCGGATCTCCAGGGGCGATTGTTCCAGCACCTCAAGCAAGCGTCCTTCCGCGCGGTTTCCGCGCTTTTTATTTATCATGAACCGGATTTTCTGTCCGGGTATACCGTTTTTGACCGTTACATTCCCCTCGTCTGTCCGTACAATTCCCTTATTCGGAAAATCCACCCGTTCTATAATTCCTTCCAAGATCTGTCCTTTTTTCAAGACATATTCCTCCCTTATCAGCCTTCTGCTGCAATTTCTGCGTAAAGCAACAACATACTTTAATACTCCATCTATCATATACAAATATCAGAAAAATCTCAAGAAAATAAATGTGATAGCCGGATATCTTCCAGACTATCACATTTATTCCTTTTCTACGGACAACTATGATCCTTTTTATTTTACTGCAATCACTTCTGTTTCTAAATAAAGCATCCTTGAGAAGCCGCTCCACCTCTACACAGGATCTGACAGAGAATGCGGCGCCGAAATACTTTTCATAGACTTCACGTATTTTGCTCAGATCATTTCGCAGCCAATCTCTTTCAGCTTTTCATCCACCCAGGGCCGGATGTATGTCCCATCTTTCATGATATGTTCCATAATATCTGCCTCTTTTTTCTCTACTGCAAGGGTAGCATCCGCGATTTCATCTGCAATTGCCGGATCAATAATAACCACACCGTCATCATCCCCTACTATAATGTCACCGGGATGCACTACTTTGCCTCCGATCACCACCGGAACGTTGATTTCTCCCGGACCATTTTTATATGGGCCATTGGGCGTGACAGCGCGGGCATATACCGGAAAATCCTTCATAGCGGCAAGCCCGCCGCGGTCCCGCACTGCTCCATCACAGACAATTCCCTTAATTCCCCTTTTTTTACAGTAGGAAGCCATCAGCTCACCGAAAATTGCACGTTCTGTAAATCCGTTGGCATCTATCACTATAACATCCCCGGGCTTTGCCATATCCATTGCCGCATGAAACATCAGATTGTCTCCCTGCGGGACACGGATAGTAAACGCAGTTCCCAGAAGCTGCCCCCGGCCAATGGGTCTGACCGCTGCATCCACAGCCGCAATCCTTCCCATATTGTCGTCAATATTTGCCACTGGCATATCTCTGAAGCGCTCCACCAGCGCTGCCGGCGGGCGCTTAAAATCCTTCACAATTTTGCACCCAACTGCCATTTTATCCTCCATACAAAATATTCTCTTCTTATATCATTTGCCGTCAGATTACTATAACTTCAGATATTCCTTTTCTATCTGCAGCAGCGCTTTCTCCAGCGTTTTTCGCGGACATGCCACATTCATCCGCATAAATCCGTTTCCTTCGTTCTCGCCGAACCAGAAACCTTTATCCAATGCAACGGCCGCTTTCCATAAAAAAAACTCATCCAGCTGCTCTTTATCCATTTTCAGTTCCCTGCAATCCAGCCACATCAGATACGTTCCCTCCGGCCAGATCAATTTTATCTTTGGCATACGCTCTTTCAGAAAGCCGTCAAGAAAGCGGATATTACCTTGCAGATAACTAAGGAGCTCTTCCAGATACGTTTCTCCATATTCGTAAGCCGCAATGTACGCTTCAATTCCCATAACAGAGGGTAATGCCGAGCGGTTCCTGTTCAGCACATCCGCCACTGCAACGCGCAGCTTCTCATTATGAATGATCAGAGAGGCCGATCGCATACCGGCCAGATTAAACGTCTTGCTCGGTGCAATCGCTGTAATTGTATTCATAGCAAACTCATCTGATAAAGAAGCGATCGGAATATGGCGGTTGTCTCCATAAATAAAATCTGAATGTATTTCATCGCTAAAAATCAGCACATGATTTCTGCAGCAGATTTCTCCAACTTTTTGCAACTCATCCTTTGTAAACACGCGTCCTGCCGGATTATGCGGATTGCACAAAAGCATCAGCTTTACTGCCGGATCCGCTGCATACTGTTCCAGCGTTTCAAAATCAATCTCGTATTTTCCGTTGACCAGACGAAGCGGACTGTTGGCTACCTGTCGATCCTGCTGCTCTATAGAATGAGAAAATGGATAATATACTGGTCTTTGCAGCAACACCTTATCACCAGGGACAGTAAAGGCCTGAACAACAGAGAACATTGCCGGGATCACGCTGGAGGTATACAAAATATCCTTCGGATCCACTCCCCACCCATGCCGCTTCTTCAACCAGCCAGTCGTCACTGTCCTGTACTTTTCCGGAACAACCGGATATCCATAGATACCAAATTCTGCTTTCTTTACGACTGCTTCCACCACTTCCCTGGGACAACGGAAATCCATATCAGCCACCCACATAGGGATCGCATCCGGATTCCCTACCCGTACACCAACGTTGTCCCACTTCGAAGAATTTGTATTTTTCCTGTTGATTACTTCATCAAAATTATACATAATACGATTCTCGATTCCCCCTAAACCAAATAATTAATTTCTCTGGTGTAATGACAGGCAACAAAATGTCCAGGCAGTACCTCTTCCAGCCGCGGAGTTTTTTCAAAACATGTCTCAGTCGCGCTCGGACATCTCGGAGCAAAACGACATCCCGGTTTCGGATTGATCGGAGATGATACCTCTCCCCGGATAAGCTCCCGTTTCTTTCTGTTCTTTACTGAAGGAATCGGAATCGCTGCTAACAGGGCTTTGCTATAAGGGTGCAGCGTTTTTTCAAATAATTCATCTGCCTCACATTTTTCAACAACCTTGCCAAGGTACATGACCATAATATCATTGGAAATATGCTTTACAACGCTTAGGTCATGGGTGATAAACACGTACGTCAACCCCATTTCCTCCTGCAGATCCTGCATCAGGTTCAAAATCTGCGCCTGGATGGAAACATCCAGTGCAGATACCGGCTCATCACAGACAATAAACTCCGGTTTAAGTGCTAATGCACGTGCAATGCCGATACGCTGTCTTCGGCCTCCGTCCAGTTCATGCGGATAGGAAAAAGTAAGGCGCTGTGCCAGACCGACTTTTTCCATCAGAATATTCACTTCTTTTTTCAATTCTTCCGCGCTTCTATATACTTTATGTACACGGAGAGGCTCTGCAATTGCATCAAACACACATTTTCTCGGATCAAGGGATGCAAACGGATCCTGAAAGATCAGCTGCATCTTTTTTCTCTGTTCTACAAATTGGGGCCCCTTCGTAATATTCGTAATATTTTCTCCCTTAAACAGTACCTCTCCAGACGTAGCATCAATCAAGTTCAGCAGGGTACGTCCCAATGTGGATTTCCCGCAGCCCGATTCCCCGACAATACCAAGGGTTTCTCCTTTGTCTATGGAAAAGGACACGTCATCCACTGCATGAAGCACTCCCTGCGAGACATTAAAATATTTTTTCAGATGATTTACTTCCAAAATTTTTGACACGGCTATTTTCCCCCCTTGTAGCGATTGCAGCGAACGGTATGCCCAGCGCAGATCTCAATGTTTTCAGGTGTCTGCCTTTTGCATTCTTCCGCAGCGTACCTGCAGCGCGGATGGAACGGGCAGCCCTCCGGTAAATTGGAGGGATCCGGAGTCAGTCCCTCAATAGGCCTGAGCCTTTTCACCTTCTTCGTCATACTTGGGATCGAATCAAACAACCCCTGCGTAAATGGATGCATTGTGTTATTATAAATTTCTTCCAATGTACCATATTCTACAATCTGGCCTGCATACATAACCGCTACTTTGTCGCATACTTCCGCAACTACGCCAAGGTCATGAGTAATCAAAATCATCGATGTATGAAACTTTTCCCGAAGTTCCTGCATCATTGCAAGCACCTGCGCCTGAATTGTGACGTCAAGTGCAGTTGTCGGCTCATCTGCGATCAGAAGAGCCGGATTGCACGCCAGCGCAATGGCAATCACTACTCTCTGTTTCATACCACCGGAAAACTGATGCGGATAATCTCCGAATCTTTCTCCCGGTATTCCTACTGTTTCGAGCATTTCTATGGCGCGGGTATGTGTCTCTGCCGTTGTCATCTTTTTATTATGTAATTTTACAACCTCTGCAATCTGTTCTCCCACGGACATGATCGGATTTAATGCTGTCATCGGATCCTGGAATATCATAGTGATCTTATTCCCTCTGATATTTCTCATGGCCTTTTCACTCAGCTTCATCAGATCCTGTCCTTCAAATGTGATACTTCCTCTCAACACCTGTCCCGGAGGATTCGGTACCAGACGCATCACTCCCAATGCTGTGGTAGTCTTACCTGCGCCAGTCTCTCCTACAAGACCAAGGGTCTCTCCCTTTTCAAGAGAAAAGGAAACACTATTGACTGCATGTACAATCCCTTCATCCGTATTGTACTGAATCACCAAATCTTTTATGTCAAGCACACTCATTGTTTCTTTTTCTCCTTCCTGCTATTTCAACCTCGGATCCAGCGCATCCCGAAGACCGTCGCCGATCAGGTTCATCGTCACGATTGCCAGTACAATCGCAATACCTGGGAACATAATGAAATGCAGACTACCATAAATATAATCTTTTGCTGCAGACAGAATACTTCCCCATTCCGGTGTCGGAGGCAGAACTCCCAGACCAATGAAGCTGAGACTTGCACAGGACAAAATACCAGAGGCCAGTCCTAAAGTTGCCTGTACAATAATCGGGGCCAACGAATTGGGGATCAAGTGCCTCAATATAATGGCCGCATCATTTTCTCCGATTGCCCGCGCAGCCTCAATATATTCCGTCTCCTTAATTGACATAACGGAGGCTCTCGTAATTCTGGCATATTTGGGAATTCCTGTAATTCCTACTGCCAGCATACAATTGATAATTCCCGTTCCCAGCATTGCCGATATGGAAATTGCCATCAGAAGACTTGGGATAGCCTGAAACACATCAAGAATACGCATAATTATCATATCTACTTTTCCGCCGCGATATCCTGCAATTGCTCCAAAGCAGCACCCGAACAGGCATCCGATACCGACGGATACAAAGCCTACAACAAGAGAAATTCTTCCGCCATATAAAACACGGCTGAACAAATCACGTCCAAAATTATCTGTGCCAAACCAGTGTTTCAAGGTCGGTCCCTGCAGCGCCGCCGCTGTATCCATTTCCTCATACCCATACTGTGTAATCACATCTGCAAAAACAGCAAGTAAAATCATAATAGCGAGAATAACAGTAGCCACAACTGCCGTTCTGTTTCGCATGAAACGTCTCATTGCATTACGAAAATTTGAATTTTTATGTTTTTTCTGTATTCTGCTCTCCATCTCATGCCTCCTTTCCAGCGGCAGTCTGTACCAGTTTTTTCACTTTTTTCTTCGAACTGTACTGGGACTTGATTCTCGGATCGATAAATGCATATACAATATCAACAACCAGATTAATAATTCCAAATGCCAGAGCGATCAACAGTACTCCGCCCATTACAATAGGATAATCACGCTGCTTAATCGCATCCACCATAAATTTACCAAGACCTGGAATTGAAAAAACAGTTTCTGTCATAACAGAGCCGCCCAGACAATTGCCAAATCTAATCCCGATTACCGTAAGCACCGGAATCATTGCATTTTTAAGAGCATGCTTCCAGATTACTCTGTTTTCAGCCGCTCCCTTAGCCCGGGCTGTCCTGATATAATCCTGACGAATCACTTCAAGCATGCTGGATCTTGTTGTTCTCAAAATACCTCCGGTCATTTCCATGCCAAGTGCCAGCACCGGCAAAACCCAATATTTCGGACCATAAAACCCGGATGCCGGAAGCCACTTCAGCTTCACGGCAAATATCATCATCAGCAAGAGTCCGAGCCAGAAGATCGGCATCGATACCCACAAAAGAGAGACCAGACGGGCTACCGTATCAAGCAGACGATTCTGATGAGTAGCGGACAGCACACCAAGCGGAATAGCTATTAAAACAGACAGGAACATACTCAGCAAAGACAGTTTTAAAGTCGTGGGAAAACGGCTCAGAAGGTCATTTGCCACGGGGATTCCCGTCATATAGGACTTTCCGAAATCTCCATGCAGCACATTCCAGATATATCTTCCCAACTGTATAATATATGGCTGATCCAGACCAAGCTCGGCCTGCACCTGTGCATATGTTTCTTCTGTCACCTCGTCACCCAAAATCGTTAAAACCGGATCTCCCGGCGTAAAATACAAAATCGTAAAAATCAGAACTGTAACTGCCAAAAGAACCGGTATCAACAGCAAAATACGACGCATAATATATTTCAGCAAGCTATTTTCCTCCTTTTCTCCCAAAGTCCGTCAGATTTCAGGCATCAGGAAATCCTGACACCTGAAATCCCCAATCAATCATGCATAAATATCAAAAGAACTGTAATCCAGAATATATCCGCTCTTTGGCAGAACAAGATTCTCAATATCTGTACTGTAAACTAGCATATTTTTCGGAAATACAAGCGGAATACAGGTATAATAGTTCCAGATATACTCCTGCAGTTCTTTATAGATTTCCGCACGCTTGTCCGTATCAAACTCCTGGAGGCCTTTATCCAGCATTTCATCAATATAATCATCCTTCAGCTGCAGTGCCCCATTCCAGGTACTTCTGTAAATCTGCAGGGCGTGCCCCGGATCAGCAGTCGACGTAGTATAGTCTGTCGTTGTAATTCTGGTCTGCCCTGTTGCATTCTGTTCTGTAACAGCTACCTGCTCCATAATATTGATCGTCAGGTTGATTCCTACCTGAGCCCATTGCTGCTGGGCAATTTCAGCCATTTTTACCAGGTTGGTAATATCGGCAATTGACATAGTGATATCAAATCCATCTTCATATCCGGCTTCTGCCAGAAGCTCCTTTGCACGTTCCGGATTGTATTCGTACGGGCCCAGTTCATCAAATGCAAAAACGTTGTTGCTGAACAGCCCCGTCGCAGCCGTTCCATACTGCCCGTAAACGGCAGCTACAATAGAAGGTGTATCGAGCGAAATACATAACGCCTCACGAACACGGATATCGGAAAGTTCCGGAACTGAAGAATTCAGCTGAAATCCCTGGTGAGACAGCCCCTCCTCTGCGATCGTCATCAGATTCGGATTTGCAGACAGTCTTTCAAAATCGTTGGAAGAAATATTGTATGCCATGTCAATACCGCCTGCCTCTATCTCCATAGCCCGCACACTGTTCTCGGTAATGATTCTGTAACGGATATGGCTGTAGGAAGGAATTTTATCCTTATTCCAATATTCATCATTGCGTTCCAGTTCAATAGAATCACCCTGAGTCCAAGAGACAAATTTAAACTGTCCCGTACCTACCGGCGCCAGATTATACGCATCAGCTCCCATTTCTTCATAAGCACTTTTACAGATGATTCCACCTCTGCTGGATGACAGATATGCAAGAGCCGGTGCAAACTCATACTGGAATGCAATCCTTACCGTAGTTTCATCAATCGCCTCCGTATTTTCAGCGTCGAATGCAGAGAAAAAGGAACGGTTATTTAACGTTTCACAGCTTGTCTTAACTGTAAATGCCACATCCTCCGCGGTCATTTTTTCCCCATTATGGAAATAGACATCATCTCTTAAATGAAATATGAGATGCGTACCGTCTTCCCACTCCCAGGAGGCAGCAAGACGAGGGGCAAATTCCCCATTTTCATCTGCCGGGTAAATCAGTGTATCAAACAATGCATTACCAATCAGCATTTCATTCTGCATCTTTGTATCTGACATGGATAAACTCTGCGGGTTAGAGTTAATGCCGATTACCAGTATGTCCTTTACTTCCTTATCCTTCGCTCCTGCAACACAGGTAATTCCGCCCAAAAGTCCCAGAACCATTGCAAGTGTTAAAATTAATGATAATATCTTCTTCATCTTTACCTCCTTGTGTTTTCTTGTGAATAATTGTCGATTTTACAGTTGCATATCAGAATCATGACGTGCCGGCGGTTTCGTATTCATTGACTGGAACAAACAATCAATATCTCCTTCAAATGAATCATAAGAAATCGGAATATCACTCTTCAGATATGCCAACGCATATATGACGTTCATTAATATTCCATAGATCATTCCATTCTCATCAATTTCAAACCCTGGGTGGTGGTTATTGCAGATAATACCCTCCTGCTCATTTCTTATTCCAATAATCCCTCTTGCACTCGGATAATAAGCTGTCAGAATAGAAAAACTTTCCGATCCCATTCTCGCCTCTCTGGGAAGTACCTTATCCCTGCCCAATATCCTGACTGCTGCTTCCCTTGCCAGTCTTGCGCACTGTGGGTCGCTGATTGTAGGAATGCACAGTTCCGAAAACTGCCGATACTGCGCCTCACATTCATAAAATTCGCAGCAGTTATCAATGGCCTTTTTCAGATATTCTTTAAAATCAGTTCCCAGTGTTCTGTCAAAATAGCGGCAGGTTCCCGCAAATTCCAGTTTTTCCGGAATCACATTGCAGGCTGTACCCGCATGGACGGAACAGATATCAAAAGTGAGCGGTTCAAACGGCGAAGAACATCTCATTCGATAATCATTCAGCCGTTCCAGAATTGCTGAAAAACAGTGAATGGGATTATTCGCCCGGTCCGGCCTCGAACCGTGCCCGCCTTTTCCTGTAAGCATTACCTCAAAATTAAATAATGCAGCATTTGACGGCCCTTCTGCTATTGCCACGACCCCTGCCGGAAAATCCGGTGATACGTGGTTCGACCAGCAGCTGTCGATGGAAATTTTATTTTCTTGAAGATACTTCATTACATAATAAATGTTCATACCGCCTTCTTCTCCCCGTTCAAACAAAAGCAGAACTCTGCCGGTAAACATTTCTTTATGCTCTTTTAATATCCTGCCTGCTGCAAGCAGCATTGCCACGTGTGAATCATGACCGCACATGTGTGCCACACCCGGAACCTTGCTGACACACACCTTCTTTTTTTTCGCATTTTCCGGCCATTCCTGCATACGCAGCGCATCACAATCCGCTCGGAGAAGAACTGTCTTTCCTCTTTTTCCGCTGTCCACCACCGCAATCACTCCGCCATCCTCTATTTCCGTAAAAGGCATCTCCAGCCGTTCCAACTGTGAAGTGATATACCGCACCGTCCTGAATTCATATGATGTCGGCTCTGGATACATATGCAAATGCCGTCTAACCTTGACTGCATATTCCAGTTGCTGCCTGCACAGCTCTAATATCTCCACCTTTGCACCTCCTTTACCTGTTCAGCGGTACCATTGAATGTTCCTTTCCTTCCCACAGATCCTTTGAAAATTTTTCTAAATGCTGCTGGCTGTAAAGCCCCGGCAATCCGCCCGTATGAATAAATAATACAGAAGACCCTTTCGGTATCTTCTCGCTTTTCAGCAGCTTGAGAACCGCTGTAAAGCCTTTTCCTGTATAGCAGGGATCTATAAATAACCCCTCACTTCGTGCCATCTTATAAATGGTTTCAAAAGTCTCCTCATCCGGTTTGTCATATGCAATTCCCGCACATTCTGTACAAAGTATATGAATATCTTTCCTCTTCGCTGTAATATTCAGTTCCAGGAATTGGCTGGTTTCATTGATAAATTTCACCATATTTTCAATATAAATTTCTTCATGAGGGCTGACACACCCACCAATCACTTCAAATGGCGCCCCAAAGTACCTGCTGCCGAGCCATAAGCCCGCATAAGTTCCATTGGAACCGGTAGGACAGACGAGATAATCTATTTTTTGGTTCTTCTGTTCCAGCTGATCCATAATCTCCTTCACCGCAAAAAAATATCCCAGACATCCAATCGGTGTGCTGCCTCCGGCCGGCATTTCATATACCTTCTCGCCTTTCTCCTCATATTCTGCAATCACCCGATCTGCAGCGATGCGGCGAAGCTTTAACGTTTCCGTTTTAATCTCATCCGGAGACAGCTTTGGGGAACCTTTTTTGAGAGCAGACGTATCCAGGAAACGTACATCACATCCTAAAATAGCATCCAGCAATAAATTCCCGCTGAGCTTTTCCGGAATCCTTCCGTCTTCTACCGTAGCAATCACAACGGATTTCATTCCATATTTATTAGCAACAGCGGCCGTCTGCCTTCCATGATTTGTCTGTACTCCCCCAAAGGTCAGTAATGTCGTATAACCCCTATCCTTTGCATCCCTCACCAGATACTGCAGCTTCCGAACTTTATTTCCAGAAAATCCCAGTCCCGTCAAATCATCCCTCTTGATAAACAAACGGCAATTCAACTCCCTGCCAAGATTTTTCAGTTCATGCACCGGTGTCGGAAAACAGCCGCAGTCTTCCATTTTTTTAATTTCTGACAGTTTCATAACTATTCCCGCCTCCTGTTTGGCATTTATCTTTCCCGTACTTCCAGCTTATCTCTGTATGCAACAATTTCTTTATAGTTTTCCGGCCGTGTCGAAAATTTCTGATTGTATCCCTGTCCGCTCATCCAGCGCATTTTTTCCAGCGTTGCACGGGTCATAATCGTATTTTCTCCCATAGAATCAAGAGTACTGAGCACCTCTTCCATTTCGTATCCGAGGCGCTCCGAATGAGTTGCCATGGTACACAAAAAATAATTGCAGCACTCTTCAAATGTCATTTCCTGTGTCAAAATACTTTTCAATGCTCCCAGCGTCTTCTCTGTGATCCCATACCGCTCCGCCGCAAATACCGTTTCTGTCAAAAGTGCTATGAATCCCTTAAACAGTACACTCTTGATCATCTTCATAGCAGATGCGGCACCGATCTGCTCAGACAACGCCATAAAATTCATACCGCAGGCATCAGTAATCTCACAAAGCCTCTCTGCCGCTTCTCCACATACGTATACCGGTACCCTGGTACGATTCGCCGGAACGGACGCCATGACAGCCGCCTCTACAAAAGTCCCGTCTGAACCATCCAATATCTTATATATCTGTTCCTTCGTACCCGGCGCTGTGGAATTCATATCTACATACAGCTGTCCTTTCCTTAAAAATGGAGCAATCTGCTTCGCAATCGGCAATGCTGAATTCGCACTTGTCAGACAAAAAATCACATTGCAAACTGCAAACAGTTCTTCTATAGAACTTACCAGCGTTACCTGATTTTCTTCCGCGCGCTGTCTTAGCTGTTTCCCTCTTGGGGAATCCTGGGAAGCTACCGTATCAAAAGAATACAACACAGCACTTCCAGGTATGATTTCACTCGTCAGATAATAGGCAGCTTCACCAAAACCAACCAAACCAAGTTTCGTCATTTTCCTTCCTTCTTTCTGAGTTGCAACAAACATTTCATCTTTTGGTAATATTTTCTACATTCTTACACTTTATTGTCGTAACATCTACTTTTTCTATACCTTATCACACTTTTCCTTTTCTGTCATCATGCTATATTTCACAAATATTTGTCACTCTTCCCTCTTTATTTTTGTGATATATCCATATTTTCTTTCTATTTTTTGTTTTTTTATTGACTTTTTTTACTTTTTTTCTTAAAATGTTTGATGTACTACATTCTACACTTTTTAGGAATATATTTCTACATTTTTTCTTTTTTAAACACTCAATTTCATTATTTAAATTTAAGGAGGTACTTTACATGACCCAGCAAGAATACGAACGTTTTTATGCCCTTTCAAGCAGCAATGTCTCTGATGCATTGGATGCTCTTGGATTATTGGGATCCACATACGGGATCCGTCCTGTTTATGAGGGCTGTCCCAAATTGGTCGGAGAAGCGCTTACAGTCAAAATTGGCCCCACTGGTGAAACGCCCATGAACTCCACCCATCTCTGTGCAGAAGCTATTGCTATAGCAAAACCCGGCAACGTAATAGTAGTAGATAACAGTGGGGATACCACTACCTCTGCCTGGGGAGGACTTCTTGCCAACGGTGCCCGTGCCAAAGGTGTAAATGGGGTCATCGTTGACGGTGCCGTACGTGATGTGGATGATTATTACGATGCTAAATTCCCGGTATTCGCCCGCTCCGCCGTCGTCAGAACATCCCGAGGACGTATCATGGTATATGAGACAAATGGTATGATCCAATTCGCAGGTGTGCAGGTTCGCCCCGGCGATATAGTGATCGGAGATCGAAGCGGCATTACCATCGTTCCAAAGGAGCGTTATCTGGAGGTTTTGGAAAAAGCAGAAGAACTAAATTTTAAAGAAAGCAGCATGATGAAAGAAGTCGGCGAAGGCGGCGACATGCTGGAAGTTGATGCAAAATACGACTATGTACATATGCTTAAAAAATAAGGAGAACAATCACTATGAACAATGAACAGCGTACCCGACTGATGAAACTCTCATCCAACAATATATCCGATGCCATGACAGCACTGCAGATCCGTGGAACAACAAGAGGGATCCGTCCAATTTGGGAAGGATGTCCGAAAATCTGCGGCGAAGCCATTACGATTAAAATGGGACCAGTGGGAATGACGGAAGCCGAGACCACTCATCTTGGCGTACTTAATGCCATGAAGGCCGGAAAACCTGGCAGCGTTGTAGTAGTGGACCACGGCGGTAGAACAGACATCTCGGCCTTCGGCGGTATTATGGGAAATACTGCTCAGGTCTATGGTATGTCCGGCGTCGTAGTTGATGGAGTATGCCGTGATATCGATGAATATGTAAGTATCCGGCTTCCCATGTATTCCAGAGGCGCCACAGTAGAAACATCCAGAGGAAAAACACAGGCTTATCTCATCAATCAGATGATCCAGTTCGGCGGCGTACAGGTCCGTCCCGGAGACATCGTGCTGGGAGACCGCAGCGGTGTTGTAGTTGTCCCTCAGGAAAGATTTGAAGAAGTTCTGGCCAAAGCAGAGGAACTCGAAGCCAATGAGAGCCGAATGATTCAGGAAATCCGTTCCGGGGCAGACCCTGCCTTCGTAGATCAAAAATTCAATTATGAAAATATGCTTAAGAAATGAGGTTTCCATATGAATGAATATACAAAGCTTTGTGAAGAAATCATCGACGGCTTTTTGCAGTTTGACACTGCTTCCGTCTCAGACGCAATGGATCGCCTCGGACTGAAAGGAGGCCTGCCCGGAATTCATCCTGTGATTCCTGCCTCCAAGATGTGCGGCCAGGCATTTACAGTTCACTACGTTCCCTGTGGGATGCATAAGGACAACGTAGGGGATTTCATTGACGACGTCGCTCCCGGTCAGGTTATCGTCATCGACAACGGCGGCCGTCTTGATTGTACCGTATGGGGAGATATCATGTCTCTCTATGCTTCCAAGCACAATATCGCCGGCACTCTTATTGACGGCGTCTGCCGTGACGTACCGGCAATCCGCGAACTACAGTACCCTGTTTTCACCAAAAGCACTTACATGGTTACGGGCAAGGATCGTGTCTATGTTGACCATATAAATGTTCCGGTAAATGTATCTAATGTCCAGATCCTTCCCGGCGATCTGATTCTCGCAGATGACTCCGGAGCAGTTGTGATTCCCTGCTCTCAGGCAGAAAAAGTTCTTGCCGCTGCACGGGAAATTGAAGAAAAAGAGGAAGCTATCCGGCAAAAAGTTCTCGCCGGAAGCAAACTGAAGGACGCGCGTAAAGAATTGGGCTACCATACCCTGCAAACAAAGCAGTGATCTACTAATTGTTGCATTTTTCTAAATAAATGGGTATAATTGAAATAATTACTATATTTTCTTGTATGTGAGGATTCTGATGGGAGTGTTAGAAGAACGGCTGAAAAACTGTCACATGACAAAAACATATAAAAGCATAGCTGAGTTTTGCCTGCAAAATAAACAATCAATCCCGTTACTGTCTTCAACTGAAATTGCACAGCACGTAAACGTCAGCGACGTATCTGTCATACGTTTTACAAAAAGTCTGGGGTACAGTTGTTTTGCAGATTTCAAGCACGATATGCAGCAGGAGCTTACGAACAAATCGTTGATTTCTGACGATTCCAGTCCCATAGTTCATTATCTTACCCAGCGGGCAGACGGAGAAAACGCATCTGATATTTCGAATCAGATGATAGCCTCTTACCAGCAGATTATTCAGAATATTTTTCAAAATAATGAACCTGCCGTTTTTGAAAAAGTGGCAAAAGTAATCCTGTCCAGCCAGAACAGATATATTCTCGGCATCCGATTCAGAAGCAGCATCGCCGAGACCTGCGCAAATCTCTTGCGCATGACTACTTCCAATGTGTTTCAAATCCCTGCGGCAGACTATAAAGCCCTCCAGTTTGCCATGGATTTTACACGTGCTGACTGTCTGATCTGGTTCAATTTCGGACGATTTACCAATTTTGAGAAACAAATGCTTGAAATGGTTAAAAAAAGTAACATCTACTTGATCGTAATCTCAGATGTCCGTTCATCCAGCGTCTCTCTGGCTGCTGATATTTTTATTCAGTCCTATGGACATACAACTCTTCCATTTTACTCTTCCGTGGGTAACTGTATTATTGCAGAACTGATTGCGAATGCTGTTACAAACATGGGTTGGAGCGGGGCTGAAAAACGCCTCCGGGAATATGAAACAGGCTTATCCACATCGGTTGTTCCGGAAGAGCAGTAAAATAGTCGCCATTATATTACTGTCTATAGTCCTAAAACAAAATGGAGCCGTTTTGCAACTGCTATGCAGTCGCAAAACGGCTCTGTCATTCCTCTTATTCTTCCTCTGCTTTTTCCTCTGCTTCTGGTGTCTCTTCAGCTTCCGGTGCTTCCTCAGCTTTTTCAGCCGGCTCTTCCTTCGCTTCAGCTTTCTCCCCATCCATCTCCGGGAAATCGTCATCCTCGAAGAAATCTTCGAAATCATCATCAAAATCTTCTTCGAAATCCTCCAGATAATCCGGTGCAAAATAGCGATACACGGCATATGCGATCGCTGCCACTGCTGATACTGCACCTATCACAGCCAGAACCCAAAGCACTGTATTTTTGTGCTTCTCTTCCTCTCTTTTCTGCAATGCCGCCAAAAGCTCATCGAATTTATTCATTTTGTACACGTCCTTTCTGTATTTTTACCTCTTATTTTATGATAGTATATCACAGCACTCGAATTTTTACTATAAAAACTTTTTACTTCACCATATTTTTCGCAACAATCCATCCAACCAGGCTGCAGTCTCCCCTGTACGGAAAGCACCAGCCTTATCATATCTTAATAAGCTTCGCAAAGGAGGCAAACATCTTCTTGACACCAACACGGTCAAATTCCACGGTCACCTCATAGTCCCGCCCGCCTTCTACGACGTTCTGCACGGTACCTTCGCCAAATTTGATATGGCGCACCCGGTCACCGGTTCCATAATCCAGGCCCGCGGCCTTTTTCACCTCAAACTGCTGAGGTACAAAAGCCTTTGTGCGAAATGCTTCTCTGGCCTGCTGATAATGGCTCTGAACTTTTTCCCGTTCCTTCTTCGGCGCTTCTTTTATCCGTTCTTCACTCTGAAGCATTTCTGCCGGAATCTCATCAATAAATCTGGAAACCCTGTTGTAATGTACCTCCCCCCGTACCATACGCTGTCTGGCTGCAGTCAGATACAGCTCCCGCATTGCCCGGGTAATGCCTACATAGCACAGCCTCCGTTCTTCCTCTATATCCATCGGATCCTCGGAGGAAATACTCATATAGCTGGGAAACATGCCATCTTCCATTCCAACCAGAAATACCACTGGAAACTCCAGCCCTTTTGCACTATGCAAAGTCATCATCAGGACATGATCCGGATCTTCTTCCAGATCGTCGATATCAGCCACCAACGCAACTTCCTCCAAAAATCCATTAAGGCTGTGATTTTCGTTATCCTGGCTTTCATCATAGGCAGCCGCCTTACTCAGCAGCTCATCGATGTTTGCAATTCTCTCCTCCGCCTCGTCTGTTCCTTCTGCTTCCAGCTCTTTCACATAACCGGTCACCTCCAGAACATCCTCGATCAGTTCTTTTACAGAATAAAACTCTTCTTTACTGCGAAAGGTCTGGATCATCTGCACAAAATTCTGAAGCTTCATTGAACTTTTCCCGATACCGGGAATTGTTTCTGCTACCCGCAGTGCATTGTAAAAACTCGCATCGTGAGCAATCGCATATTCCTGCACCCGGGAAATCGTCGTCGCTCCGATTCCGCGTTTCGGAACATTAATGATCCGGCGCACCGCCAGGTCATCCTCGGCGTTCGCAATTGTTTTCAGGTATGCCAGAATATCCTTGATTTCTTTTCTGGCATAGAAATTTACGCCCCCGACAATTTTATACGGTATATTAGACATTAAGAATTTTTCTTCGAACATACGCGACTGGGCGTTTGTACGGTATAAAACGGCACAATCTCCATATTTCCATGTCCCCTGACCCACTCTTCCATTGATCAGGCCGGCGGCATATTCGGCTTCTTCAAAGGCGTTCATAAACTGCCGGAACTTCACCCGCTCCCCGGCGCCGTTATCTGTCCACAGGCGTTTACTCTTTCTTCCTTTATTATGGCAGATCACCTCGTTGGCCGCATCCAGAATGTTCTGCGTAGAACGATAATTCTGCTCCAGCCGTATCACCTTTGCATCTGGAAAAAAGTGCTCAAAATTCAGAATGTTTCCGATATTAGCCCCTCGGAATTTGTATATGGATTGGTCATCATCCCCCACCACGCAAAGGTTGCCATACTTTGAAGCCAGCAGGCTGATCAGCTTGAACTGCGCCTTATTTGTATCCTGATACTCATCCACCATGATAAAGCGGAACCGTTCCTGATAATAATCCAGCACTTCCGGGCAGCTTTGGAACAGCTCTACTGTCTTGCAGATCAGATCGTCAAAGTCCAGCGCATTGCTGCTGTGAAGCTGCTTCTGATATTCGCTGTAGACCTCAGCCACCTTTTTCATCCGGAAATCCGACTGAGTTTTCAGGGCATACTCCTCCGGTCCCACCAGCTCATCCTTCGCCGCGGAAATCGCACTCATAAAAAAGCGCTCCTTATAGAGCTTCGTATCCACATTCAGACGCTTGCATATCTCCTTTATCACGGATTTCTGGTCATCTCCGTCATAAATTGTAAAGTTTGTGCCAAATCCGATGCGGTCTATGTATCGTCTCAAAATGCGGACACAGGTGCTGTGGAAGGTCGCCACCCATGCACGGTCAGCCTCTCCGTCCAACATGCGGTTCACACGTTCCCGCATTTCACCGGCCGCCTTATTCGTAAAGGTAATCGCCATAATATTCCATGGATCAACTCCTTTTTCCTCCATCAGCCATGCGACCCTGTGGGTCAGCACCCTGGTTTTTCCGGATCCGGCTCCCGCCAGGATCAGCAGAGGCCCCTCAAAATGGCACACCGCCTCATACTGCTCCGGATTCAAAGAATCATATATGTTCATTTATTTTCCTCCGTTATTGACGCCGGACCGGCTACTCATCAAACTCAGCCACTACGGTATATCCACTCTCATCCGTGATCACCTCGACAACTGTGCCTTCCCGCACCGTGAGCCTCTCACGGCTCGTATAATTGGCAGACATCGCTATCGCCGGCTCAATCGTATAATACCAACTGGAGGGAAGTATTCCCTCGGAAACCGTAACCTTGTCTCCCGGCTTCACCAGGCCCTCACGCTCCATCTTAAATTCCATTTTGCGCACTAAGACACCTCCTGCCTTTCTTTCGCCATCTTATTCTACCCGAAACTATGTTTACTTGCAAGAATAAAATCTTTTGCACGGTATTATTTAACACTTGTCATCTCGTTTCAAAAACTATATAATACTGTTATTAATGAACTGACCAGACAGCGAGGTACACCCATGAAGCAGGAATATACAAAATTGCTCTCTGAGATTCTGAATCAGATGGCAAATACTGATCACATACGTCTTTCTGATATCCCGGATATTGATCTTTACATGGACCAGGTGACGCATTTCATGGAAGAGCACTTAAAAAGCTCCAAACGATACGAAAACGACAAGATTCTTACGAAGACCATGATCAACAATTACGCCAAAAACAAGCTCCTTCCTCCTCCGGAAAAAAAGCGTTATACGAAGGAGCATATGCTGGTTTTGATTTTTATTTATTATTTTAAAGGATTTCTGCCTCTGTCAGATATCCAGGCGATCCTGAAGCCTGTCACAGAGCATTTTTTCAATGCCAGGCAGGACTATAACATCCAGGATATTTATTCCGAAATATACAACCTGGGAAAAGACCAGATCAGTGAAACCATCCGGGACATTATGGACAACTATCATTGTGCGGCAAATTCCTTTAAAGACTGTCCGGAAGAGAATCGCGAATTCATGCAGCTGTTTTCCTTTATCTGCATGCTGAGCTTCGATATTTATCTGAAAAAAGAGGTCATTGAAAAAATGATCGACTCTCTTCCTCAGCTGCCGGACGGCAAAAAATAAACAGTACGCCTCATCAAAAAAAGCTGGCAGACCGGCTCCCCCCTGCCGATTACCAGCTTTTCTGTTTTCATTCCTCTTTCGATTCCCGGGTATCCCCGCTTTTCATTCGGGAAAAAACCATCTCGTAGCCATCATTTCCATAATTCAAAGACCGATTCACCCGGCTGATCGTCGCTGTAGATGCCCCGGTCTTCTCGGCAATCTCCAGATACGTTTTCTTTTCTTTCAGCATATGCGCCACTTCAAATCGCTGAGAAAGTGAAAGCAGTTCGTTAATCGTACATACATCCTCAAAAAACAAATAACACTCTTCTTTGTTTTTGAGGCACATCACCGCCTCAAACAATTCGTCAACCGCTTCTGTGCGGATCTTTTTACTCATATCCAGTCCTCTCCTATATTTATTATTTCACGAAATACTGCACTGGTAATATTTTACCATGTTACTTTAGCAGTGTAAAGCGGTTAATATATTTTTTATATTCTTCTACGGAACGATTCACAATGAGATGTTCCGGAAAATCAATTTCCTTCAGCAGCTCGTCCGCATATTGGTGATTACCAACGTCGGCGGCACAATGGCAGTCACTGTTTATAATGATTGGAGCTTCATACTGACGGCACAGTTCCAGCATTTTCTTATCATTCGGAACGGGGTCTTTGCGGGAGCCGGCCGGATTCAGTGAGCTGTTGTTCAGTTCCAGTAATACATGATGCTCCTTTGCCGCCGCTACCAGCTCCTCGTAATTTACCGGATAACGTCCATCATCCGGATGACCGATTATATTTACGGCAGGATTCTCTATTGCCCTCACATATGCTCTTGTATTTTCTGCCGCCGTTCCCGGCTTTATGCAGGGCGTATGCATACTGGCCACTACCACATCCATCTTTTCCAGAAGCTCCTGTCTCATGTCCAGGCTTCCGTCAAAATCCATAATATTTACTTCCGTCCCGAACAGCACCTCTATGCCGAACATCTGCCGCGGCAGCACCTTCAGATTCATAAAATAAAACTCATGGCAGGTGCCCGGCATCTTCATAGAATGCTCCGTAAGGGCAAGCAGCTCCAGGCCCTTTGCTGCAGCCGCCTGCGCCATTTCATAAACTGTATTGTAAGCATGCCCACTGGCAATTGTATGCGCATGGGAATCCAGTACATTTCTCATCATCCAAGTCTCCTTCCGAAAAGTAAAGTATAAAAACAGAACAGAACACCCAGACAACTGTATTGTCAGAGTGTCCTGTCCTATTATAACTTTAAATTTCCAAAATAGCAATGAAGCGTTTTTGCAAAGCAACCTGTCTTTATTCTGCCGCTGCCTCCGCAAATTCCGTGATCACCAACGCCTCATACGGCACTCTCTCCTCCAGTTCTCCCGCATCCTCCAGAATATCCTGTAAAAGCTCGAAGCTTTCTTTCTCGAAAATCAGATTCTCCTTCCATGTATCCTGTTCATAGTATCTTGTCACGATCGTCGTAATCGTCTCAATATCTGTCTCTGTAAACTGCGGTGCGATCGTCTCAGCAATCTCCTCCGGCGTATGAGAATTTACGTAGTCCATTCCCTTCTGCAGCGCATTTGTAAATGCCTGAATTACCTCCGGGTGCTCCTCCATGTAGCTGGTCTTTGTACAGTACGCCGTATACGGCACATAGCCCGAGTCCGTACCGAGGGACGCAACCACATATCCGACGCCCTCCTGCTCCAGGGTCGTGGCGCCAGGTTCAAATTCCACAGTATATTCTCCCTGACCTCCAGAAAACGCGGCAGCGGTGGAGCCGAAGTCGATGGACTGGTCAATCCTCACATCCGAAGCCGGGTCGACGCCGTTCTGCTTCAAAATGTACTCAAATACCATTTCCGGCATTCCGCCCTTCCGGCCTCCCAGCACATCCTTTCCCTTCAGATCCTCCCAGGAAAAGTCCGGCATCTCTTCTCTTGCCACCAGGAAATTCCCGGCGCGCTGCGTCAGCTGGGCGAAGTTGACCGGCGCATCCTGGGCGCCTCCGCTGTACGTATAGATGGACGCCTCGGAGCCCATAAACCCAATGTCCGCTTCCCCGGACAGCAGGGCGGTCATGGTTTTATCGGCGCCGAACCCGCATACCAGCTCCAGGTCGATTCCTTCGTCCTCAAAATACCCCAGCTCGATGGCCGCATACTGCGGTGCATAAAAAATGGAATGGGCGACCTCATTCAGCGTAACCTTTTGAAGCTCCTCTTTCTTCTCCTGTTCCTGGGCGCCGGATACGCAGCCAACCGCTCCGGCGGCCAAAACGGCAGAAAGTACAAGTGACAGAATTCTTTTTTTCATAAGCCATCTCCTTTTCTTCAACTACCGTAGTATATGCTCCGAATCGCAGAAGGTGCAAGGAAAGGCTTTTTCTATATCATAAAATGAACTCCTGATATTTCCGTATCTCCTCCAGGTACCGCGCGCCCAGAGGGCTCACCGACATGCCCTTTCTCGCAATGTAGCCGATGGTCATGCGCTCCTCCGTATCCAGCGGCACCGCCACATATTCATTTCCGTTCAGCTCCTCGCAGATGATGCCGGAGCACAGCGTATAGCCGTTCAGCCCGATCATCAGATTCAGCATGGTGGCCCGGTCATTTGCCTTGATGGTCCGCTTGTATTCATACGTACTCAAAATCTCCTCCGCAAGAAAAAAGGAGTTCTGAAGTCCCTGATCAAAGGTCAGGCAGGGATATTCCTCCAGATCGTCCCTGCAGATCCGGGATTTACCCACCAGGGGATGGCCCTTCCACATATAGACGTAGACGCCGCAGGAAAACAGCGGATGAAATTCCAGATTATTTTCCCGGAAAAGCTTTTCCAAAGCCCGGTGGTTAAACTCACTCTGATAGAGAATGCCGAGCTCGCTTTTAAAATTTTTTACGTCGCTGATGACCTCAGAGGTCTTGGTCTCATACACCGCAAAGTCATATTCATCCATACCGAACTGACGCACCAGCTCGATAAAAGCCCGCACTGCAAAGGTGTAATGCTGCATGGAGACGCTGAAGCGCTTTCTGATGCTGGTCTGCCGGATATAACGCTCTTCGATCAGCTGATACTGCTCCGTTACCGCCCGGGCATATCCCAGAAACTCCTCCCCCTCCGGGGTCAGGGAGACCCCCTTGCTGCTCCGCCGAAAAATCTCCATACCGATCTCAGCCTCCAGGTCATGGATCGCGCCGGAAAGGCTGGGCTGAGAAATATACAGCTTTTTGGCCGCCTCATTCAGAGAAGGAGAATCAGCGGCTGCAATAATATATCGAAGCTGCTGCAGGGTCATGACTGCCCCCACAGCTTCTGCGGATACAGGCCCTGTTCCTTCAAGCCGCGGATCGCGGCAACCACCTGGGGCTTGTCCTCCTTATAGGTCACTCCGTACCATTTATCCTCCGACTTCAGCACCTGCACGGTGGCCCGGCCCTCTGCCAGCAGCTCATCCACTACAAAGGGAAGGAAATATTCGCATTTCTGCGGATTCTTTCCCAGGTTTTCTTCGAGGAAGACCCGGAACCTCGCCTTCAGCTCCTCCAGGATGCTCTCAGAAAATCCCCACATATTCATAGACACCGTGCTTCCCTTCGGGATCACCTGCCAGGTCTGCCCGTCGTCCTCGGTATAAGCGGCTTCCTCTCCCCGTCTTTCGATATGGGTACGCTCGTTGATGTCCACAAGGTAGCCGTCTGCATCCGTCACGCATACGCCCCGGGCTACGTGCCCATTCTCCGTCAGCGTATTTTCCAGCTGATAGCCCACCATCATATAGCGGTACTGTTCATCATCCTGATGTGTCGTCAGAAACTGATACGCCATCTGGAAGGCCCTGCTTCCATAATAATCATCCGCGTTGATAACTACAAAGGGGCCGTCCACGGTACCGAGGCAGCTCATAACCGCATGTCCCGTTCCCCAGGGCTTTACCCTGCCCTCCGGCACAGAATATCCCTCCGGGATATTTTCAAGATCCTGAAAAACGTACGCCGTCTCAATCTGCTCTGCAATCCGGTCTCCAATCGCTGCTTTGAAATTTTCTTCGTTTTCCTTCTTGATAATAAATACCACCTTGCGAAATCCTGCCCGGATCGCATCATAAATGGAAAAATCCATAATAATATGACCATACTCGTCAATCGGATCAATCTGTTTCAATCCGCCGTAGCGGCTTCCCATTCCTGCCGCCATTACCACCAAAACCGGTTCCTTCATTTTCTTTCTACGCCTCGCATTCATGTGATTCTGTATCATTATATTTCTGTATTTCCCTATTTCTGTACTTTCTT